>CALENB010000476.1 GCA_937910235.1 uncultured Myxococcales bacterium | reverse complement strand
GCCGCGGATGCTGGCGGGTTGGATGCGCAACCGACCGACAGCAGTAGGCTGAGGCTGCCAATCAGTGATTTGCACCACACACGCGTCACATGCCCTCCCGGTAGACGGTACGCTAGCATCTGCGTCAGGAGACCATCAAGCATCGGGCTGGAGGGCGGCTCTCTCCCCGCCAAGACGCAGAGAAAGACCGGACCACGTGCTAAGGTGCTTGTCCGCACTGGGTTCGGTCCTATTCGCGCTGGCGTTCGACACAATCGCAACAAGCCTCCGTCCTCTCATGAACCCACGAATCATCCCAACACACCTGCTCGTCATCGTCTGGGCCGTGACGATGCTCGCGTGTGCAGGCGGCGTCCAAACAGACGCCAGCGGCGTCGACGCCGACAAGGCGACGCCCTCAGCCGACAGCCGCGCCGGGGACGCCGCGGCGCCCCACGATGGCTACGCGGACACGGCGGTCGATGGACCGGCCGACGCCCCAGAAGCAGACACCGCGAGCCCCGACGGTTCGGCCGTCGATGCACAGCCTGACGACGATGGCGGCGCAACTGCGAACAGCGACGCGCCGGTCGGTGACGGACTCGCCGACGCCACCGATGCGGACGACACGACCGCGCCCGCGCTTTGGGTCGGCGGCGCCGCCAATGATGGGACTGGGTTCAAGCCCTTCAGTCTAGCCGCCGCGCCCATAGTACCGGGATGGCAGGGGGCCCAGCATCTGTGGATCAGCTTTCGTGTGGCCGCGGGTGCGATGCCCCCCGGCGCGGCGGTGCCGGTGTCGGTGCGGTTGTTCATCGAAGGCCAGGCCGCACCGCTCGCGCCGGGAAGCACCAACATCAAGGTTGTCCCGACACCCGATCCAGAGCTGCCAGGTCTCGTTGGCTATGACGGCATACCAGTCGTGGTGCAGTGTCCCTGCCACGCATCCGGCCAGTTGGTCCGGGTCGAGGTCGACGCCCAGTTAGCCGCGGGTGCACTCCACGGCAGCGCGAAGACGACGGTCCACTGGGCCGGGCCGTGCGCGGGGCCCACCCCTCCGGCGTGCGCTAAGTGACGGGTTGAGCCGCGGCGTTGCTGGCCGTCTGCGCTCCCTACTGCGTCACCTTCAGCTCACCCGCGCTCGCGGCGCCGTAGCCGTCCTCAGAGCCATCCGATCCCAAGCCCACCTTCGTGTCGCAGTACACAAAGTCCTGGCTGCCACGCCACGAGACGCGCCACGCGGTGTCGTACGTGCCTGCGGCGGCGGGGCTGATCGTCGCTTGGTATTCGTCGTTGTTCGGCTCTTTGGCGACGGTCGCGCTGTAGCCGGCGTTCGGAGCGCCCTTCACCCACTGCCAGCCCGCCAATTCAGGCGATTTGGAGCCATCCGGTCCGTAGCCCGCCCAGGTCTGGAGATCTGGATCGACGTCGGTCTTGTCGCTCTGGTCGGTCACGCCCTTGAAGTAGACGCGCGCGTAGCTTGTGCTCTTGTCGCCCACCTTGATGGTGGCGCTGAGGGGCCACTGCAGCCGGCACCAGCTCGCCTTGCAGCTCCCGTTTGGCTTGCCGGGGGAGCCGCGGTCGCCCGCGCCGAACGTCTCTCGACCCCAGCACCAGCGCTTGCCCTCGTGGTTATTGGCGAGGTTTGGCGACTCTGGGCTGAGCTGGTAGGAGCGGCCCGCGACGTCCCCGGGCCATCCATTCAGGCCGGTCGTCGTCTGATACACGACCTCGTCGATCACGGACTTGTCAGCGTTCAGCAGCGCGATTCGCCCACCGCTGCTGGCGTTTGAGAGCGCGATCTTGCTGTAGACGACCGACAGCGTCACGCCGCCGTTCACGTTGGGGTCGCCGTTGATGCCGAGCAGTCCGTAGCCCTGCGGCGGCACGGTGTAGGCGGTCGTGATGGTGTGCGTCGTCGACTTGTCAGCGAGCACCACGCCCTCGAGCGACACCGGCGACGCGGTGGGGTTGAACACCTCGATCCACTCGCCATTTGCGTCGGTGGTCTTAGCCGGGTTGAAGTGAATCTCGGTGATCACCACGGCGCCACTGGGCAGCGTCGGAGGGGCAACGCAGGCGCCGGCTTTGCAGAATCCAGTTGCACAGACGGGGCCGTCGTTGACGGGCGGAAACGTGCAGACCGTGTTCGCGCAGACGTTGTGGGTGCAGACGTTGGCGTCATCGCAGTCGGTGTTCGCGCCGCAGCCGGCCTGCCCGTCCGCGCCCGACACGCCGTCTGTGGCGCCGTCCGCGGCGCCCGTATCGGTCGTGCCCGTGTCGGCCGCGGTCGTGTCCTGCGCGACGTCGGGCCCGGTGTCCTGCGCGACGTCGGGCCCGGTGTCCTGCGCGACGTCGGGCCCGGTGTCCTGCGCGACGTCAGGACCAGCGTCCGGCGCGACGTCTGGACCCGTGTCCTGAGCGACGTCAGGCGCAACGTCAGGCGCAACGTCAGGCGCAACGTCAGGCGCAACGTCAGGCGCAACGTCAGGCGCGACGTCAGGCGCAACGTCAGGCGCAACGTCCGGGGCAGCATCTGGGGCTGCGTCGGGGGCCACGTCTGGGGCGACATCCGGCGCGGCGTCAACACCAGCGTCGTTGGGCAGAACATCGCTGCGTCCAGCGACGCCGGTGTCATTCGAGCCCGCATCTGGCTGCGTATCGACCGGATTTCCGGCGTCTGAGGTCAGCACGTCCGGGAGCGGACCGACGTCGACCGACGCTCCGTCCGGTTCAACGTCACCCTCGGCGTCCGCTGAACGCACGGCGTCCACACCACCGCCGCCGTCTGCTGTGGAGCCATCTTGGCCAATAGCGCCGCCGTCGATGCCTGTGTCGAAAGCGCCAGCCGCGGCGCCGCCAGTAGAGCCGCAGGCGGCCAAAGTGGTCAGGAGGAAGCTCAAGAGCAGAAGACGGTTCATGGCGGGCGAGCTCCACATGCAGGGGGTCACATCAATGGGCGGGCCTGTCACAGCCAGCACATGGCGCGGCATACCATATTCGGCGTCGTTCAGGACCAAGGTGTCCAACCGCCAACCAGCCGCGCGGACCCGCGGTTACAGCGCGGCGCTCGCCCGCCTCCAGAGTCGTAGCGTAGGGGCTAGTCCACGGGCTCCGCTGCGCATCAAACCGGGCCACGTGGGTGTGCCTTCCCCAAAAAGATGACCAGATCAGTCTATTCTAGCCCTGCGCTGGCTCGCGCTGCCCCGCCTCCGCCGCCGACCTCATGCCAACCAGGACCCGACTATGACCGCCTCGCCGGACCTCGCGACAGACACCCAGCACCTCATCGACACAATCCGTGAAGGCATGATCGGCGCCGATGAGTGCTTGGTTGGCCCGTACGGCACGCGCCGCGTCACCTACGCCGACTACACGGCCTCGGGGCGCAGCCTCAGCTTTATCGAAGACTTCATGCGGCAAGAGGTCATGCCGCGTTACGCCAACACGCACACCGAGACCAGCGGCACCGGGCTGCAGACCACCACGTTCCGCGAGGACGCCCGTCAGATCATCGCCTCGTGTGTGGGTGCGGGGCCAGACGATGTCGTGCTCTTCACCGGCACCGGCGCGACGGGCGCCATCGACAAGCTGGTGCGGGCGCTGGACCTGCGGCTGCCCGAGTCGCTCGACGGCCGCTACGACTTTGCGGCCCAGATCCCGGCCTCGGAGCGCCCCGTGGTCTTCATCGGGCCCTACGAACATCACTCCAACGAGCTGCCGTGGCGCGAGTCGATCTGCGACGTGGTGCGCATCGGGGAGGACAGCGACGGCCACATCGACCAGGCCGAGCTGGAGGCGGCGTTGAAGCGCTACGCGGATCGACGGCTGCGCATCGGCAGCTTCTCAGCGGCGAGCAATGTCACCGGCATCGGCTCGGACACCTACGGCATCAGCGCGCTGCTGCACCGGCACGGCGCGCTGGCGTTCTGGGACTTCGCGGCGGCGGGCCCCTACGTGCAGATCGACATGAACCCCGGACGCAGCGCGTCGGACGACGCCTCGAGCGCTGGCCCCACGGTCGATCCGCTGGCGTACAAGGACGCGGTGTTCCTCTCGCCGCACAAGTTCATCGGCGGGCCGGGCACACCCGGGGTGTTGATCGCCAAGCGGCGCTTATTCGACCGCGCGGTGCCGACTGTCCCAGGCGGCGGCACCGTCGCCTATGTGAACGCGCGAGAGCACAGCTACCTCGCCAGCATCGAGCACCGTGAGGAGGGCGGGACGCCGGATATCCTGGGCGCGATCCGGGCTGGCCTCGTCTTTCAGCTCAAGGCGGCCGTCGGCACCGCGGCGATTCGGGCGCGCGAGCACGAGTTCATTCGACGCGCCATCACACGCTGGTCCGCGGTCGACAACCTCCAGATCCTCGGCAACCCGGACGCGTGGCGGCTCTCCATCGTGTCGTTTGTGGTGCGGCACGGCGCCGGCTTTCTGCATCACGATTTTGTCGTCGCGCTGCTCAACGACCTCTTTGGCATCCAGAGTCGCGGCGGCTGCTCCTGCGCTGGACCCTATGGCCATCGCCTGCTGCAGATCGATCTGGACCGGTCCCACGAGTTCGAGCGGGAGATCAATCGGGGCTGCGAAGGCATCAAGCCCGGCTGGGTGCGCGTCAACTTCAACTACTTCATCTCGGAGGCGGTGTTCACGTACTTGTTAGAGGCCGTCGCGTTCATCGCGGAGCACGGCTGGAAGCTGCTGGTCGATTACGATTTCGAGCCCGACACTGGAATGTGGCGCCATCGCAACGGCCGCCGCGCCGCGCCGCTGCGGCTGTCTGACGTGAGCTATCGCGGCGGCCGGATGAGCTACCGCATTCGGCGCGCGACGGAGCCTGAGTGGGCGTTGAGCACCTACGTGGAGGCGGCGCACGCGGCCGTCAAGCGAGCCTGCGAGACGGCGATCGGTGGGTCACGACCCCAAGATCCCGAGCTGAACGACGACTTTCAGCACCTGCGCTGGTTCCCCTTGCCGGGTGATGCTTATGACGCGCTGCTGTCGGCCACGACGTCTGCTCCGACGCCCGGCTCGACGACGTAACGGTCGACTTTTTCGCGGTTTTCGCGTGATCTTCTGACCAGCGCATCGCTGAGCGTTCGCGACACCGTACGGGATTGACCGAACGCTCAGCGCGCCTACAGTGACGCTCGAACACGACTGGAGCACGCCATGACTCGCCACTCTCTCGCCACCCTGCTCTGCCTGATCCTCGCGGTCGGCAGCGTCTTCCTCAGCCAGACCACGCACGCAGCCGAGCCGCCGCTACCGACCAACAAGCAGGTGCTAGCGCAGCTCGACGACCTGTATCGCTCGAAGTCGAGCCACGCCACCATGACGATGAACGTCGTCAAACGCCGCAGCACACGCACGCTCACCATGGAGATGTGGACCCGCGGGCAGGATCAAGCGCTGGTGGTGATTCGCAAGCCGACGCGAGAGGCCGGCACCGCGACGCTGAAAAACAAGGAGGAGCTCTACAACTACGCGCCGCGCGCCGACCGACTCATCCGCATCCCGAGCGGGCTGCTGGGCTCAAGCTGGATGGGTAGCCACTTTAGCAATGACGACCTCATCCGCGACACCAGCTGGGACAAGGACTACACCACCCAGCTGACTTGGAAGATGGCGGGCGCGACGCGGGTGCTGCTCGCGCGGATGAAGCCCAAACCCGGCGCGCCGGTGGTCTACACGCTGGTGCTGTTCACGATGCACGCCACCCACTTCACCCCGATTCGTTCGGAGTTTTACGATCGCGGCAAGCTCGTTCGCACGATGACGTATGACGACGTGAAGCTCATCTCCGGGCGCAGGATTCCGCACCGCATGGTGCTGGTGCCGGCCAACAAGCCGAAGGAGCGCACGGAGATGATCTACGAGAGGTTCGAGCTCGACGTCGTGGTGCCGGAGAGCACGTTCTCCAAGCGTGGTCTGCGGCGGGCGGCGAAGCGGTAACGCGACCCGACGCGCGTGTGGATGGGCTGGCGATTGGGGGTATGCGATGGCGGGCAATCTACGAACCTCGTTTCTCGCCATGGCGGCGCGCAACCTGCTGCGCAACGGCTGGCGGAGCGGGCTGACGGCGGGCGGCATCGCCGTAAGCGTCGCCATGATGGTCTGGACCGTGGCGATGATGGCCGGCTTCAGCGGCACCATGGTGCGCGGCGCGACGAGCGTGGAGCTCGGGCAGGTGCAGGTGCATCGCGCCGATTACGCCGAAAAAGCGCGGCCTGAGCGCAGTTTCGAGGTCAGCGCGGCGATGCTGAAGACGATTGAAGGCGTGCCCGAGGTGCAGGCGGTGAGCCCGCGGGTCCATCTGTGGGGGCTGCTCGGCAACGAGCGACGGTCGCAGGTGACCCGGTTGGTCGGCGTCGATGCTGTGCGGGAGCCGAAGGTGACTCCGGTGGCGGGCGCGGTGACCCTGGGCGCTTGGCTGAGCGCCAAACCGTCGAAGACCGGGCCGCACGAGGTGGTGCTAGGCAAAGATCTGGCGCGGAAACTCAACGTAAAAGTAGGCTCAGAGGTGGTCGCGTTTCTGCAGGCGACCGACGGCTCCCTGGGCAATGATCTCTTCGTGGTGCGCGGCGTCGTCGAGACCGGCAATCAGCTCATCGATCGCAGCACCGCCTTCATCCATCTCGAAGACGCCCGTTATCTCGGGGTTTTAGACGGCCGGACCCACGAACTGGCGATCAAGACGGCGCGCCTCGACAACGTCAACCTCGTCGCCGCGCAGCTGACACAGGCCCTCCGCTCGGACCAGCACAAGATGGCCAGCGCGCCGCTCAAGGTCGATCCGGACGAGCAAGACCTCAACGCCGCCGTGCCGCTGCTGGTGCAGCCGTGGTCGGAGTTGGCGCCCGATCTGTTCAAAATGGTGGAGCTCAACGACAAATCGACCAGCCTGCTCTACTTCGTGATCTACCTCATCGCGATCCTGAGTATTGTGAACACGCAACGCATGAGCGCCTGGGAGCGCCGCCGCGAGTTCGGGGTGATGCTCGCCATTGGCCTGAGCCCGGCGCGGTTGTTTCGGTTGGTGTTGACCGAGACCTTCCTGCTCGCCCTCGCCGGCGCGTTGCTAGGCGCGGCGATGGGGACGGCGCTCGCTAGCTGGCACGCGGCGGTGGGGTTCGACATGTCGATGTTCACCGACGGCGGCTCGTTCAGCTACATGGGCATCGCCTTCAATGAGCGCATCTTCTTCAAGCTCAGGGCCACGACCATCCTCGAGCCGACGCTCGTGATGCTGGTCGTGGGCACGCTCGCAGGTATCTGGCCAGCGTGGAAGGCGATGCGCTT
Organism: uncultured Myxococcales bacterium; assembly: GCA_937910235.1. Lineage (GTDB taxonomy): Bacteria > Myxococcota_A > UBA9042 > UBA9042 > UBA9042 > UBA9042. The sequence continues at coordinate 12,206 of CALENB010000476.1, read as the reverse complement.
GGAACCGGCGGCGACCATCGCGGGGAGGAGCTGAGCCATGTTCAAGTCAACCGTGTTGGTGATGTTCCTGATGGCCTGGCGCAACCTGTGGCGCAACCGGGTGCGCACGCTCATTCTGATCAGCGCCATCGGCGGCAGCTACGGCCTCTCCTTGTTCAGCATGGGCATGGGCGACGACATGCATGGCAGCCTGGCCGACAAAGCCGGGGAGATCGCGGGTGGCCACGTCTTGGTGCACGCCAAGGGCTTCCACGCAGACCGAGAATCCAGCCAGATCATCGACGCGCCGCCGGCCCTGCTGCAGCTGCTGCGCGCGACGCCTGGGGTGGTTGAGGTGGCGCCGCGGGTGCTCATCGCCGGGCTGTTGACGACGTCGGAGAGCAGCGCGCCGATCATGCTGCAGGGGGTCGATACGGATCGGGAGAAGGCGCTGTTTGATCCGACCAGCAAGCTCACGCAGGGGGTCATGCCGAAGACGGGGGACGGCGGCCAGCTGGGTCACCCGATCGTGCTGGGCAAGGGCGTGATGGCGGAGCTGAGCGTCAAACTCGGCGACCGGGTGGTGCTGACCTCAAACCGGGCCGACGGCGAGGTGGGACGGGCGCTGTTTTTGGTGACGGGGGTGATCGCCACGGGCTCGCGCGACCTCGACAGAGCTATCGCCTACACCAACTTGGCTGGCGCGCGCAGCGCCCTGGGGTTGAAGGGGTCTCAGGTGCATGAGCTGGGCATCGTCGCCGACATGACGCTGGCTTCCGAGACCATAAAAACCGCCGTGCTCGCCACGCTGAACGCCTGGGATTCCGGGCCAGGAGCGCAGAAAGGCGGCAAAACAGTGGCCGGTAAGACAGTGACGCGCGAGGTGCTGACGTGGCAGCAGGCCATGCCGGAGATCGTCGGCTTCATTGAGATCGACGACGCGTTTAACTACGTGTTTCTCATCGTGCTCTTTATCATCGTGGCGTTTGCCATCGCCAACAGCTTCTTGATGGTGGTGATGGAGCGCGTGCGCGAGTTCGGCCTGCTGAGCGCGCTGGGCGTGACGGGGCCGCGCATCGCAGGGTTGCTGATTCTGGAGACGGCGGTGCTGACGCTGGTCTCGCTGACAGCGGGCTTTCTGCTTGGTTTTACGGCCCACTTGGCGCTGCAGCACTGGGGCCTCGACGTGGCGGAGCTGTACGGCGTCGAGATGGGCGTGGGCGGCATCGACATGGGCGACATGGTGCTGCGCAGTGAGCTGCGACCCGTCAAATGGCTGACTGCCACGGTCGGAGCCGGGACGCTGGTGATGCTCAGCGCGCTGTATCCGGCCTGGAAAGCGACGCGGATGGCGCCGTCGGAAGCGATGCGGTTTTACGAGTAGCGGTGGTGCTTGGCGTAGCACGTCCTGAAAGGCATATGGGGAACAATCATGAGCGCTTTGATTCGAGTACAAGACGTGCACCGCACCTACCGGCAAGGCGAGATCGACGTGCACGCGCTGCGCGGCGTGACGGTCGACCTCGACAAAGGCGAGTTCACGGCGCTCGCGGGGCCCTCTGGTTCGGGGAAGACGACGCTGCTGAACCTGATCGGCTGTCTCGACCGACCGACGCAGGGGCGCGTGTTGATCGAGGAGGATGTCATCTCGGAGATGACGGGCACTGACGCGGCCAACTATCGCTTGCAGCACATCGGCTTTGTATTTCAGGCGTACAACCTGATCCCGGTGCTGACGGCGCGCGAGAACGCGGAGTTCATTCTGCAGCTGCGGGGGGTGCCGCCGGAGGTGCGCAAAGCGACCGTGATGCCGCTGCTGGAGCGGGTCGGGTTGCTGGACATGAGCGAGCGGCGCCCGCACGAGCTGAGCGGTGGACAGCAGCAGCGCGTGGCGGTGGTGCGGGCCCTGGCGGCTAAGCCGCGGCTGGTGCTGGCGGACGAGCCGACGGCGAATCTGGACGGGGAGACGAGCGAGGCGCTGCTGGATCTGATGCTGGAGCTCAACAAAGAGCTGGGGGTCACCTTCCTGTTCTCGACGCATGATTCGCAGGTGATCGAGCGGTGTCGTCGCGTCATTCGGCTGCGCAGCGGTCAGCTGGCGCAACCCGACGAGGGTGACGCGTGAACGCTGGTTTGGATCAGCTCAGCGGCCGCAATCGTGGGCTGCTTGCGGTGATGGCGCTGCTCTGCGCGACTGTTTGTGCGCCCGACGCGGCGGCGACCGAGCTCTTCAACCGCGGCCCGGCGCGGCTGGTGCTGTCTGGCTACGTGCAGCAAGCCACGGGCGTGACCCACCTGCCTTGGGCGAGCGAGGGTGTGGCGAAGGGTCTGATCCCCGAGGACAGCGCCTTTCAAGGCGGCACGCTGCGGGTGCGTTGGGGCCTAGATCTCGGCAAAATCGCGCGGCTCGACGTGCATAATCGCGTGCTGTGGAACCTCAGCGCGCCGCCGCAGACGACCGGGATGGGCTCGCTGATCGGCGTCGGATCTAGCGCGCCGCCCAAGCGTTGGCTCGACTTGAACACGACGCTGGCGAAAGGGGACGGCTTCGCGGTGCAGCACGACCTCGACCGACTGAAGCTGACGGTGGAGACACCCGTCGCGGACCTGAAGCTGGGGCGGCAGGCGATCACGTGGGGGTTCGCGAGCGTCATCCCCGTAGCTGACGTGTGGGTGCAGCAGAGCCCGTTCGAGCTCGACCGGATCGAGAAGCGCGGCGTCGACGCGTTGCGCGCGCTGATGTATCCGCGTGACGACATCGAGATGGATCTGGTCATCGCCGACCGCGGCTCCTGGGCCGAATTGTCGGGGGGATTGCGCGTGGCCTACGGAGGCGACCACGTCGAGGCGTATGTCGTGGCCGCCAAGCAGTGGCGTGATCTGTGGGCCGCGGCGGGGGTGACGCTGTTGGTCGACGTCTGGAAGATCCGCACCGAGGTCGCGGCGCCGTGGTCGCTGGATGACGTGCCACCGGGCGGACCGAACGGTTTTGACGCCTTGCGCGCCAGCTTCGGCGTCGACCGGATCGGCTCCGACATCACCGTGAGCGCCGAGGTGGCGTGGAACGGGCCGGGCGCTGGCTCGCCGGGCGGCTATCTCAAGGCGTTCTCGGCCCCAGCGCTGCAACGTGGCACGTCGTATGTGGTCGGTCGGCTCTACGGCGCGGCGCTGCTCAGCTGGAAGGCGGGCGACCTGTGGACCCTCTCCGGCACCGCGATGGCCAACCTGCGCGACCCGTCCGCGCTGCTCGCCGCGACGTTGCAGTGGGACGTGGCCGCAGGCGCGAACCTGATGGCGTCCGTCTACGGCGGCATCGGCGACGCGCCCGACCTGAGCAACCCGCTCGCGCCGCGCCTGGGCAGTGAGTTCGGCACGTACGGCGTGGTGGCGCTGCTGCAGGCGGTGGTGCATTTCTGAGCGTCGCCTTTGTTGAGCGGCGTTGCCACGGCAGCGGGTGTGATCCGTCACGCGGCACGGCGCAGCGGTTCACCGCGGACGGTGAGCGAGCTGGGGGGCGGGCCCATCACTCCAAGCGTCGCCAAGTATCGAACCGGCGAACCAGTCGGCATGCCTCGCGGGCGTGAGGGTAACGAGAAGCGCGCCGGGCGCGCGCCCCAACCTGGGTATCGTATTGGACTGAACAAAGGATGTAACAAACCGGCGGCAGCGAGGACCCTGTGAGAGGGCGATTAGAGTTACATGTCGTGGTATCAGCCGTTTGAGCGATCTGCCGGCGCTCTGCTTGTGCACCGTGCGCCTCACATCTTCGGATTGAACCGGTTATTGGACGGGAGAGGTTCATGTCTACTATCTCGACGATCGCCGCCAACTCCGTCGCTCTGGCGCGTGGTGGCACCGTTCGAGCATTCGAACGCACGGTGTCCGATCACGGCGCCGGACCACTCGTGCGCGCGCAAGTGCGCACCCTGCAAGTGAACCTGGGTAAGCTTTGCAACATGGCCTGCCACCACTGCCACGTCGACGCCGGGCCCAAGCGTACCGAGATCATGCAGCGCGATGTCGCGGAGCGCATCATCGCGCTGCTGTCGCGCCATCCGGGCATCGACACGGTCGACTTCACCGGCGGCGCGCCCGAGCTCAATCCGGACTTTCGCTGGCTCGTCACCGAGGCACGACGGCTTGGCAGGCGCGTCATCGATCGCTGCAATCTGACCGTGTTCTTCGAGCCGGGTCTAGCCGACCTTCCCGCCTTTTTGGCCGCCCACGAAGTCGAGGTGGTCGCTAGTCTGCCGTGCTATAGCGCCGCAAACGTCGAGAAACAGCGCGGTAAGGGCGCATTCGATAAGAGCATCCAAGCGCTGCTGCTGCTCAACGACTTGGGCTACGGGCGACCCGGGTCGCGGCTCAAGCTGAACCTAGTCTACAACCCGGGCGGCGCGTCCCTGCCTCCGGCCCAGCATATTTTAGAGGCGCAATACAAGGACGAGTTGGCGCGGCTATTCGGCATCGAATTCCATGACCTGTTCACGATCACGAACTTGCCCATCAAGCGCTTCGCCGAAGCGCTGCTGCGCGCTGGTGCCCTCGAAGGCTACATGAGCTTGCTGGTCCGCCACTTCAACCCGGCCACCGTGGGTGAGTTGATGTGCCGGTCGCTCGTCAGCGTGGGCTGGGACGGTCAACTCTACGACTGCGACTTCAACCAGATGCTTGAGTTGCCCCTCGGTGCGGGCGAGCGCTCGGTCTGGAGCGCGGATCCCTTCGCCGAGCTGGAGCGCGCCCACATCGCAACGGGCGGACACTGCTACGGCTGCACGGCCGGCGCCGGATCAAGCTGCGGCGGGGCGCTGCGATAATGACCTCATCGCTTGTCACTATTGCTTGTCACCAATCCAGGTCTCGGCCTTGCCGATGGTGACCGTTTCTGCGTCCTAGCGCGGATTTCCGTAGAGCCGCGCGAGCGTCCTCGCTGGCACACCCAAGTAGTACATGGCCGGCAACACATTGACAAGAAACGTATAGTAGATGGGATGTTGCAGGAAACGTCGGCCTGAGACGCGCACCCGCGCTCGCACCGTGCGGATCCGACCGATGCGCCGAAGGCGGCGGCTGAGTTCCAGGTCCTCAAGCAAGGGCTGGTCCGGAAAGCCGCCGACCAGGGTGAACGCCGCGGCGCGCACGAACAGGGCTTGATCGCCATATGGCAGCAGACTGTAGCGGGAACGCAAGTCGGCAAGGTGCAGCGCTGGGGCCCACCAGTGGCCTTCGAGGTCGGCGACGGTCCAAGTGCGAAACGCTCCGGCTACCACGCTTTGGCCGGTGGCGCTGGGGTCGGTCAAGGCGGCGGCGATCCACCGGTGCGCGTCGGCGGGCAGCACGACGTCGGCGTGCAGAAACAGCAGCACGTCGCCGGTCGCGCGCGCTGCGGCGGCGTTCATCTGGCTGGCGCGGCCACGTGGCCCGTCGATCAACTGAACGCCGGGTCGTTGGGCGATGGCGCGCGTACCGTCGGTGCTGCCGCCGTCGACGACGAGGATTTCGTACCAGCCGCCGATCGCCGCCAGCTCGTCCAAGCGCGCGCCAATGCGCAGCGCCTCGTTCAAGGTCGGAATGATCACACTGACGCGGTAGTGGCTGCGCAGACCGCTCATCCTTGCCCGACGTCGATGCCAGCCGTCGCGAGGTCGGCCAGGACTTGGCGCGTGTTCGGCGCCACGACATCGCCGCGCTGCAACAGCCCGCGAAACCGCCAGAGATCAGGCAGTTCATCGATGTCGAACCACGGCTCCAGCTGCCGCACGCGCATACCCGCCGCCTCCAACCGCGCGACCGTCCGCGCGCAGGTCTCGGCTGCGCTCCAAGGGACGGCGGCCAGAAGGCCCGGCGGACACCGGCGCAGGCCGAGCAAGTAGAAACCACCGTCGTCGCAAGGACCGATGACGGCGTCCGCCTCCTTCAGCAGCTGGCGCGCCGCGTGCCACAGGCGTGGTGGCAGCCCGGGAACGTCGGCAGCGACGGCGAATGCCAGCGGCTCCGCGGCCAAGCCACGGCGTAGGATCCGCTCGATGCGCGCGCCCAGATCCCCCTGCCCCTGCAGCCAGACTTCGGTGTCCGGACTGAGATTAAGGGTCCCGCCCGGTTGAGCCGTCGTGGCCAGCACGCATTGGGCGTTGGGCTGTTTATGCGCGCTGGCCCAAGCATCGGCAAAGAAGGCCCGCGCTAGGTCGGCCGCCGCCGCGTCACCCACCGCCGCAGCCAGCCGCGTCTTGGTCTGCCCGAGGATGGCAGGCCGCGCAAACACACAAATACAGGCCCGCTCGGTCATCGCCGCTCCTCTCGCAGAAGGGGTACCTCATCGACTTCGCAGAGGGCAAGCAGGTCGCGCAGGATACCCCGCTGCAACGCGGGCGCATTGGGCGCACCCATCGGATAGCCCAGCGGAAAGGGCAGCGCAAGGGCGCGCGGCGGCTGTATCTTTCGGGTGATTTCGGGTAGCAGCGTCACAGACGCCGTCACGATACCACGCCGTTCGAGTTCTGCTTGGATCAGGCCGACCGCCTGATGACACATGGGTCAGACCGGCACCAGGAGCGCGATGTCGGTCGCATCGTCGCGCAGGAGTTGGGCCGCCTCAGGCGCGGTCCGTTTGATCAGCCGCCCAGGCGCCGTGATCGAGCCCATGAACGACAGGTGCCGCGGCGCCACCTCGCCGATCTCGCCCGACACGGCGAGCTCGTGGAGGCGGTCCAAGGGGAAAGCGAGGTTGGGATCCTCGGCGATTCCAGCATGATCGAAGGTCTCGCTGCGATGGAACTCCTGCAACGTTGAAACATCAATATCGCCAGGGATGATCCGGTAGCTGAAGTCGCCGCCTAGCATGTCCATGTCGAAGGGCACAAGGCCGGGCGGCACGAGGCCCGCGGTGGTGACCAAGGCGACGCGGCACGCCCGCAACGGTCGAGAGAGACGCGCCTTGGGCACCGGATCGACGCGGCGCCACGTATAGAGCCGCAGGCGAGCGCGCAACAAAAGCGGAAGATCTTGCAGGTTTGCCATGACGCTCCTCATGCGGGCCGGATATGACCACTTCACACTTCATAGGTTAGACAGATCTTCAACCTACAAGCCCATGATCCAAGCAGAAATCGGATACGTTCCGTCGAGAGGAGGTGCGACCTAATGAAAGGAAAAACAGCCAAGGTCGTCCTTGTGGTCCTGATCGCGAGCGTAATCGGGTTATTCTTCATCTTCGATTTCGATCGCTATCTCACCCTCGACTACCTCAACGCGCGCCAGCAAGATTTTCGGCAGTTCTATGCCGCGCGTAGGGTGCGGACCCTTGGCGCCTACTTCGCCATCTATGTCGTCGTCACGGCCCTGTCGCTCCCCGGCGCCGCCATCATGACCCTAGCCGGCGGGGCGCTGTTCGGTTTTTGGCCGGCGCTTGTCGTCGTCTCCTTTGCCTCCACGATCGGCGCGACGCTGGCTTTCCTCGTCAGCCGTTTTCTACTGCGCGACTGGGTGCAGGCGCGCTTTGGCGAGCGGCTGCGGGCGATGAACGCCGGAGTGGAGAAGGAGGGCATCTTCTATCTCTTCACCCTGCGCCTCGTACCGATCTTTCCGTTCTTCGTCATCAACCTAGCCATGGGCCTCACGCCCCTGCGCACCCTCGCGTTCTACTGGGTGAGTCAGCTCGGGATGCTCCCGGCGACGGCGGTCTACGTCAACGCAGGCACAGCGCTCGGCGACGTCCAAAGCCTCTCGGAGATCCTCTCTCCCGCGCTCCTCGTCTCCTTCGCCCTGCTGGGCATCTTTCCCCTGGCGGCCAGAAAAATAGTCGACTTCGTGACAGCGCGCCGAGCCTTTAGCGGCTACACCAAACCGAAAAAGTTCGACTTCAACGTGGTGGTGATCGGCGCCGGATCGGCCGGACTGGTCGCCTCGTATATCGCCGCGGCCGTCAAAGCGAAGGTCGCCCTGGTGGAACAACACAAGATGGGAGGTGACTGCCTCAACACCGGCTGCGTGCCAAGCAAGGCGCTGATCCGTTCGGCGCGGCTGCTCTCCTACTTCCGCCGAGCGGGCGAATTCGGCGTTGGCAACATGCAGATCGAGTTCGATTTCGCCGAGGTGATGGCGCGGGTGCAGCGGGTCATCGCCAAGGTCGAGCCCCACGACTCGGTGGCGCGCTACACCTCCCTGGGGGTGGAAGTGGTGCAGGGGTCTGCCAGGATCGCCTCGCCCTGGACCGTGGAGGTGAACGGCCGGACCCTGACCACCCGGGCCATCATCGTCGCCACCGGCGCCGTGCCTTTCGTTCCTCCGATCAAGGGTCTGGACGAGATCGATTTTCTAACGTCGGACAACCTCTGGCGTTTGCGGGAGCTGCCGAAGAGGCTAGTCGTTCTCGGCGGCGGTCCCATTGGCTGCGAGATGGCCCAGGCCTTCGCCCGCTTCGGTTCGCACGTCACCCAAGTTGAGATGGGGCCGCGGCTCATGTCTCGCGAGGACGAGGACGTCTCCGCGTTCATCCGGCGGCGCTTCGAGTCAGAGGGCGTGCGGGTACTCACCGGCCACGCGGCGACGGAGGTCCGGGTCCAAGACGCCGGGAAAGTGCTGATCTGCGAGAACGGCGGATCGCTGGTAGAGGTCGCGTTCGACAGCATCCTGGTCGCTGTGGGGCGCAAGGCAAATACCCACGGTTTCGGCCTGCGCGAGCTGGGGGTGCGCCTCGAAGCGGGGGGAACTGTCGAGACCGATCCCTTCCTCCGCACCAATTTCCCGAATATTCTATGCGCCGGAGATGTGGCGGGCCCTTACCAGTTCACCCACACCGCCGCCCTTCAGGCGTGGTACGCGTCGGTCAACGCTTTGTTCGGCCAGCTAAAAAAGTTCCGAGTGGATTACAGCGTCATCCCCTGGTGCACGTTCACCGACCCGGAGGTGGCGCGTGTCGGATTGAGCGAGGACGAGGCCCGGGACAAGAACATCGATTTCGAGGTCGCCCGCTTCGAGCTGGCGGAGTTGGACCGGGCCATCACCGAGGGCGAGGATCACGGCTGGATCAAGGTGCTGACCGCGCCCGGCAAGGACAAGATCCTCGGGGTGGCCATCGTCGGCGCCCATGCCGGTGACCTGCTCGCGGAGTTCGTGCTGGCCATGAAACACGGCATCGGCCTGAACAAGATCCTGGGCACCATCCATGCCTACCCGACCCTGGCCGAAGCCAATAAAATGGTGGCGGGCGTCTGGAAGAAGCAGCACGTGCCGCTCAAACTCCTCAGCTGGGTGGAGCGCTACCACACGTGGCGCAGGCGATGATCCCAAGCCTTTGGTAACTCACTACGCAGCTGACCCGCTGCGACGAACGCAACGCCGAGCCGCGCCGCCCGGGTCGGTGTAGAATCTGTAGCGGCCGACGACCGTAACACAAGCTGCGCATGCCCGTCTGTCTCAGCAGTGTCACGACCGACGCTGGTATTCTCACCGTCATTACGGAGCTCGCCCATGTCGTTGTCCAACTCACGTTCTGCCGATTCCACCCGCGCAGTTCGGCGCGTTGATGTCGCCGTAATCGGCGCGGGGACGGCGGGCCTCAACGCGCGCCACGCCGCCGAGCAGGCCGGAAAATCAACCCTTCTGATCGATCCCGGCCCGTACGGGACGACCTGCGCGCGGGTCGGATGCATGCCCTCAAAACTGCTCATCGCCGCTGCGGACGCCGCGCACCACGTTCGCGCTGCCTCGGCGCTTGGTGTGATCAGCGGCGAGGTCCAGATCGACGGGCGCGCGGTCATGTCGCGGGTGCGAAGCGAGCGTGACCGCTTCGTCGGATTCGTGGTCGAGGCCACGGAGGCGCACGCCGCCGCTGGTCGATTGCTCCAGGGCAGGGCGCGTTTCACCGGGGCCAACACCCTCGACGTCGATGGGCCCACACCATGCACTATCCAGTTCGACGCCGCCGTCATCGCGACCGGTAGCGTGCCCTTTGTGCCGCCGCCATTCCACGATCTCGGCGACGCCATGGTCGACAGCGCCGGCGTGTTCGAGTGGACCGACCTGCCCAGCAGCGTGCTGGTGGTCGGCGCTGGTGTCATCGGCCTGGAGCTCGGCCAATCCCTGGCGCGGCTGGGTGTCGCCGTCACCATCGTGGGTGTAGGCGGTGGCCTCGGCGGTCTACAGGACGCCGCAGTGCGCGCCGAGGCCATACGCATCTTCTCCGAGACGCTGAATCTGCACCTCGACTCACCTGTCACCCGCGCCGAACGCCTCGAGGGCGGCCGTGTGCGCGCTTGGTTCACCGACCGAGACGGCGTGGCGCGCGAGGAGACCTACGACAAGCTGCTCATCACCGCTGGCCGCCGACCAGCGCTGTATGGGCTAGCGCTGGGGGCTGCTGGCGTGGCGCTCGACGCACGCGGTGTGCCCGAGGCCCTCGACCCACTCACCTTGCAGCTCGGAGAGGCCCCCATCTTCATGGCCGGCGACGTCAACAACCTGCACCCGATTCTGCATGAAGCCGCAGACGATGGTCGCGCTGCGGGCCTCAACGCGGCGCACTTCCCGGATGTGCATGTCTCCCCACGGCGGCTGCCCATGGGCGTCGTCTTCACCGACCCCAATCTCGCGTTTGTCGGCCAGCGCGGCGCCCAGATTGATCCGCTCACCGCGTGCACCGGCGAGGTGAACTACGGCGACCAGGGCCGCGCTCGGGTCATGAACGTCAACAAAGGGTTGTTGCGGATTCACGGCGACCGGCGCGATGGCACGCTGCTCGGCGCCGAGATGGTCGGTCCGCGCATGGAGCACATCGCCCACCTGCTGGCATGGGCGGTTCAGCAGCGGATGACCGTGGAGCAGGCGTTGAGCATGCCCTTCTATCACCCCGTCATCGAAGAGGGCGTGCGCACGGCGCTGAAGGATTTGGAGCGTCGCCTGCGGATCGCCGCGCCGGTCGGGCAGCCTTGTGACTGCCTGACCCCGGGTGAGTAGCAAGGCCTGGAAGTTGATGGCGTTGGTACGCGACAAGACGAAACGCCTATCAAAGCCCGTAAATCCGCCCCAATAGTTGTTTGTGCAGTCCACCGTGCCCGAATCCGTGATCGCCGCGAGTTCGACCTGCTTGCCCGCCAAACGGTAGAACGCGCTGTCGATCGTCTACGTGCCGTAGAAGCTCGACGTATAGGTAGACTTGTAGGCCTGCGCCACGATCTTGGTCGCCTTCGAGGTGTATACCAGCCGCCGTCGCGCGCTGTAGTTCGTCGACGTCGACCCGCGCGCGAGACGAGCCCCCGACGGGCAGGTCGCGCTTGCTTCAGCCACCAACCAGGCGGCTATGGTACTGCTCCACGAGCGACACGAACGCGGGGACCGATCCCAAACTCCCAATTTCCGACAACTTGGGCAACACAAAATGCCCGTCCCCCGGACGGGAAACGAGCTGCGAAACGTCGCCAGATCTGCGGTCCGGTTAGCGCGCTGGCGCGTCGCCGAGATGCGTTAGCAAGTCGCCGGCCGGTTGCCCCATCAGCGGCCCCCAGGCCGAGGTCGACTTGAACCGGCCCCATCGACGTACTCGCCCGATGTCGTCGGTAAAATACGGGATGCACCGCCGAGAGCACGTCGTCACCCCGGCCGGTCGCCTCGAGCGCAGCCCGCGCTGTCTTGAGCTGCTCCAGGCGCTCACGTTTGGCGCTGCTTGTCCGCCAACGCTTCATCCTTCCGGCCAGATGTAGCACCACCATCGCCGACACAACCGCTTCTTGCCCGAATTCCTCGGCCAAGAGCTCAAGCTCAGCGTGCACCCTGTCGGCGTAGCTGGTCAGGCCTTTGAGCCGACGCTCGATGTACTGACCGGCGTTTCGACTGTCGCCGCGCTGCTCTGCCTCCGGGAACAGTCTCGCTAGACCCGCCGCGGTGGCAGCACCGCCGTCGCGCACAGCGACGGCTGGGTTGAGCCCTTGCCGTTTGCATGACGCCAGCACGGTGCCGCCAATCCTCAGACGTGCCTTGGTCTCGGCGTTCCTGCTGGACGATGAGGTTGTTGTCGAGGTCGATGCTGGCGAGAGCAGGATCGCCCTGGCTGAACCTCTCGTAGAGCGCGATCACGCAAAGCGCTACGTGCGCAGCGTTCACGACGACGGTCGTGGACGCCGTTGGCGTGGAAGATGTCTTGGCGAGACAAGCAAAAGCCGAGGCTCGGATGGCGTAAACGGCCTCGATCATCGTTTCGTCCATGACGGTAGACCAGGCAGTCTCGCGAACAC
>CALENB010000475.1 GCA_937910235.1 uncultured Myxococcales bacterium | reverse complement strand
GGCCATCGTCGCAGCTCGCGGCGTTGGGCGGGAACACGCAGCCCTGCCCGGGCTTGCACGCGTCATATGTACAGACCTTGCCATCGGAGCACGCCTTGGCCTTGCCAGCGCAAACGCTGCCGGCGCACTTGCCGTCGACCAAGCACTGGCTGCCGTCGTCACACACCGCGCCATCCGCAGCAACCGTGTTCTTGCAGGTGCCAGCGGTCTTGTCACAGGTGTCGATCGTGCACGCGTTGCCGTCATCGCAGCCAGCGTCGTCGGCGCAGCCCGTGCAGAGCGGCTTGTAGTCGGTGCAGCAGTCACCTGCCGTGAGGCATTTGACGTTGCACTGACACTTCGCGCCGACGGTGAGCGACCCGCAGCGACCGTTGCAGCTGAGCGCGGACGCGCCGGCGCCCACCTCGACGAGCACGTCATCCACAAACCAACCCGCGGTCGTGTTCTGAATGCCGTCGACGGAATCAAACGCGAAGCGCACCTGGACCTTCTTGCCAAGCCACGCCTGCAGCGGGAGCTCATGTTGCATCCAAGCGTTGGCGGTGTCCGCCGTGTTCGACAGGAGCACGACCTCCACGTCCGATTTGAACCCATCGGCGCTGATAATGATGGTGCGCTTGTCGTAGCTGACGTTCTTCTCCACGCCATGCCAACTCCAAAATCGCAGCCGCGCGCTGCCACTCTGCGGCAAGGAGACCACCTTTGATGTCGCCGCGCCTTGGACCGCGTTGGTGCCGTCGGCGAAGTTGGTGCCGTTGTTGTAGTTCAACGAACAGCCCGCGCTGTGGGCCTTGACGCCCGCAGGCGTGCCATCGATGTGCCACGCCAACGCTGGCTCCTTGGCGTCCGGCGCGAAGGACCAGCCGTCGTTCTTTCCACAGGCGAACGTGTCATCGATGAGCTTGGTGTACGTGCACACGTCCTTGCCTGCGCACTTGCCGGCCGCGCAGACGTCAGCCAACGAACAGGCGTTGCCGTCGGAGCAAGGCGCACCGTCTTTGGCGACACCATGCTTGCAGCTGCCGTCCTTCTGGTCGCAGCTGTCCACTGTGCAGCTGTTGCCGTCATCGCAGTCCTTTGGCTTGGCAGCACAGGCGCCCTTGGCGCACACCTCGCCGGTCGTGCATGGGTTAGCGTCGTTGCACGCGCTGCCGTCGCTCGCCTGTTTGGCCGTGCACCCGCCGGTTTTCGTGTCGCACGCGTCGACGGTGCAGGCGTTGCCATCGTTGCACTTCGGCACGCCGCTGCAGCTGCCAGAGGTACACACGTCCTTCGTCGTGCACACCGCGCCGTCGTCACAGGACGCGCCGTTCGCTACTTGCGTGAACACACAGCCCTTCGCTGGGTCACAGGCGTCGGTCGTACATGGTAGGCCGTCGTTGCAGACCTTGGCTGCGGCGCCCACGCAGGCGCCAGCCTTACACGCGCCGTCGGTGATGCACGGGTTGCCATCGCCGCACGTGGCGCCATCCGTCGCTGGCGTCCAGACACAGGTCCCCAAGGCGCACTTGTCGATCGTGCAGATCTGTCCGTCGTTGCACGCCTCGCTACTCTGGCAGGCCAACTTCTCGATTTTGCCGGCCTCGACCACCAAATCGTCCACAAACCAGCCCACCGAGGTGTTGTTGACGCCGTCGACGGTGTCGACGAGGAATCGAATCTGCACCGACGTGCCAACGAACTGCGCGAGGTCGACGACCACATCCACCCACTTCGACGCGTCTTTGCCATTGTCCAACTTCACGCTGAGGGCGACGGTCTTGAAGCCATCGGTCGAGACCTCCACGAAGCGCTTGTCGTAGCCGTTGTTGCTCTCCATCCCGTGGTAGCTGGCGAAGCGCAGACGCGGCTGGCCCAGGGCCGGCACAGCGATCGTGGTCACCAACGCCGCCGATCCGGTCTGCTGGCCGCCTGTGCCCGCATAGTCCTTGCCGCCGTTGAAGTTCAGAGAGCACTTCTCGCTCTTGTAGCCTGGCGTCGACGCCGTGCCATCGATGTGCCAGCCGACCGCTGGCTCGGCGTTGGCGGGCGCGAAGGTCCAATCCTTCTCGCTGCCGCAGTCGACTTTGTTGGTGTAGAACGCGGCGAACGTGCAGGCCGCTTTGCCTTGGCACTTGCCGCTGGCGCACACATCGCCGACCGAGCAAGCGTCGCCGTCCGAGCAAAGCGCCCCATCCGCGAGGGCTTTGGTGCTGCAGGCGCCGCTCGTCGCGTTGCAGCTATCCGTGGTGCAGCTGTTGCCGTCGTTGCACTTGGCGAGCCCCTTGAGGCAGGCGCCGGCAAAACAGCGGTCGCCGGCGGTGCAGGGGTCGCCGTCGGAACAGGTGGCTCCGTCACTGCGCTTGGCGAATGTGCAGGCGCCGGTCTTGGCGTCGCAGCTGTCGGCGGTGCAGTCGTTCTTGTCGTCGCACTTCGCCGGGCCGGCGCCGCATTTGCCCTTGCTGCAGGCGTCGCTCGCTGTGCAGACGTCACCGTCATCGCAAGGTACGGCGCCCGTGGTGGGCGTGTTGACGCAGCCAACCAGCGGGTCGCAGGCCTGCCACGTGCAGACGTTGTTGTCATCGCAGTTGCGCGTCACGCCGCCGCAGTGGCCCTTGGTGCAGACGTCTTTCACCGTGCAAATCGCCCCGTCGTCGCACGGCGCGCCGTTCGCCACCGGCACGTTTGTGCAGGCCCCGGCGGTGCAGGCGTCCGTAGTGCAGGTCAGCCCGTCGTCGCAGTCCTTAGCGTCCTTGCAGCCCGCACACACGGCGTAGAAGTCAGCGCAGCAGTTGCCGGCCTTGGCACATCCAGGATCGCATGTGCAGCTTGCGCCCGTCACCTTCTGGCCGCACACGCCGAGGCAAGACGCCGGCTTCACACCGGCGACGATGGTCACGTCATCGACAGCCCAGCCCGTGGTGGCGTTCTGGGTCGCGTCGACGCTGTCGAAGCGAAAGCGGAGCCGCACTTTCTGGCCCGCCCACTGACTCATAGGGAGGTTGATCTGCAGCCAGGCCTTCTTGCCGACGCCGTTGTCTTGCTGGACCGACTGCACGACCTTCACGAAGCCATCCCCGCTGATCTCGACGAACCGTTTGTCGTAGCTGTTGCTCGTCTCCACGTCGGCGTAGCTCCAGAAGCGCAGCTCCACGTAGTCCGCTGCGGGCAGCGCGATCTCAACGGACGTCGCAGCCCCCTGGGCCGACCCGAGGGCGACGGCGTAGTCCTTGCCGCCGTTGAAGTTGAGTGTGCAGCTGCCGGTCTTCGGTGCCGGCGCCGCGGGCGTCGCGTCGATGTGCCAAGCGACTGCGGGTTCTTTGGCGTCGGGCGCAAACGCCCAATTCTTCGAGGTGCACGCCATCATGTCGGACCACACCGGCTTCATACCGCAGCCATCCTTGCCCCCCGAACAGGCGCCAGCAGCGCACTTCTCGCCGCTTGTGCAGGCGTTGCCGTCGTCGCAAGCGGCGCCGTCACCGAGCGCCTTGTGAACACAGGCCCCGGTCTTGGGATCGCAGCTGTCCGCGGTGCACGCCTTGCCGTCGCTGCAGGCTTTGATGTCGCCGCTGCATGAACCCTTCGAGCACGCGTCGTTCTCGGTGCAGGTCTGGCCGTCATCGCACGGCTGCCCCTCGAGAACGGCGCTGTTGCTGCACTTTCCAGTCTTCGGGTCGCAGCTGTCCTTCGTGCACGGTTTGCCGTCATCGCACGAGACGACCGCGCCGGCACACACGCCCTTCTGACACGCTGAGCTGGCGGTGCATGCGTCGCCGTCGTCGCACGCCGCGCCGTCCTTACCGGCGACGGCCTTGCAGGCGCCGTCTTTCTTGTCGCAGCTGTCGACTGTGCAGGGATCGCCGTCGTCGCACACCTTGCCAACACCTACGCACGCGCCGGCCTTGCACTGATCGGCGTTTGTACATGGGTTGAAGTCGGAACAGGCGGCGCCATCCTTGGCGGCCACCGCGGCGCACTGGGTCGTCTTTGGGTCGCAGGTGTCCACGGTGCAGGGGTTGCCGTCGTCGCAGTTCTTGCCGACACCGCCGCATTTACCGGCCTTGCAGGCGTCGCCGGTGGTGCAGGCGCTGCCGTCGTCACACGTCGCACCATCAGCGACGATCAGCTGCTCGCAGGCGCCGGTCTTGGTCGAACACACGTCGGTCGTGCAGGCGTTGCCGTCGTCGCAGCCGACCGCCACGCCGGCGCATTTCCCGGCCTTGCAGGCGTCTTTCTCCGTGCAAGGATCTCCGTCGATGCAGGCGCCGCCGTCTTTACTCGGAGTCGCGGCGCAGGCGCCGGACTTCGGATCGCAGCTGTCGGTGGTGCACGGGTCGCCGTCGTCACAGGTTTTTGCGAGCCCGGCACATGTCCCTGCCGCGCAGGCGTCGTTGTCTGTGCAGGGATTGGCGTCGTCGCAGCTCGCGGTGTTTGAGGCCGTCTGGCAGCCCTTCGTCTTGTCGCAGCTGTCCGCGGTACAGGGGTTGGCGTCGTCACACTTCAACGGGGCGAACTGGCAAACACCCGTCTTCGCGTCGCAGGCGTTCGCGGTGCAGGCGTCACCGTCATCGCAGTCCGTGTTCGCCTGACAGCCACACAGCGGCTTCCAGTCCGCGCAGCAGTCGCCCTGCTCCACACACGCCGGGTCACACTGACAGCCGGCCCCGGCGATCTCTTGCCCGCAGATCCCCTTGCACGACGGGCCCGACGCATCCGGGCCGCCAACATCCGAGCCGCCGACATCCGAGCCGCCGACATCCGAGCCGGCGTCGTCAGAGCCGCCGACATCCGAGCCGCCGACATCCGAGCCGGCGTCGTCAGCGCCAGCATCATCCACGGCGGCAACATCGGCCGCGTCTGTGTCTGGCCCGGTCGGCACGTCGGTCAGTTGCGCGTCAGCGGTCTCGTGAGTATCGCTGGAGTCGCCGGTATCCGCCACGTCGCCAACAACGACGTCGCCAACAACGACGTCGCCAACGACAACGTCCGCGCCAGCGCCAGAATCCGTCACGGACCCCGAGTCAGTCACCGCACCAGCGTCGTCGGCTGCGTCCACAGCCGTGCCCGGTGTTGTCGTGCCGCCAGACGAGCAGCCGACCGCGGAGAAAAGGAGCGCCAACAAGACGACATTGAGAGAATTACGCGCGCGTAACATAGGCGGTTCCAGAAGCGAGAAAATCGCCAGAACGGTCGATTGCCGACGGAGCATGCCGCCCCGACGATGCAAAGTTCAACGTTGAATCGGTCAGGTTCTGTCCTAGACCGATCAAGCGAGGGTCTGGCGAGCGCTATCAGAGGCCGTGATCGCGCGGCCCACGTCGCCTACTTCAGCGCGAGCGCGGCCACCAACACGGCGGCTGCGGCGGCAACGCCGATCCCGACGAGCATCCAGCCAGAGATCGGCACCTCGCCCTCCGCCTCGATGAGGCGCCGTAGGGCCGCTGCGTCCACATTTTCGGGCACGTTGCCGCCCGTCGCGGCGCGCCCGTCCTGCAGCAGATCTGCATCCGCCAGCTGATTCGCGCTACCACCTGGCGATGTCGTTCGCCGCCCCAGCTCCTCGGCGTCAGACCACGCGGAATCGGCGTCGGCGAGCGAAACCGAGTTCGGATCTCTCGGCGAGAGGTCGGTGCCCGTTCCGTCGGGGTGGATGACCGCGCCAGCGACCGCGCCTGGCGCCTCAACGGCGGCGGCCCCGCCGGAGGGAATCTCTTGGGTATCCACCGGCTCATCGGCGAGCACGATGGTCTCACTCGGCCCGTGGCGCCGGCGATCCTGGGCTTGCAGCAGCTGGATGCGCAACACCTCGGCAGAAGGCGGTCGGTCGGCCGGATCCTTCTCAAGGCAACGCAGCACCACCGTCTCAAGCTTGGGCGGGATGTTGTTGCGGATCCCCTCCGGCATGTCGGGCACGCGGTCCATGATGTGTTTGCGCAGGACTTGGGCCGTGCTGACCGCGTCGAACGGCAGGTCGCCGGTGAGGATCTCGTAGAGCACGATCCCTAAGGAATATAGGTCCGCTGCGGGGCCGACGCTCGAGCCGATCGCCTGCTCCGGGGCCATGTATTCGGGCGATCCGACGACATAACCGGTCTTCGTCAGGTTGTCCCGCTCGAAGTTGCCCTTCACGAACTTGGCGAGCCCGAAATCGAGGACCTTGACGAAGTCCTTCTCGCCGGCGACGTCCTGCAAAAAGATATTGTCCGGTTTCAAATCACGGTGAACGATCCCTTTGGAATGCGCCTCTTCGAGTGATTTACAGACCTGTGCTGTGATGTGAACCGCGCGCGTCGGCGGCAGCACCGGGGTCTCGGAGAGCAGGTCACTCAACTTTCGACCGACCAGGAACTCCATCACCATGTAGATCGCGTCAGAGCGCTCGTCACGGCCAAAGTCGTAGACACGCACCGTGTTTGGGTGCGTCAAGATCGACGCCGCGCGGGCCTCTCTGGTGAAGCGTCGGACCTCTTGCGGATTGTTCGCGAGGTCCTGCCACAGCACTTTGATAGCGACGGGCTGATGCGTGATGTTGTGCACGGCTTTGTAGACCACGCCCATCCCGCCGACACCGACCAGCCCTTCGACGCGGTACTGATCGCGCAGCATGTAGCCGTTCTGCAAACGCCCAGGAAACTGTGTGTGTGAACGGATCTGTTCCGTGGTGGTGCCATCGTCGGGGCACACCTCATCATCGGTCCGAAGGCCGCACTGGGAGCAGATTCGCCACACGAGTAGGTTCTCCTGCGCGAGGACACGCATACGATCAGCATGAAGGAAGATACCAGAACAAGCGAGTAATCGAACCGGCGCCCACCTGTAAAGGGGCAGCGCCGCGTCCGGGGTGTCGTCACCTCGGGCAGCTCGCACGGTCAGCACACCCGCACTAGCCACAGCGTGGCCCGGGCAGCCGCCTTGCCAGCCCAGTGGGGCCCGGCTACAACGCGGTGCTCCGGAGGAACTCATGAACGATCCGACCTATCCCGCCCGCTCCCTGTCATCGCTGACCGCTGCCCGCCCGGCACGCAGCCGCCTCATCGGGATCGGCGTTGTCCTGACGCTGCTTGTCGCCGGTTGTGGTGATCGCAAAGCGGCCTCGGACCCGACCAAGGTGAAGAAGGTGTTTAGCGAACGCGGCAAGATCGACTACGGCTCGATCAAGGTCGACGCGCCGCCCGAGCCGACCGAGGCGCCCAAGCCGGTGGCCAACACCTGGGCGGCGAAGATGCGCGTCGCGATTGCAGAGATTCAGGCTGATCTGCAGGTCTGTCGCAATGAATATATGCTGCCGTTTCAGTTTCAGAAGATGCGCCGCCGGGACGTGACGTGGACGAGCTTGTCGAAGATGGACGAGACCTGTCGCGACGGCACAGAAAAGAAGCGTGGCCCTTACAAACGCCTGCTTTGGCTGAGCAAAGAACACATCGGCAAGCACCCCTCGCTGGATCGCTTCATCGCGCTGGGTATGGACTTGCAGGAGCACTACCGCACGGTCTCGCTCATGGCGAAGAAGATCGGCGCGTCAAAGATCGGCCTGATCACCGACACCGCGCAATCCGCCCGAGATCGCGTGCTGCAAGCGGGCCTGCAGATGGACGTCGCGGCGCGTGACATCGCCGGGTGGGCCGACGATCTCAAGCCGGTGGACGACCCGACGCTCATCGCGAAACCGGTGGATGTGGACTCGTACAAAAAAGAGCTCGCGGCGCGGTACGACTTCTTCCTGCTCGACCTGATGGCCGCGTACGACCGCTTCGCCGCGGAGTCGTGGCAGTACCCAAACATGATCAAGTACAAAAGCTATCGCCTCTGGATCGACATCCCGACGAAGGCCTTGCAGCAAGATCGGACCCGGATCGACAAGGTTACGGGTATGACGGACAAAGTGAAGGCGGACGTCGCAGTCTATCTCGCCAGCGTCGACGCGGTGTTGGCGGCGTGGCGCGCGAGCAATGAGCGCTACGTGCTGGGTAAAAAGAAGGACACCTGGGACGCGAAGGATCCGTATCGCAAGCCGCTCATCAAAGCGCAGGCCGCCTGGAAAAAGCAGCGCGACAAGACGCTCGGCAAAATCGCCAAACAGTGAGTCGACCAGGCCTCCCAGCTGAGGGATCGACCTCGCCGTCGAACAGCCACCCCCACAGCCCCATCCACAAGGCGTCTCTGATGCGATTCTTGCAGCGCGGTGCGCCTCCATCCCAACACCTGTCCGCGCGACTGGTGGGCTTGCTGGTGCTGACCGTTCACCTGCTGCCACACGAAGCGTCAGCCCAGATTATCAACGTCCAGTCACTCGCCGGAAAGCCCGTCGCGGAGGGGCTAAGCGGCCGCATCGATGCGTCAGGCAACCTCCGCGCCGGCAACGTGCAACTTGCGCTCGGCGCGGCTGAGCTGCAGCTGTTTCACCGCACCGGTCGCAACGTGGTGATGCTCAGCGCGCTCGGCTCCTACGGTCTGAAAGGCACAACCGAGGACTGGGCCGAGGAGCCCTTCCGCGAGCGCCTTTTCGAGCATCTGCGCTATCGCCGCTCGCTGACTGAGACCTGGAGCCTGGAAGCGTTTGTGCAGAACGAGTATGACCGCTGGCGCCGCCTGAAGCTGCGCGCGCTGGTCGGCGCAGGGGGGCGATTCGACAAGAAACTCGGCAAAATCGGCCATATCGCGGTCGGCCTGGCCTACATGGCGCAATGGGAGAAGCTGCTCAACGCGACGCCGGTGGATCAACAGGGCATCTACCTGGAGCACCGGCTGTCGAGCTACGTCACCGGCAGCGTCAAGCTCGCCGAACGCGCGGCCGTCACGCTGACGTGCTATCTGCAGCCGAACATCCTCGATTGGTCGGACCTGCGCGGGCTGCTGGAGAGCGCCGTGCTGTTCTCCCTGACCGACCGCCTCGCCCTCAAGCTGACCGGCTGGTGGGCGTGGGACACGGCGCCGCCGGCCACCGTGCGCGGTTACGACATCAACACCACGATCGGCTTTTCCTTTACCATTTGAGCTTTTTCGCGGAGTTTTCGGGCTCAAAGCCGTCGTCACGCCGCGCATCGCCGCCGCAGATCAGGTGCACCCTGCCCGTTTTTCGACTGAGCGACGCGCTCGCCTTTCCCCGCCCCGAGGTGGCTGAGCCGTCCGGCCTGCTGGCGGTGGGCGGCGATCTCTGCACGGAGCGGCTCCTGCTCGCCTACGCCATGGGCATCTTCCCGTGGTACAGCGAAGGCGAACCGATCTTATGGTTCTCGCCGCCGGAGCGCATGTTGCTGCCCCTGGCGGACCTGCACATCAACCGCAGCCTGCGCAAAGCGATTCGCAAGCATCCGTATCGGTTGACCCTCGACACGGCGTTTGAGGCGGTGCTGACGGCCTGCTCCGAGGTCCCGCGCCCTGATCAGGACGGCACTTGGATCACCGCAGACATGCGGGCCGCCTACGTGCAGCTGCACGCCGAAGGGTTCGCGCACAGCGTCGAAGCTTGGCGGGGGGATGAGCTGGTCGGCGGGCTCTACGGCGTCAGCCTGGGCGCGGCGTTTTTTGGCGAGAGCATGTTCAGCCGAGCGGACAACGCCTCAAAAATCGCGTTCAGTCACCTCGTCGCGCAGTTGATGCGGTGGCGGTTCTCCTTCATTGACTGTCAGATGTGGACACCCCTGTTCGCGAGTCTTGGCGCGAACGAAGTGCCGCGACGCACCTTTCTCCAAGCCCTTGATCGGGCCCTTCTCACGCCCACGCGCTCAGGTCGGTGGGCCTGGTCGGAGGGCGAACCCCCACTCCCGGAGCAGCTGAAATGACCGATGTTAGGGCCGACGCGGCAATCGACGCAGCAACAGACGCAGTGACCTATGAGCGCCGAGACCACATCGGCCTGATCACGCTCAACCGGCCCGACAACCGCAACAGCATGACCCCTGAGCTGCTCGACGCCTTCGCCAAGGCTGTCGCCAAGGCCCGGGCCGACGCGGAGCTGCGTTGTGTTGTGATCACCGGCACCGGTCGTTGTTTTTCGGCGGGCGCGGACTTCAAGAGCAACATTCAACGCGAAGACGCCGCCGGATGGACGCCGCCCCACGAGCGCTCCTACGCGATGTACACGCCGTTTTTGTCGGTGCTCGACATCGAGGTCCCGGTCGTCGGCGCGCTCAACGGCCACACGGTCGGCGGTGGTTTTGGTCTGGCGCTGGTGACGGACATCCGTGTCGGCGACGCCGCGTCGAAGTACGGCGCCAACTTCGCGCGCTTGGGCTTGCATCCCGGGATGGCCATCAGCTGGTTGCTGCCGCGGCTGATCGGTGTGCAGCAGGCCGCTGAGCTGCTGTTCACGGGGCGGCTGATGCTTGGCGATGAGGCGGCTAGGCTCGGGCTGCTGACCCGCGCGGTCGCCGGAGACGCCGTGTTTGCGGAGGCGTGGGCCATCGCCGAGCAGATCGCGGCCAACGCGCCCCTGGCGGTCCGGCTCATGAAGCGCACGTTCTACGAAGGGTTGGCCTGGGAGCCGAAGCGTGCGGCGTTTCAGGAGGCGTGGGCGCAGGCGGTCACGGTCGACACGCTCGACGCGAAGGAAGGCATGCGGGCGCTGCTCGAGAAGCGAACGCCTGAATTTATCGGGCGCTAGGCGACTCGCTGCGTCTGTGTGTCGATGACCGCGCTCACGCCGGCCCAACCACGGTGAGCGGCGCGCCCAGGTGGCCGCGATGCAGCACCATCCGCCAATCGACCCCAACTACCTCGTCGTCGGCCAGATCCTGCCAGATGTTCTCGCCCTGCAGATCTTCGCTGGAGATGATGAGGTGATTCACGTGGCCGTCCTGCGTCGGGGCTTCACAGTTGTCGGCCAGGAACGGGCAGGTGTCGCGGTCTAGACACCGCTGCTTGTGGGTCGAGTAGCGCAGCGGCTTGCCAGCGCTCAGCCCCACCATGCTGCTGCCGTCGGTGACGACGATGGTGAGCAACGCGCGGGTGTCGGGGTCATCGCTGTCACACAAGGACCGAACGACCGCGACCGTCTCGGTGAGCGCCTCGTGCACATCGGATAACGCGGTGCCGCGGCGATGCAGATCGACACGACGCGCCAGGGCGCTGAGAAACACGTAGAAGATGACCTCAGAGTCCGTGTCGCCAAGGATGTAGCGACGCAGATTCGGCGCGACGCTGCGCTGCAACGCCTCCCGGCAGCCCGGCCAGTCGACGATCTTGCCGTTGTGAGCGAAGACCCAACGGCCATACTGAAATGGGTGCGCGTTGAGGATGTTCACCTCACCCGCGGTCGCCAGTCGCAAGTGCGCGAGCACCGTCTCCGCGGCCACCACGCCGGAAACACGGGTGAAGATCTTGTCCTCGACCGCCGGGCTGGTGCCCTTGATGAGGTGCGGCGAATCCGCCACGTAATACGCGACGCCCCAACCGTCCCGGTGCGCCTCGCTCTGAACCGCCAAGGCGTTGTCCGCAGCCACGAGGCTTCGGTGCACCTGACTTTGGATGACGGAACGAAAGCCAAAAATTCGACACATGTGCACACTCCGAGCCGAGTTGGTACCGCTTCCCTTAGCACTCGTAAAGGACCGGAGCGTTGCATCTTGGTCGCGGGCCGTCATGGCAAGACCGCGCACATGAGCTACACTCGGCCAGTGAGGTGAGGCATGCGGCTGCTAAGTTGGAACATCCACAAGGGTATCGGCGGTCGAGACCGGCGCTATCGCATCGAACGGGTCATCGAGGTGATCGCCAAGGCCAAGCCCGACGTGGTCTGCCTGCAAGAGGTCGACTCCGGTGTTCCCCGGTCGAAGATGCACCATCAGCCCGAGTTACTCGCAGAAAAGCTGAACTTCGCGCACAGCGTCTACCAGCGAAACGTCTCGGTTCGTGACGGCGGCTACGGCAACTTGGTGCTGTCGCGACACCCGCTCCGCTGGCAGCACGACATGTGTCTCCGCCTCAACTGGCGCAAGCCGCGCGGCGCCCAACTCTGCATCGTGGAGGCGCCCAAGGGCCCGCTGCTGCTGGTCAACTGGCACCTCGGCCTAGCGGAGATCGAGCGCCGCTGGCAAGTCTCGACGCTGCTCGAGAGCAAAGAGTTCACCGAGCACGCCGCGCTGCCCACGCTCATCGCCGGCGACTTCAACGATTGGCGCGATCAGCTGCACGGCGAGTCGTTTGCCGACGCGGGGTTCACCCATGTCACCAGCCCCATCTCCTCCTTTCGCTCCTTCCCCGCCTACATGCCAATGGGATCGCTAGATAAGGCGTTTGTGCGCGGCGAGCTGGTCGTGCGTCGCGCCCGTGTGCTCAAGACGGTGCTCACCCGAGACGCTTCGGACCACCTCCCCTTGGTGTTGGACTTTGACCTGCACCCAACTGGCGACGTGTCGCTCACCATCGATCCGCTCGACGTCGACGCCCGAGATCCCGGCATGATCGACGTAGACGCCGCCGATCCAAACCCCTATGATTCGAACCCGTACGATCCGAACCCGTTCGAGCCCGGCCCCACCGAACCGACCGAAGACGGGTAGCGCGCGCCCACCACCACGACATACGCTCGCCGGGTGAGCGCTTTTCTCCGACACCACCGAACGCAGCTGCTGAGTGCATTGGCGCTGTTTTGCCTCGTCGCCGCGCTGTATGGCCGCACCGCGTCGTTCCATTTCGTCGACTGGGACGACCGGCATCACGTGTACGCGAACCCAGCGGTCGTCGATCCCGCAGCCGCGCATCCGCTCGATCGCTGGTTGGGGCGAAACATCGGCTATCCCCTGCCGCTGACCCTGGCGACGTGGCGCCTGGACCGCGCGCTGTATGGACCCGAGACGTTGGACGCCGTACGGCCGGCGCAGGGCCAGGGCTACCACCGAACACAGCTCCTCTGGATCTTTGGTTTCGCCCTCGCGCTCTACGGTTTGGGGAGCGTCAGCATCGCGCCCGGGTGGCCAGCGGCGCTGTTCGCCGGGCTGGTGGTCGCCCACCCGGTCGCCGCAGAGCCCCTCGCCTGGATCACGGGGCGAAAAGACCTGTTTGTCGGGATTTTCGCGGCGCTGACGCTGCTCTCGCTGTGGCGTGCGCGCGTATCGGACAGCGCCCGCTGGTGGTGGCTGGCGACCGGTTTTGCCGTCCTCGCCATGGCGAGCAAGCCGACCGGCGTCTGTCTCGCGGGATTCGCGGTGTGGGCGGTCACGGTTGGGCGGCCACGAGGCCATCGGCCAGCCAGCGCCGCATGGGTCCTGGTGGCGGCGCTCTGCGGGCTGGCCGCGGTCATCATTGTGGTCGGGTCGGCTTGGCACCTGCAGCTCGGCGGCTTGGAGACGGCCACGCCCGCGGACACGCCGGGCGCGCGGCTGCTGCGAAGCTTGCACGCGACGAGTTGGCACTTGCGCATGCTCGCGGCGCCCGCCTGGCTGCGGGCCAAGTACGTCATTGAGACCCCCACGACCTTCGGCGTCACCGAGCTCGCGACGGCGGCCGTTGGGGCGATGACGGTCGGCATCTCATGGCGTTGGCGGCACCACGTCGCGGGCTGGGCGGCCGCTTTTGCGCTCTTTGCGTGGCTTCCGGTGAGCAACCTCGTCCCCCTGCGCCGCCATGTCGCCGACTCCTACATGCTGCTGCCGTGGGTCGCGCTCTGCTGGGGCGTGTTGGGGTCGATCGCGTCGCGCCCTGCCCCACCTGCGCGATCGGGGCGACCGCAAGCGCTACCTCGTCCCGTGCTGCTCGTCGCGACGGGTGCGCTCTTGGTGCTCTCGCTCCGCGCGGCGCCGCAGATCGAGACGTGGCGGGACTCGGTGCAGCTGTGGAAGCAGACCTTGCGCTACGAAAAAGACAGCCCGCAGGTCTGTCGCATGGCGGGTCACGGGCTCTTCTTCGAGGGCGAGCGGCACAAGGCGTTGGCGATGTGGGAGGCCTGTGCCGCGCGCTTTGGCCCAGCGCTGTTCGCCAACAACCTCGCGATCGCCGCGTTGCAGGTTGGTGAGCGCGACAAGGCGCGGCGTTGGTTTCAGTGGATTTTGGCCAGAAGACCGAACGATCAGCGCGCCCAACGGCACCTGCGAGCGTTGCGGTCGGGCCGCGACGACGCGGGGAGGTGACCGCCTCTCGCCGAGCGATGGTGATCAGCGCAACGCGGTTGCCCCTGTGCAAGCCAAGCCCGTGCCGGCACACTGCGGTTCCCATGCGTCTCCCTCTCGCCATCACGCTCCGCGTAGCGCCCGCAATCGTTGTGCTTCTCTCCCTCGCTGCGTGCGGTGGCGAGGAGGTCGTGCAGTGGGACGCGCAGTACGTCCGCGTCACCGTCACCGGTGGCGCCAAGGTGAGCCGCCTCGCGTTCGGTCTCATGCGGCGTGATGGCGTCAACGCCCCGTTTATGCGGCCCGCAGCGGGCGAGACCGGATGGGAGCTGGCGCCGCCGAGCGGTGTTGACCTAGCGAAGGACGGCGTGCTCATCAAGCTGTCGGAGCCCAAGGGCGCCGCCACCGCTTGGCTGCGCGGTGTGGCCTACGACGGCGACAAGCTGGTCGCCGCAGGTGTCGTGCTCGTCGACACCCGCGCCGCCGGGCAGCTTCGTCTGACACTCCGAGTCGACGACCCCTGCGATCTGGACCATGACGGCGCGCGCGACTGCAAACGCGCCGGCTGCTGCGCCGCGGACGAACCCGCGGACTGCGACGACAACGCAGCGACAGGCGCCGTAGCCAACCCCTGGATCGTGGAGTCCGGGTGTGACGTGTGCGGCAACGGTATCGACGAGGACTGCGACGGCGCGGATCTCTCGTGCCCAGACACCGACAAAGATGGCCACCCAGACTGCAAGGAGGCCGCCTGCGGCCCAGACGCCGCCAAGATCGCCACGGTGTACCCGGGCGCGCCCGAACGTTGCGATGGTCTCGACAACGACTGCGACGGCAAGACGGACGAGGACCTGCCGTACGCGCCCATCGATCCAAGCGAGCCGGCCGTTGGGCTTGGCGTGAGCTGCGGCCTGGGCGCCTGTGCCGGCGGCAAGACCGCGTGTATGACCGACAGCAGCGGCTTGTACTGCACGTCCCACACCAAAAAGGCCGCCGTCGAGGATTGCGCGACACCTGAAGACGACAACTGCAACGGCAAGATCAACGAAGGCTGCAACCTCGACGATCCCGACGGAGATGGCGTACCCACGCCGGTTGAGGTGTCTGCGTGCGCCGCGCCGTTGGCCGCGCTGCTGCCGGAGTTTCACCCAGGCGCGACCGAGGGCTGCTGTCTGACGTACACAGCGTTGGTGCTCCAGCTCGCGCCGGACTGGCAGCCGGGCAAGCCGATCCCGGCTGGCGCCAAGCCGACCACCAAAATGCTGCAGATCTGCGACCTGAGCTGTGACGGCAAGATAACGCCCTGTGACCCCGAAGACGAAGACGGAGACGGCGTCGTCTCACCCCTGGACTGCGACGACGGCGACCCGCTCCGCTTCCCCGGCGCACCCGAACGCTGCGGGGATGGCGTGCTGCAGAGCTGCCTGGGCTCTGATCCAAGCTGCGTAGGCGTCGCCGACAAGGACGGCGACGGCTGGCCGGACGACGACGACTGCGCGCCAGACGACAAGGCTCGGCATCCCGGCGGCGTTGAGGTCTGCAACGGCCTCGATGACGACTGCAACGGGGTGATCGATGACGGTGCGCTCGCTGGCGCGCCATGCACCGGCTGCACCGGCAGCAAATGTGTCAAGGCGTGCCTGCACGTGACCGCGGCGCCCCCAAGCGGGGTCTGCGCGTTCACGCCCTGGCAACCGACGAGCGGCACGTGTCTGGCCTGCGTGCCGACGCCCTAGACTGCCCGGCATGCAGGACCGACGAGCGCCCAGCAGGCCCACCGGTGCGTGACCGCGATCGGTCACAACACGTCCGAGCTGTCAAGAAATCGCATTGCGCGCGATCCACGTGGCGGGCACGATGCCCCGGCGTCTTGTGATCACGTCGCAAGTCATCCGTCTTGAGGAGCGAAGCATGTCTGACCCGTACCCCTGTAGCCAATCGTCCCGCTTTCACCGCGTGCATCCGGGCTCGACGCTCGACATCCGCTGGGCGGGCGCGTTGTGGGTCGCGCTGGTCGCGGGCTCCTTCGCTGGCTGCGGTGCGGAAGACACGGTCGTGAGTGGCCCCGTGGCGGCGTTGGACACGCTGGGCGGTGACGCCGGCAAGCTGGATGTGACGCCTACAGATACGGGACTGCCGGTGGATGTGGCGGTGGCGGACGTGCCGGTCGCCGACGTTGCGACAGGAGACGGCGTCAACGCGGACGTTAGCGACACAGTGGGCTCCGGCGACACAGTGGGCTCCGGCGACACAGTGGGCTCCGGCGACAGCATTGCAGCGGACGGCGATGGTGCGGACGGTGGGAAGGACACGGCCGGGTGCGTCGCCACTGGCGATGAGAGCTGCAACGGGCTCGATGACGACTGCGATGGCGAGACGGACGAATCGACGTGCTCGGACGGGGAGCCTTGCACCCTCGACTCCTGCGACGGAAACGTCTGCACGAACCCACCTTCGAACGCGCCGTGCGAGGCCGACGGCGACGCTTGCACGCAGGACCAATGCGCCGCTGGCTCCTGCGTTCCGGGAAAAAAGAAAGACTGCGACGACGGCAACCCGTGCACGAACGACACCTGCGACAAAAACAGCGGCGCGTGCGGGCACGGCGCTGTGAGCGATGGCCAGACCTGCGATGACGGCAACGCCTGCACCACGAGCGACGCCTGCACCAAGGGCGGCTGCGCGGGCGCAGTGAGCTCCTGCGACGACAACAACACCTGCACGGCCGACACGTGCGACAAGGTGAAAGGCTGCACACAGACGCCCACCGTTGGGGCTTGTGATGACGGCAACCAATGTACCAGCGGCGATCAGTGCGACAAGGACGATGGCACCTGCGCCGGCGGCGCGAACAAGGACTGCGACGACCAGAATCCCTGCACCAAAGACAGCTGCGAAGGTCTCTCCGGCGTCTGCGTGCATGGGCCGCTGTCGAGCGGAACAACGTCGGGCGGAGCGACGCCGGGCGCCACGTGCGACGACGGCAACATCTGCACGCAAGGAGACGCCTGTGACGCCGGCGTGTGCGTCGGCAAGGTCACGCAGTGTAGCGATGGCAACGCTTGCACGAACGACACCTGCGACGCGAAGAAGGGCTGTGTCTACACCCCAGTCGGCGCGCCGTGCGACGACGGCAACGCTTGCACGGACTTTGATGTGTGCACCGGCGGCACGTGTGTCGGCAAGCCCAAAATTGCAGCCCTTTGTGACGACCTTAACCCATGCACGTCAGATGCGTGCTCGGCCCAGACCGGCTGCGTGAATCTGCCGACCACCGCGACCTGCACGGACGGAGACGCGTGCACGACCAACAGCTGCAGCGCGGGCAAGTGCCAGGCGACCAGCTACATTTGCGGCTGCGCCAGCGACAAGGATTGCGCGGGCAAGGAGGACGGCAGCGTCTGCAACGGCACGCTATTTTGCGATAAATCCGGCGCCGTCGGTGTATGCAAGGTCGATCCAAAGACCATCGTGACCTGCGACACCAGCAAGGACGGCGACTGCCTGGAGACCGCCTGCCAAGAGAAGACCGGCAAGTGCGACAGCGCCGCCAAGAATGAGGGCAAGGCGTGTGACGCCGACGGCTCCATCTGCACCGGCGGCGATAGCTGCCAGACCGGCGTCTGCGTGACGGGCGCTGCGGCGACATGTGACGATGCCAATCCATGCACCACGGATAGCTGTGACGCAAAGACGGGCTGTGCGTTCGTCGCGAATCAGGCTGCTTGCGACGCAGATGGGGATGCCTGCACCGTCGGCGATGGCTGCAAGGACAAGCTCTGTCTGAAGGGCGCAGTGAAACCGTGCGATGACGACAACCCATGCACGGTCGATAGCTGCGACAAGAAGACCGGCGCTTGCGTGTTCGGCAAGACAGGACTCGACGGCTCGGCATGTGACGCAGACGGGTCGTTCTGCACCGCCAACGACAGCTGCAAAGCGGGCGTCTGCGCCGCGGGGGCGACCCTGCCCTGCGACGACGCCAACCCCTGCACGGATGACGCCTGCCAGCCGAAGACTGGGTGCGTCCACGTGGCGAACGCCAAACCTTGCGACGCCGATGGCGATCCCTGCACCGTCAACGACACGTGCAGCGGCAAGGTCTGTGTAGCCGGCGGAAAGAAGACCTGCGACGACGGCCAAAAATGCACGGAGGACAGCTGCGAGGCCAAGACCGGCGTGTGCAGTCACAGCGTCATCGTCGGCTGCGGCGGTTTCTGCCAAGTCGACGCCCACTGCGACGACAGCAACACGTGCACGAGCGACGCGTGCACGGGCGGCAAGTGTGTGTGGAAGCCGGTAGTGGCGGCGTGCGACGACGGCGACGCCTGCACGACCAAAGACGGCTGCGACAAAGGCGTCTGCGCGGGCCTGCAGACGCCTTGCGGCGACGGCAACCCCTGTACAAACGACGGATGCCTCCCTTCGAGCGGCTGCGTGCACCTCGACAACGCTGGGCCCTGCGACGACTTTGATGGTTGCACGCTCGCTGATGTCTGTAAGGCCGGAAAATGCGCCCCGGGCACCGAGAAGCAATGCGACGATGGCGACAAATGCACCACCGACGCCTGCAACCCAGGCGACGGCGGCTGCGTCTTCAAGGGGATCCCGGGTTGCGGCGGCTACTGCGCCGTGGCCACGGACTGCGACGACAAGAACGCATGTACGGACGAGCAGTGCGACAAAGGCAAGTGCGTGTCGTCCATCAACACCAAGAGCTGCGACGACGGCAGCCAGTGCACAACTGGCGACGCCTGCGCGGACGGAAAATGCGTGCCCGGCAAGGCCAAGGTCTGTGACGACAAAGACCCATGCACTGTGGATGGCTGCAATCCGCAGAACGCCGCGTGCACCGTCACGCCTGGCAAAGAGGGGCTGCTCTGTGACGACGCGAACCCATGCACCATCAAGGACAGCTGCGCGAAGGTCGGCAGCGGGCTGACGTGTAAAGGCAGCGCGAAGACCTGCGATGATGGCAACACTTGCACGGCGGACAGCTGCGACGCCAAGACCGGCGCATGCGCAAACACGGCGGCCTCGGGAGCCTGCGAAGACGGTGACCCCTGCACCGCTGGCGACACCTGCGCCGCTGGCAAATGCGTGGCTGGCGTCGGTGTCTTCGTCGACACCCTTGGCGGCAGCGTGGCCGGATTTGCGGACGCAAAGGGCGCGGAAGCGAAGTTCAACAAGCCGTATGGCGTCGCCATCGATGGCGACACAGTGTTCGTGGCGGACGCTGTGAATCATCGAATTCGTAAGATTTCGAAGGATGGTACGACAACGACCCTGGCGGGCAGCGGAAAGAATGGCCTGTTGAATGGCAAGGGCAGCGCGGCTTGGTTCAACTCGCCCTACGGCGTCGCCACGGGACCAGGCGGCGTCGTGTACGTCGCGGACCGAAATAACCACGCCATTCGCAAAGTCTCAAGCGACGGCACCACGACGACGGTCTCAGGAACGGGCACCGCTGGCGCGGGCGATGGCGCCGCTGCG
>CALENB010000474.1 GCA_937910235.1 uncultured Myxococcales bacterium | reverse complement strand
CCCTCCTCGCGCTCCTCGCGCTCCTCGCTCTCTCGGCCGCCTCCGCCGCTCCCGCAGCGGCTCGACCGGTCGCGGATCGCAAGCCGACCGCGAAACCTCGGCCGGCCAAAGTCGCGCCCCGGCCAGCCAAAGCTAGCCGTCCGGGCGACGAGGTGGCGCCCGCGTTCATGGAGTAGCCGCGCCCTCGCTACAGCGTCGCCGTCGCCCACACCACCGCAAATCGGCGCTCGTCATCCATCCAGATCTGCGCCGTCGACCAGCCGCTCTCGGCCAACAGCTCGGTCAGCGCCTCCGGCGTGTATTTGTGGCAGCTCTCGGTTTGAATGCTGTCGCCGCGCTTGAAAGACACCGACGTCTCCAGCACCGAGATGGCCGTCGCCTGCTCGGCCACCAAGTGCATCTCAATGCGGGACTGCTCAGCGACCCAGCGCGCCTCATGTCGGAAGTGATGAGGCAACACGCGCCCGCCCGCGTCGGCAAGGCGCTGCAGCAGGTTCACGTTGAAGTCGCGCGTGACGCCCGCCTCGTCGTCGTACGCTGCGATCAGCACCTCCGGGTCCTTGATGAGGTCTGCGCCCAGGATGAGGCCGCCGCCGGGTCCGACGAGCGCTCGCTGACGCCGCAAAAACACGACGGCCTCTTCGTTGGTGAAGTTGCCCAAAGTGCTGCCGGGAAAAAACATCACGCTGCGATCGTCGTGCGGTTCGAGCGTGATGGCTTCGTCATAGTCGGCGCAAATCGCGGTCACGGTCACGTGCGGAAAGGCCGTCTCGATGGCCGTCGCGCCAGACAGCAGCGCCGCTTTCGAGATGTCGATCAGCACGACTTCGCGCGGGTCATCGAGCCCTGACAGCAGCCGGTGGGTCTTGTCGCCAAGCCCCGCGCCGAACTCCACCACACGAACGTTCGGGCCCACGACCCGCGCGAGCTCCGCCATGCGGGTCGTGAAGATCAGCTGCTCGACGCGGGTGAGGTAGTATTCCTCGACGCGTGTGATGGCGTCGAACAGCTGCGAGCCCACCTCGTCGTAGAGATGTTTGCTGTGCAGCTTCGGCGGGATCTGAGCCAACGAGACCGCCGCGTCCGCAGCAAAATCCGTGACGGACGGAGCGAGATCAATAAGTTTCATGCGGCGGAGCTCCGAGCTAGGCGAAGCCCGCTGAACTGCCAGCGTGACTCGGGTTGAAAGAAGTTGCGATACGTCCTGCGGGCGTGGCCAGCCGGCGTCGCGACGCTTGACCCACGCAGCACGAACTGGTTGCACATGAACTTGCCGTTGTACTCGCCCACAGCGCCGTGCGCCGGCTCGTAGCCCGGATATCCAACGTATTGGGAGGCCGTCCGCTGCCAGACCTGGCCATAGAAATCCGACCCAGTCGTGGCTGCCGATGGCGCGGCAGCCTCCCACTCGAACTCGGTCGGGAGGCGCGCGCCGGCCCAGCGCGCGTACGCGTCAGCCTCGAACCAGGAGACGTGGCTGACCGGCGCGTCCAACGCCAGCGGCACGGGCCCCATCAGCGTGAAGCGCTGCCAGCCCAGGTCGTCCCTCCGCCAATACGCCGGTGCCTGCCAGCCTAGGTCCTGCACGGTCTGCCAGCCGAGCGACATCCACACATCGAACCGGCTGTACCCGCCGTCCCGCATGAACGCCAAATACTCGCCGTTGGTCACCAACCGGCTGTTCACAGCATGCGGGGCGAGCAGGGCGGTGTGCAGTGGCCCCTCATTGTCGAACGAGAAGCCGTCGCCGGCGTGACCTACGTCGATCACGCCCCCCGGGTGGGCCAGCCAGCTGGCATCGGCGCGCTGCGGCCCCGGATTGATGGGCAGCCCGGCGCTTGGCGCCAGCGGGTTCAACGACAGCAGGTGCAGGAGATCGGTGCAGAGCAGCTCCTGGTGTTGTTGCTCATGATGGAGCCCCAGCGTGATCAGCGCGCGCACCTCCTGCGCCGGATCCTCGGCCAACACGCTTCGCATCGCCGCGTCGACCTCGTGGCGGTAGGCGAGCACCTCCGCCACCGTCGGCCGGGTCAACACGCCGCGCATCGCCCGGGAGAACTGCACGCCGACGTGCTCGTAGTAGCTGTTGAACAGCACGCCCCAAGACGCTGGCGCGATGCGCGCGCGGCCCAGCGCTCCGATCCACACAAACGTCTCAAAGAACCAGCTGGTGTGGGCGAGATGCCACTTCACCGGGCTGGCGTTGGGCATGCTCTGCGCGGTCTGATCCTCCGCGCTCAGCCCTGCGGCCAGCTGCTCGCTGCGCAGCCGGACGCGGTTGTACTCGTGCGGCATCGATCCAGTCTCCTGTGGTGTGTGTAGCGGCTCATCCGCGCGCACAGTCGCAGCGTCACCGCGCGCGTTCGCTACACCGCTCGGCGTTCGACGTCGCCCCTGGAGGCCACCCTGTTCACCCGTGTCGCCAGGGTAGCCGCCCGCGCGGCACCAGCATCGTAAGACGCTGCAAGATCCAGTACCAGCGCACCATTCCCGGCGCGAGCATCGGCTTTCCGGTGTTGAGGAAGGCGACGGCCAGCTCCCGCACCGGATCGGCGTAGACCACCACACCCGTGAAGCCGAGGTGACCAAAGGCGCCGCGGGTGTTCAGCCCAAACAGCGAAAAGCGCATCCCGCCCATCATGACGCCGAGCCCGTAGCGAATGGGAAACCCGAAGGTGCCGTCGAGCTGCACGGGTGTGACGTCGGTCACCGCGTTCTGGATCGTCTTCGTCTGCAGCACCCGCGTGCCGTCCATCGCCCGGCCGCCGTCGAGCAGGAGCTGCAGGAACGCGCACATCTGCCGACCGGTGCCGCAGATGTTGGCAGACGGCAGCACCGCCGTGAGGAACTCCGGGCTGTTGGTCAGGTGGACCGCGGTGTCCAAATCGACGCCGATGTTCCGCTCGAAGATCTCCGCCATCAGCCGCGGCGCCGCGATGCCGGTGTAGGCGTGTTTGGCGACGCGCGCGACCTGATCTGCCGGGACGCCATACGTCAGCCCCTCGATGCCCGCAGGCTCGATCAGCCGGGTCCGCAGCAGCGTTTGAAGGTCGCTGCCTGTCACCTGCTCGGCGATCTGCTGCAGCAGCACCCAGCTCGTCACAGCGTGGTAGGCGTGGGCGCGGCCCGGCTCCCACTGTGGCTTGAGATCGTACAGCGCCTCCCAGGGGATGTTGCCGGTGCGCAACGCCGCAACCAAGTCGATGCCGGTTGGCATGTCCGGGATACCGGCTGTGTGGTTGAGCAAATGACGCACACGAATGTGGCCCTTACCGTGAACGCCGAAGCCCGGAAGGTAGTGATCCACCCGACGATCCAGGTCGATCAGGTGATCTTCGGCCAGCGCATGAATCAGCATCGCCGTCAGGATTTTCGACGCGCTGAAGAGGTTGAACGGCGTGTCCAACTCCACCACAGCGCCCGGCGTCTCGCCCGGTTGGTGGTCGACATGGCCCACCGTGCGGTCCAGCACGCAGCGGCCGCGGTGGAAGACCGTCAGCCCCACCGCCGGGTGCAGACCGCCCTGGTACAGGCGCAGCACCTCGTCCCACAGCCCGGCAAAGTCATGCGCCGACGGCTCCTCGGGTCCAATCCGCACGAGCTGCTCAAGGTCGCCGACAGGCAGCGTCGTCTCAAACCGACCGAGCCACCGCTCTGGCGCGCGAATCGCGTGGCGCGCAGCTCTCCGCGCAGTCGATGGGTGGGGCATGAGCTTCGCCTCGTCGGTAGGGTTGATGGATCGGTCGTCGGACCCTATCGGCGTGGGCACGCAGCGCGCATACGGCCAAGATAGGCTTGGATGCCGCCAGCGATCTCGCGACTCACGATGCCCCGCGCCAGGGTCGCCATGAGCCGCGGCACACCGATCTCCGTGTCCATACGTTGCGCGTACTGCACCTCAGTGCTGCCGCCAAGGTCTCGAAACACCGCGGAACCGCTCGACCACATGTTCTCGTCGCTCAGCGTGCGCCACGACATGCGATGATCCGACTCGACGGTGTATTGGCAGGTGTAGCGGCCCTGATAGCGCACGCCGCGGTCCCGCTTCTCCTGAATGACGAACTTCAACGTATCGTCGCCGATCCGGTCGACATGCTCGATGGGGCCGTAGTTCGCGATGATGGCGTCGAGGCTGCTGAAGTGGTCGCGCACCACATCCAGCGGCGCGTCCACCACGAAGGTCTCGTTGTAGGTGCCAGAAAATCGGGCCATCAGCAGCCTCCCAGGGTGTCGGACCACCACAGGTGTACCGAGTTCGGAGGATCGCGTCACGTGGGCTCAGCGTGAGGCCTGCACCAACTCGTCCAGCTCTTGCATCGAAAACGGTTTGTAGAAGCGTCGGTTGGTCACACGGTCAAAGAACGCTCTGCCTGCCGCCGTGAAGACGCCACCCGTCAAAAAAACCATCGACTCCGCGATGGCCGGCCACCGCTCGAGAACGTGGGCGTGCAGCTCCATGCCCGTCATCTCTGGCATCATCAAGTCGCTGAAGATGACGTCGTACCGCTCTCCCGCGCTCAGCAGCGCCAACGCCGCTGCGCCGCTGTGCGCGACCGTCACGTCGTGTCGCTTGCCGAGGCGGCGCTTGAGCAGCCGGGCGACGAGCACGTCATCGTCTACGACCAGCACGCGTCGCCGTGACGGCTGCGGAGCCACCTGCGCCGGAGCAGCAGTCAGCTCCGGAGCCGGGATCGCGGCCTCCAAGCTCGGCGCTGCCATGGTCGGGAGACGCACGCGCACCACGCTGCCGACGCCCATCGTGCTCACCATCGTGATCTCGCCTTGGTGCGCGGTGACGATCTGGCGGCAGATCGCGAGCCCCAACCCCGTCCCTTGGCCGACGTCTTTGGTGGTGTGAAAGGGCTCAAACACACGCTCAAGATGCTCCGGTTCGACGCCGACGCCGGTGTCGCTGATCTCGATCTGCACCCAATCGGGCTCAGCCACGGTGCGAATCGAGATGCGGTTAGCCTGAGCGGCCCCCTCATGAATGGACTGCGCGGCGTTCACCAGCAGGTTGATGAACACCTGCGTCAGCTTCGAGCTGCTGCCCAACACCGGCGGCACCGGCGCGAATGACCGCTCCAGGTTGGCACGGTAGCGCACCTGGTTGTCCGTCACCCGCACGGCGGCCTCGATCACGGCGCTGATGTCGCACGGCCCGTGGGGCTCGGTGCGCTCCCGCGCCAGCCCACGCAGGTCCCGGCAGATCTTCGTGATCTGGTGGGTGCCCTGGGCGGCCTCTGTGAGCAGCGACACCAGCTCTGTGAAGCCGGCTGATAGCGCGTCGGCGTCGACGGGGTCGCGCTGCAAGGCGATTATCCCTTCGAGCGCGAGTCGGACGTTGCCGCTGACATAGCTCAGCGGATTGTTGATCTCGTGATCGACGCCGGCGGCCAGCGATCCGATCGCGATCACGCGATCCATCTGGATCATCTTGTCGGCCAGCTCTTTGCGCTTCGTCACGTCGCGCGCAAACACCAGCACCGCTGGCTTGCCTTCGAAGCTGACGGCGACGCCGGTGGTCTCGACTGTGGTGTACGTACCGTCATGCTGGCGGAAACGAACCTCGTTGGGCAATGTGCGAACGCCTGTGCTCAGAAACCTGTCGATGCGCTCGATCGTCGGGACCACGTCCTCGGGATGCAGCAACGACAGAATCTCTACGCCGGTCAAATCCGTGTCCGGTCCCCGGCCAGCCAGCTTGCGCGCCGCCACGTTCCCGTAGATGCATCGCCCCTCACGGTGGAGGAAGACCGCATCCGGCGCGTTGTCGATCAGGGTCTGGAAATCACACTCCGAACGTTCAACCTGTTGGTTCTTCTCCCGTACGGAGCGCTGCAGGTCCACCATGCGCTGGCCGACAGCGACGCGGGCCCGCAGCACTCCTGGATCGTAGGGTTTGGTGATGAAGTCGTCGGCGCCTGTGTTGAGGGCGGTCACCACGTCATCGCTCTGATTGTGCGACGTGACCATGATGATGTACGGCCGCCACTGCGCCGATTGCAGGCGACGAATCGCGGTGACCACCTCGAGCCCACTCTTGCCGGGCATGCTCCAATCGAGCAGCACCAGCTGAGGCTGGGGGCCGCGCTCTGCGGTGAGCAGCGCGATCGCGCCGTCGCCGTCGTCCGCCTGGAGGGTTGTGTAGCCCCAGCGCTCCAGGTCCGAACAGAGCAGAAAACGCGACGTCGGGTCATCTTCGACCACGAGGACTGGGGTTCCTTCGACGTTGTGGGGCTGTTTGACGATCATCGCAGGCTTGGCCGGGGGCGGAGAAGCGCGAGCACGCCACGGTGAGGTGCTGGCTCCGTCACCACGAGTGTGCCGCTTGAGGCGCCGCGATGCCAGCGCGGTGTGGGTATGGGGCGCGGCGACTGTCCCTCATTGGCCCCTGCCACCGCTGTGAGCCCCAAAGGACGGCGTTTTCCACGGCGGTGTACAGTTCTTCACGTCGATGTGGTCGCGCCCCCTCCGCGGACCGTGCAACCTGTCGGCACATCGATCACCGCGATGCGGTGACGCGCCGTGCTGCACCACGGGCTCAGCCTGCTGTCGCGTGGGCCGGCGTGCGTGTCCAGCCGAAGGAGCCTGCCATTCGCCACGTCGCCTACCAGCGCCTCGCCAACCTGCTCTGCGTGGTCACGTGTGCGGTGGCGTCGCTCTGCGTCGTCACACCACGCTCGGCCGGGGCGACTGGGGCGACTGGGGCGACTGGGGCGACTGGGGCGACTGGGGCGAGTGAAGGCACAGTCAGACGCCCATCGACGGCGTCGCGTGAATGGGGCCTCGCCTTTGGCGTCGGCGTGCCTGGGCTGCTGGAGCCGGGTCTCGGGACGGGGGTCGGTTTGTCAGTGCAAGTCGGTCCGCGCGGCCGATCTATGGGCTGGCAGCTCAGCACCGGCCTCGATCTGTCGTGGTTGGCGAGCGGGGGCGACACTGAAAACTGGCGCGTGGACCACGATGAGGCGCGGCTGCAGGGCCACGTCGATGCGCGCCTGACGCGCGGCAAAGGCGCTTGGCTCGTGCGCGCTGGCCTCGGCGCCACGGTCGTGCACGAGCGGCGGGTTCGACACCAATCGGCGCGGTTGGGGTCTGGCGCGATCACGGCGTCGGGAACCGCGGTCCTACCGATCGCGTCATTGGCGCTTGGCGCGCAGCTTCAGATCGCCGGCCCGATCTCGTTCGCGGTGCGCGCCGGGCCAACCTGCCATCTCTCAGGGAGGGCGCTGCGACCCGGCTGGACGGCCACGCTGGAGGCCCTATGGACACGCTAATACGCCTGATATTCGGCCTCCTGGTCGTCGCGCTCGCTACCGCATGTACCGGCAAGGTGGTGGGGCTCTCCGACAACCTCGCGCCGCTGGCGACGCTGCACGTACAGCTCGCGCCAGGCACCGACGTCACCGACATGAAGCACCCGCGCGTCGGCCTCGTGTGGGCGGGGCAGACGGTGGTGGAGAGCTTCTGTTGGACCGCGACGCTCAGCGCGGACTCGACAGTGCGGGCCGTGGCCGACGCTGGCTGCCGCGATCCGCTCGGGTTCTATCCCAACTACGTCGGCGCGAGCGCGCCGCTGCAGCCCGACGGCACGGCTGATCTCAGCATCCTGGCGCTGCCGGCGGCGGATCTCCTGGTGGGCGACCTCAGCGCCCGTGTCGCCTTCGCCTCGGTGGTGCTGTACGACGACCGCGACGGCGACGGCACCCTGTCGCTGCGCAGCCCGCATTGGCTCCATCGTCACGATGATGACCCGCTCCCCTCCGACGGCGGCGGCCCGGGTGAGCATGGCGACGGCGGCCCAGGCGGCGGGGAACCCGACGAGGCAGACGCTACCGCCGACCGCGACGTCTTACACGCAGCGAGCCTGCTCTCGATGACGCGACCGGACGTACGTGTCGCCTTTCGCGAGGGCGGCTTTGACGCGCTCTCCGCCTACTACCCGCGCGAGGGGTGCCCGCCGCCGCCGGTGGGCTACTCCCTCGTTGGCGCCGCCGGGTTCTCCACGCTTGACGCCATACTGGCGTTCGCCAAGGGCAAGCTGCCCGCCACAACGGGGTGCACCGCTACCACCCTTGACGTAGGCGCTGTCGAGCTCACACGCGCAGCGACCCGCACGGTGCAGGCGGTCGGCTGTACGCGGGGCAGCGCGGCCAACGCCAACGGCACACCCCGGTACCGCGAGGCGCCGGCGAAGGGCGCGTTCCTCGAGGAATTGCCATGGGTCTGTCGGCCCATCGGCGCCGCGGCGCTCGGCCCCCTCGGCAGGTTGGTGGGCGGCCCCGATGCGTCCGGGGGTGGCAAGGACGGAGCGAGCGGTGATGCGCGCGGACAGCCCGGTTCGGGCGGCAACAAGGGGCCGGCGGAGATCAGCGAGGAGCTCATCGTCGCGTACGCCGAGACCTCATGCCCGGCGCTGCGGCATTACACGGTGCGCGGCTGTCGCAACGATCCGCGCTGCGCGATCCCGCAGTGGGACCTGAGCGGATCCCCTCCTGATTGGTGGCCCTGCAAGGTCGTGGCCGCCGGCGGGGCGACCAAGCCTTGAGACGACACAGTCCACCAAACGCGACGGGCCTCCTAGCGGCGGGCCGCGCGGCGATGGCCCTGACGGTCGCCGTGACGCTCGCCGTGACCCTCGCCCTCGTCGGGCTGTCCGCCGCGTCCGTTGAGGCCGCTTCGGCGATCGCACGCGCCGCGGCGCCGGCCGCGATCGCGCCAGCGATGGCCGCAACAGCGACGGCAGCGCCGACCGCAGCGCCGACCGCAGCGCCGACCGACGCCAAGTTGTTTCGCGTCTCGCTCCCCACCGTCGCTGACCGCGTCGGGTGGCGTGTCGGCGGCTTCCGCGTGGAGATCGGCGTGCGCTACCTCTGGCTCACCGGCCTCAGCGACGCGCCATCGGGCGATGGATTCGGGGTTGTCGCGCGTCTGGGCGCGCGGCTAGACGCCGACTGGTCGCTGCTCGTCGGCCTCGCTTACGGCAGCGTCGCCGGTGACCCAGGCGTCGGTCTCCTCGGCCTGCGCTACGCCGTGACAGCGGAGCCCGTGTTTCACCTCGGCGACCACCTCTCGGTCGCCATCGGTGTGGGACTGGCCGGGTTCGTCGAAGGTGGCACCGGCCGCCCGGAGGTCAACGCCTCTCAGCGGGACGCCCTCGTCGCGGCGCTCACCCTGCCTTCGACAGGCCCGCCGATGCCGTCCTGTAACGGCGCCGGCTTCGCCGCGCTCCTCCGCGTGGGCTGGTCCGTTGTGCTCGGCCCCATGTCCGTGACGAGCGTCGATCTGCAGGTCGACGGTCAATCGAGCCTCTGCGTCGACGACACCGGCCGCGTCGAACCCGACACCGCGTCGGCCATCGTCCGCAGGCAGTGGTGGCGCCACGTTGGCTGGTCCGTCGGCTGGTCCGTGGGGTGGCGATGAACACGCCCAGCGTCCATGGGCTC
The DNA here is from genome assembly GCA_937910235.1 of uncultured Myxococcales bacterium. Lineage (GTDB taxonomy): Bacteria > Myxococcota_A > UBA9042 > UBA9042 > UBA9042 > UBA9042. The sequence continues at coordinate 5,801 of CALENB010000474.1, read as the reverse complement.
GTGTCTTCGGTGTGGCTCGCGCTCGGGGCGATCAGCCTGTTGCCCAACGTCGCGGCGGCGCTGCCGGCGGGCCTCGAGCCTCCCGTCGCGGTGACCCGCACTGCGATCGAACCGCCCGCGGAGGCGACGGTCCTCACGGCCAACGTCGCCGTTCGGGTGCGCATCGTCGTAGGCAAAGACGGCGCCGTGCGGTCCGCCAAACGGGTCGATCCGCCCAACCCACCGTGGGACGACGCTGTGCTGCGCGCCGTCTCCCAATGGCAGTTCCGACCCGGACGCTACGAAGGCCGCGCGGTGACGGTCGCCATCAACTTCACCCACACCTTCGTCGCGCCGCCGCCGCGACCGGCCAAGTCCAACGGTCCACAACGCGACTGTCAGCTTCGCGGCCGCGTCGTCGAGAAGGGCACGCGGGCGCCGGCCCAGGGTCTCACCGTGGTGGTGCAGGTGCGCGGTCGTCGCTACCGCGCAGAGTGCGACAGACGGGGTCGCTTTCGCCTCGCGATCCCCTCCGGTGCCGCCCGGGTGACGCTGCACGGCAGCGGCTATCTGCCGTTTTTGCAGCGCGAGCAGCTGGAGCCCGGCCAGCAGCTCGCCGTGGCCTACTTCATCGAGCGCGAGCGCTACGACCCTTATGAGATCGTGGTTTTTGGCAAGAAACGCCGGCGCGAGCTCTCTCGTGTGACGCTGCGTGGCGCCGAGATTCAACAGGTGCCGGGCACGTTCGGCGATCCCTTCCGTGTCGTGGCGACGTTGCCCGGCGTCGCCTCCATCATCTCGCTGCTGCCGTTGCCGGTCGTGCGCGGCGCGAGCCCCGGCTCGACCGGTTTCCTGATCGACGGGACCCGCGTCCCGCTCCTCTTTCACCTGCTCGCCGGCCCGTCCGTGATCCATCCCGTGTTCATCGACGAGGTGCGCTTCTATCCCGGCGGCGCGCCGGTGCTCTATGGCGGCTACACGGCCGGGATCATCGACGGTCGCACGCGCCGGGGTCGCCCTGACGAGACGCTGATCGACGTAGACGTGAATCTCCTGCAGGCGGGCGGCTTGGTCCGCGTGCCCGTCTCCGCCATCGGCGCCACCCTCACGCTGGCCGGTCGCGTCGGCTATCCGGGCGTCATCCTGAGCCTAGCGACGAATCAGGCGTCGCTGTCGTATTGGGACTACCAAGTGCGGCTCGACGGTGGCAACGCCAGAAACGGTTGGACGGTGTTTGCCTTCGGCGCGTGGGACGAAGTGCAGGGCCCCGCCGCGGACGCCGACCCGAACGACCTGAATCCGGAGTTGGTGCCGGTGCTCCAGCTCGGGTTCCATCGCCTGGACCTGCGGGCTTTCCATGGCAAGGGAAAGTGGGACGGCCGCTATCGCGTCGTGACGGGCATCGACCAGAGCCTGTCGACGGGCAGCGAGATCAGCAAAATCGTGCTTGAGCCTACGCTGCGGTGGCGCCTGCGGCCTCTCGAGGGGTTGGAGCTCGTGGCCGGCGTGGAGGGGCTCTACCACAACACAGACGTGGGCACCGGCACGGACACAGCGACGCGCGCGACGAGTCAGGTGTCGGCCGAGGACGCGTTCAGCGCTTTGAGCCACATCACCGTCGTCTCAGCCCTCACGGAGGCCCTCTGGCGTCCCACCCCCCGCTGGTTGGTGCGGCCCGGTGTGCGTGTCGACTGGCGCTATGACGGCGAGACCGACGTGTTGGCCGCCGATCCCCGCATCTCTGCGCGCTATCGCCTCGGCGTGGTGAACCTCGCGGGTCTGTCGCTGGCAGCCACCGCGACCACGAACGCAGCGCTGCGCGGCGATCAGCACGATGTCGCCGACGACGCCCGCGCCACCTGGGTGAAGGCTGGCATCGGCGTCTTCCACCAGCCGCCGCGCATGTTCCTGCCGCTGCCGGGGCTCGACATGTTGCCGCTGCGCAACGGGCTGCTCACGGCGATTCAGACCAGCTTGGGCCTAGAAATCGGCCTGGGAGACGGCTTCTCGGTTGGCGTGGAGGGCTACTACAACCACATGGATCCCGTTGTGTTCGATCTCGAGATCAACCCCACCAGCGTCGTGACCCAAGCCCAGACGCAGCTGCTCGACCCGAACGCAGGGGCGGCGACATCCAACCCGCAGGACATCTTCGACCGCCTCCTCGCCTCGCAGCGTGGGCGCGCCATGGGCCTGGAGCTGATGGTGCGGCGTCAATCACGCCACGGACCCTACGGCTGGATCGCCTATACGCTCTCGCTCAGTCAGCGCGAGAAGGCCGAGAACTGGGTGGCCTATGACTTTGACCGCACGCACCTGCTCAACGTCGTCGCTGGCATGCGGCTGCCGCGCAACTGGGATCTGGGCCTGCGGCTGCAGTATCAGAGCGGCAAACCCGCGACCACCACGTCGGGGTACAACACCGCCCGCGGCGCTGGGTTCTTCCGCCTCGACTTGCGCATCGACAAACGCGCGGTGTGGAACCGATGGTTGCTCGACTTCTATGTCGACATCACCAACGTCGCGCTGATGCCGGAGGAGGTGACGCCCGGCGCTAACCTGCGCTACGTGCTGCCCACATTCGGCCTTCGCGCCCGCTTCTGAGGAGCCCCCAAATGCCCACACCGTCTGTTGCACTTGCAGCCATCGCCCCCGCCGCGGCCGCAACCACCGCCCGCGCGACCTCCGTCGATGGTCAGCTGCTCGACCTGATGTTGCGGCTCGGCTCGCGATGGGTCCTCTGGTTGCTGCTCGGCCTCTCACTGCTCGCGGTGGCGCAGATGCTGGAGCGGCTGTGGTTTTTCGCGCGTGAGCGCCGACCAGCCCAGGCGCTGGCGGCCGCCCTCGCGTCGCTGCGTGGGGAGGGTGCCGCCGCCGCGTTGGCGGCGTTGGGCGACGCGGCGTCCATGGAGGCCAACGTCGCGCGAGCCGCGTTGGGGCACGCCCAGGACGGCAGCCGTTCGGTCGAGGAGCACATCGCCGCCACGGTCGAGCGCGAGCGCCTTCGCTATGAACGCGGCTTGGCATTTCTCGGCACGCTCGGCAGCAACGCCCCGTTTATCGGTCTTTTCGGTACCGTGCTCGGCATCATTCGCGCCTTCGACGATCTCTCCGCGAACACCGCCCAGGGCGCCGCGGCGGTCATGACCGGCATCGCCGAGGCGCTCGTCGCCACGGCAGTAGGTCTGCTCGTCGCGCTGCCTGCGGTCGCTGCCTACAACGTCTTCGCTCGCCACGTCGAGAGCTGCGCCGCGTCCGCAGACGCCTTTGGCCATGAGGTGTTGGCATGGATGACGGCCGCCCCCAACCCAGCGGCCGGGCCGTCGGACCCTAGCCACGCCGCGCGACCGCAGCAGGAGGGCTAGTCATGGCTGGTGGAACGCGTCGCAAGGGCCTCATCACGGAGATCAACGTCACGCCTTTGGTCGACATCGTGCTGGTGCTGCTCATCATCTTCATGTTGACGGCGAACCTGATCACCCGGCAGGCCATCGAGGTCGATTTGCCCAAGGCGGCCAGTGGCAGCACGCCCAAACACAGGACCGTGGCTGTGACGCTGACCACTGACGGCGGCATCTGGCTCGACGGAGCGCGCGTCGACGCGACCACGCTGCAGACCACCATCGCCGCCGCGGTGAAGGCGGATCCAAAGAGCACGGTGCTCATCGCCGGCGACAAGGGCGTCGCCCACGGACGCGTCGTGTGGCTGCTCGACCTGGTCAAAACCTTAGGCGTCGCCAGTTTCGCTATTCAGATCGATCCTGCGGCCAGGATCGCGCCGAGCGCGCCGTCCGTCGACCGCCCGAGCGCCGGCCAACAGCCCGGATCTGCGGGCGCGCAGACGCCATGAGCGACAGCGGGGCCCTCATCCGTGGCGTCGCCACATTGCTCGTCTCCGCGGCGATCCACGCCGGGGTCGCCGCCCTGTTGGCGCGCCTTCCGCCTCGCGACATCGCCGCGCCGGTCGTGCGTGTCGAGGTGCGGCTGGTCGACGCGCCGCCTCCGCCGCCGCCTCCGCCTCCGCCTCTGCCTCCGCCGCCAGCGCCCGAGGTGCCGCCGCCAGATGACGCGCCAGAGGTCCTGGAGCAGCTGCCGGATCCGCCGGTGGACGCGCCCAAGCCGAAGCGCCACGTCCGACCCGTAAAAAACGCCAAGCCGTCGCCTAGACCCGTCGCGACCGACAGACCGTCAGCGCCGACCGAGCGGCCGAACCCGAACGCGACCGACGACGCCGAGCCCGTGTTTGGTGTCGACATGAACTCCACCTCAGCCCAGGGCGCCGGCGCTGCCGTGCGCACTGGCAACACGCTGCAGGGCGGACGACGCACCGGACCGGCGACGCCCGGACCAGCCAAGGCGCTGCGCGGCTCCGCGCCCGTCGCCGTCGATGAGGTCACCCGCATGCCACTCCCGATAGGTCGCTGCAGCGGTCGCTACACGGCCGCGGCGCGTGAGCGCGGGGTTGAGGGCACGGTTGAGCTGGAGCTCGTCGTCGGACCGGATGGCCACAGCCGCGACATCCGGGTGCTACGTGGCCTGGGTCACGGTCTGGATCAGGCCGCGATCGCGGCCTTGCAGCGCTGTCGCTTCAAGCCGGGCTTGCGGCGTGGAGAGGCCGTGGCCGTGCGCATTCGCAGCTTCAAAATCAGGTTCTATCTGGATGACGACAGCTAATGGAGGCGCTCCGCGTGCACATGCGGCGCGCCGCGATGGTGGGCGGCGCGGCCTCGCTAGAAGCGCACCAGCAAGCTGGCGCCCGCGCCCATTGGCGCCACGCTCACGCTGGTCTGCTTGCGCAGCAGCAGCCACGTGCCGAACCCCATGGCCGCGAGCCCCACGCCGACCATCGCGATGCCCGCACCGGCCCGCACGTTGGCGCTCGACTGCGCAGCGGTGGCCTTCTCATGGCTGATGCCGACGATGCGCCCGTCTTGCTTGTTCGCCAGCTGCCCCTCAAGGGTGGCGATGGACGATGACGCGCTCCACAGCAGCCAGCCACCGACGGCGGCCACAGCGACGCCGCCGCCAACGCCGCTCCACGCCATGGGGCGCGCGGTGGTCGCCGCGGAGCCCTTCTTGGCCATGGCCGTCATCTTGGCCTTCTGCGCCGCTTGCGACCGGGCTTGGCTCGCCTTGCGCGCGGCCTCACGCTGCTGATCGGCCCGTTTTAGAGCCTCCACGCGCGCCTTCGTCGCCGCCTCCCGCCGCAGCGCCGCCTGCACCTCGATCTGATGGGCACGCGCCTTCTGGGCTAGGGCGTCGTTCGCCGTGGCGCCATCCAAATACCGCGCGTAGTCCTGGCTAGCGCGCGTCAGTAAGCCAGCTTTCTGCTCGCATCGCGCGGCGCTGTAGAGGTAGCCCCGCTCCGATGCGTCCATGAGCCAAGCTTGGTGATAGAGCTCAGCGCACGTCTTGAAGTCTCCCGCCTGAGCCTTGCCACGCGCCGCGATGGAGATGGCGGCGGCCTGCTCGGCCTTGTCGAGTTTGGTTGCGAATCCAGCGCTGGGGAGCAGCAGCGAGAGCGCGACGAGGCCGCCGATGGCGCGGCTGACGAGATGACGCATGATTAGTCGTCCATGACCACGCCGTGCAGGCGTGGTCGTTCTTTAGTGGGTGCATCCGTGGTCGGCTTGATCGCTTTGTCCGCCGGAACCCGCCGCGCCGCGGCGTTGCGATGGGGTGACGCGAGCGCTGGCGCTGTGCGCTTGGCCGCCGGTCGCGCCCTTGGCTGGCGCGCTGCGGCTCCGGGTGCCGCGGCTTCGGGCCCTTTCCGAGATGCCACCGCCGCCGCTGGCGCCGGTGCTGGTGCCGCCGCTGGCGCC
>CALENB010000473.1 GCA_937910235.1 uncultured Myxococcales bacterium | reverse complement strand
ACGTGCCCAAGCGCGGCCAGTTCGACACGGTGTATGAGCTGAAGATGAGCGTGCTGCCTTGCTGGCGCCATCTCGCCGCGCCCGAGTGGCGCGCGCGGGTGGCCGACATGGTCGCGGCGCTAGAGGCCGACGAGGCGCGGCGTTGTGCCGAGGAGCATGGCGTGGCGCTGGAAGACCGGGTTCTCGGGGCGGCAGCCGTGTTGGCGGCGCACCCGTTCGACCGGCTGGCCCAGCAACGCCGTAGCCGAGCGCCGAGCGTGCACGCGGCTTGCAAGGTGGTCCGCACGTTGATGGAGGAGGAGCTCAAGGCGCTGCGCGATGCGTATGCGGTGGCTTCGTCTCGCTTTCGCGCCGGGGAGTGGGAGGTTGCGTTTCCGCTTGGCACGTTCCGTCCCGGCGGTGGTTTTGTGGCGAGTTAGTTGCGGTCGATCGGTTGCAGTGGCGCGTGCGGGTGGACCCTCGGCGGGGCACTCCGAGGAGGTAGGTGATCAGCGTGGGTGGTGGCGAGGAGCACGCGCGGGCGTGGAGGGGGATGTGCGCGCGTGGCCGATGGAAAGCGTGGGATCCGCCGTGGGATCCGCCAATCGCCTGGCATCTATCGGAGGGCCACCTCACACCCCCAACCGCCGCCGCGGATTCAAACTCAACGTCTGCAGCGTGTCCCATTGGATCGTCAAGCTCCCCCCCAGCGCCTCGCGCCGCCGCTCCCAATCCGCGATCATCTCGATGCTTGCGTGGTCAATGTACGACAGCCGTTCCACGTGCAACGTCACGACCGCACCGGGGTCGATCTGATCCAGTGCGTGAAACAGCACCGGCAACCCCACAAACGTCGCCGCGCCGCGCAGATGCACATGCACCTCGCCCTCGACGCTGCTATCCACCGACACGTTCACATGCGAGATCCGCCAAGCCAGCAGCGCCACAGACAGCGCGATGCCGATGACAAGCCCGGTGAGCAGGCTGGTGGTCACGATGCTCACGAGCGTGACGCCATACACCGCGACCTCACCGCGACTGTTGCCCCATAGCTGGCGGATCGCGTCGACGTTGACGAGCTTGTAGCCCACATACACCAGCACGCCAGCGAGCGACGCCACCGGGATGATCTCCAGCACAAAAGGCGCCAGCGCTACGGTGACGAGCAGCCACACGCCATGCATCACCGATGACCAGCGCGTCGTGGCGCCCGCCTGCACGTTGGCGGAGCTGCGCACGATGACGCCCGTGACGGGCAAGCCGCCGAGCAATCCCAGCAGCATGTTGCCCACGCCCTGCGCCCGCAGCTCCTTGTTCAGATCACTGCGCACGCCGCCGTGCAGCTTGTCGACCGCCGCCGCGCTGAGCAGGGACTCGGCGCTCGCCACACAGGCCAGCGCGATGGCCGAGCCGATCACGGCTGGCTGCTGCAGCGCCGCAAAATCAGCCCAGACGGGTGGGTTGATCATCGCGCCGAGGCTGTCCGGCACAGCCACGTAGTTGATGGGGAGCTCAAGACCAAACGCGGCCGCGGTCGCTCCGCCCACCGCCACGAGCGGCGCCGGCAGCAGCGCCAACGACTTGGGCAGCTGGTCGCGCAACAGGTTCCAACCCACCAGCAAGAACAGCGTGAACAGCCCGATGAGCGCCGCCAGGTGGTGCGGACCGTGGGCGCGCAGGGCCTTGGTCAGCGCATCTGGCAGCGCCAGCAGGTTGGCCACGCCCGACGCCTGGGGTGCGTCGTCGATCATCACGTGCAGCTGACTCGCCGCGATGAGGATGCCGATGCCAGCCAACATGGCGTGCAAAACGCCCGGAGACACGGCTCGAAACCAGCGCCCCATCTGCACCTTGCCCGCGATGAACTGCAGCAGACCGGCGACGGTTACCACGACGCTGAGCCGACCGAGACCGTGGTTCTGCACGATATCGACGACCACCACCACCAGCCCCGCCGCCGGACCGCTGACCTGCAAGGGCGAACCGGCGAGCATGCCGACGACGATACCGCCGATGATGCCGCTGAGCAGCCCCGCCGCGGGCGACACATCCCCGACGCGATGGCGATGCCTAGACAGAGCGGCAGGGCGACGAGGAAGACGACGATGGAGCCGAGGGCTTCCTTCGCGACTTGATCGATCTTCATGACAAACTCCTGAATTGGCGGGCCAATAGACGGCCTCAAGCGCAAGCGCCGGGTGGCGTCTAGGTGCGGGTGTCGATGTCGTCGATGTCGCCATCCCGGATGTCGTAGACCCAGGCGTGCAGCTGCAGGCGACCTTCGGCCATGGCGCGCGCGACGGAGGGATGGCCGGCGAGGTTGTCGAGCTGCGCCGTGGTGTTGTGCATGATCGCGGCGTCGAGTCGCGCTTCGCCGCGCAGCTGACTTGTCGCCTCACGAGTGCTGGCGGCGTGCGCCACCCAGCGCGCCACCGTCGGCAGCTGGCGCACGGCCTGCGGGTCCAGCAGCCCTTGCATCGCGCCGCAGCCGCTGTGACCGCAAACGACGATGTGCGCCACCCGCAGGGCGTCGACGGCGTACTCCACCGCCGCAGCGGAGCCATCGTCCGCGCCGAACTTCGGGACGAGATTTCCGGCGTTGCGCAGCACAAAGAGCTCGCCGGGTTGGCTCTGCGTGATGAGGCTCGGGTCGACGCGGGAGTCCGAGCAGGTGATGACGAGCGTGTGTGGCGATTGTCCGTTCGCGAGCGCGGCGAACTGCGCAGACATGAGAGGCCAGACGTCGGACTGAAAGCGGCGGATGCCGGATTGAGAGGGATGCATGGGTGAACCTCCTGGTGGCTGTGTCGGCGGGGCTGTGTCGGCG
>CALENB010000472.1 GCA_937910235.1 uncultured Myxococcales bacterium | reverse complement strand
GGCGTGCTGCACCGCGACCTGAAACCCGCGAACGTGATGATCGGGCCGTTTGGCGAGGTCTATGTGCTCGATTGGGGCCTAGCCGTGTCGCTGAATCCCGACCAGGATCGCATCCCGCTCGCCAAGGATGTCAAAGACATCGCCGGCACGCTGCACTACATGGCGCCTGAGATGGTGGCAGCCAAGGGTGAGCAGCTCGATGAGCGCACCGACGTCTATCTGCTCGGAGCGCTGCTGCACGAGGTGTTGACGGGGCGTCCGCGGCACACAGGCGTGACGCCGATGGAGGTGCTCGCCGCCGCCTGGCATTCGCGGACGGTGGACTACGGCGCCGACGTGCCGGTGGAGCTCGCTGCGATCGCCAACCGGGCGACGTCTTTCAACCCCGCGCATCGTTTTCCCGACGCGCTCGCGATGCAGCAGGCGATCGCCGATTTTCTGGAGCATCGCAGCTCGCTGGAGGTCGCCGATGCGGCCGAGCTGCGCCTGACCGAGCTGCGCCGCCTGCTCGACGCGGCCGATCCGGACCTGGAGGCGGTGGCGACGACGTTCTCCGCTTGTCGCTTTGGTTTTCAGGTCGCGCTGCAGAGCTGGCCGGGCAACGAGGCCGCAAATCAGGGCTTGGAGCGCGCGCTGCGCCTGATGATCGCGTTTGATCTGAAGACGGGCAATCCGGGCGCGGCGCGGACGCTCATCGCCTCGCTGCCGCAGCCCGATCCGGAGCTGTTGGCGCGCGTCGTGGCGCTGGACATCGCGCAGTCCGAGGCAGGCGAGCGCGCCGCCGAGCTGGCCAAACTGCAGCAGGAGCTGGATCTGCGCATCGGCAGTCGTACTCGCTCCTTCGTGGCGCTGCTGATGGGGCTGATCTTCGGTGGTGTGCCTGCGGTCTACGCGGTGCGGGAGTGGCAGGGCACGTACGAGCCGGCCCACGTCAACAACTTCGTGCTGGCCGGTAGCTTCTTAGTCGCCTGCTTGATCAGCGGCGCGTGGGCGTTCGAGACCATGACCAAGACGCTGTTCAATCGACGATTTGCGCTCTCGCTGCTGGCGATCGCCGTCGCGAACGTGAGCCTCGCCGGCGCGGTGTGGCACCTCGGGCTCACGCCGACGATGACGCCAACCGTGGCGATGCTGCTCAATGGCCTCGCCATGGCGTTGGTCGCGGCCAATCTCGACACCCGACTTTGGTCCTGCACGGCCGTCTACATGCTCGCGTTCGCTGTGATCCTGGCCTCTCCGGGCGCGGTGTCGGTCGTCGCGTCGCTCGCGTATGGCATCAGCTGTCTCATCATCGCGTGGTACTGGAAGCCGTCGGCGATGCGCGGCACGTACGATGGTGACGCGCGCAATCTGTAGCCGATCCAGGCGACACGTCTAGTCGACAAACGAGCCCTGCACGCCAAATGAGAACCACTGGCCGTCGCCGTCGCCGACCTTGCTGGCTTCGGTGTGGATGAGGTGATTGTAGGCGCCGTAGACGCCGAGGCGCAGGTAGGGCACCGCGGTGATGTCGAACGCCAGGCCGACGTCGAGCAGCATGCCGCTTGGCGAGCCGACCGCGGCGTTGAACTGGCGGCCGTAGGAGACGTGCAGAAACCCCTGCGGATAGGCAGCAAAGTTCACGCCGCCGCGCCCGCCGAGGCCAGCGCGCATGGTCTGCGTCGTCGCGTCACCGCCAAAACCGTAGGTGGAGACGCCCATGATCGCCTCGAGCTCCATGTCGAAGAACGGAAACGGCACGCCGACCCCGAGCCGACCGACGACGTCGATACCGTAGCCTTCGCGGCCTTTGCCGTCGTCCATGATGGGCTTGGTGGCGCCGACTTGGGCGCTGTAGATGAGCGTGGCCTCGGCCTGCGACGCGAGCAGCGCAGGAAGCAGCAGCGCTGCCGTGAAGGTGGTGAGGCGAAGGTGGGTCAGGTGGTGGCGCATGGCTGGCTCCAAGAGAGAGGGGTACGTCACAATCGACGAGCGTCGCGGCAGTTGCAAGCCTCTGGTCGGCGTATCGACGCCCGTGGCACGCTACGCCCCGCCACCACGCAGGAGACTATCATCCGCGCCGCCTCGCCATCGCCCCGCCCGCCATCCCCGGCTTCGTCGGCCGTCGCCCCGGCGGCCCGGGTCACCCAACTGCGGATCCGCGCCCTCGCGCGTCAACGGGCGACGGCCGTGGCGCTCGGCTTGTGCCTGCTTGTCGGCGTCTGGTTGTCGCTGAGCCTGGGCGCCGTGCAGCTGGCGCCTGACGCGCTGTGGGCGGCGTTGTGGGGGGAGACCGGGGACGTCGCCGAGGTGATCGTGCGCGCGCTGCGTGCGCCGCGCCTGCTGCTGGCGGTTACGGCTGGCGCGGTCCTGGCGATGAGCGGCGTCGCGCTGCAAGCCCTGTTTCGCAACCCTTTGGCGGACCCGGCGCTGATTGGCGTCTCGGCCGGCGCCGCCGTGGGCGCCGCTGGGGTGACGGTGCTGCTGCCGACCCTGATCGCCGGCACGAGCGCGGCGACGGCGCTCGGCGCGTCGGGTCTCGCGGCGAGCTTCGTGGCGCCTGTGGCGGCGTTCGCCGGCGCCGTCGGCGCAGCTTGGATTCTGTGGCGGGTCGCGACCCACGGCGGGCGACCACAGGTGGCGCGGATGCTGCTGGCCGGCGTCGCGCTCAACGCCCTCGCTGGCGCGCTGGTCGGCCTGGCGCTGCACGCCGCGGACGCCCATGGCCTGCGCGCGCTGACGGGGTGGATGCTCGGTAGCCTCTCCGGTAGCACGTGGGCCACCGTCGCCGCGCCCGTCGCCCTCGCGGCGGCCGCCATGGTCGGCC
>CALENB010000471.1 GCA_937910235.1 uncultured Myxococcales bacterium | reverse complement strand
GTTGCCGTGGTGGTCGAATGAGAAACGCCTCGCCGCCGCGTCGATGGCCGGCCCTTGCACGTAGCCATCCAAGGCGACGCTGTGCGGCGGCAGCGCCTCAAACTGGACCGTCGTGCCGCGTGACAACCGCACCCGCGAGGCCAGCAGACCGGCGCTATCGACCCGTAAAACCGACGTCGAAGCGCTCGAGCTCGTCCGGATTCCCGGAACGCCGAGCCAGCAGGTGAGCTGCCGCCACGCCGCGGTCGCATCTGCGCCGTCGTACCTACGGAGCCGCCGCAGGAGGTCTGTGACAAACCGGTCCCGAGACGGTCCCTCTGGGCGATCGATCGTCCTAGCGTCCAGTGCATTGGCCAGCCGGTGAAGCTGCGGGAGCCGCCGCAAGTTGGCGAAGCCCAGCAGCGGCCACCACCGCGCGACGGTGCGCAGTGAGCAGGTGTCCGCGTTCAGAAACCCAAGCATCTCAATAGCGAGTTTGAAGTCGCCGGTCTCGGCGGCGTCATGGGCCACGAGGGCGGCGATGGAGCCGTCGTAGAACTGTGGATGTGCTTCCGGATCGTCGCGCCGAAAGCGCATGTCGTCACATAGCCCGCGTTTGTCGTCCGGCAGCTTGAGCGCTCGCCCAAACGATAACCAATGCCGCCTGATGTGGCCGTGGCCTTGGCTTCGCAAGAGCAGATAGAGCAGGCGAAGCCCCCAGCCAGGCGCCTGCTGAGGGGCAGTGGTAGGGACAAGGCGCTCGTCGAGACCAAGGACTTCTCGCAGCAGGGTCATCGCTTGGTCGTCGTCCGTCTCGGCGCCACGACCGATCAGCGCCTGTGCCAAGTAGATTCGTACACGCGCGCGGTCGTTGCGCTCGGCGACCTCGGGCTGTTCGGCCGCCCGCAGCGCGCGTTCGGCGTCCAACACCGCGCCGTCCAACCAGAGCGTGGCGTCTCCGTCGCTACCGAGCGCCTGCGATCGCAAGCCCGCGATCATACGCAGTTGTGAGCGGGTACCGAGCAAGCGGCGGTGTTCACCCAGATGGCCGCTGATCAGACCCTGGACGGCTAGGCCACGTTCAACCCGCATCAAGCCGCGTTGCGGATGGGTCGCGGGCCCCAGGTCGCTCGCGGCTTGTAGGTTGTGCATGAGCGCCTGTAGATCCGGGGCCACGCGCGCGCTGGATCGACCCTCGGCGACACGTCGCGCTCCCTTCAGGTGCAGGCCGAGGGTCTTGGCGGTGTAGGAGAGACCCGCCCATGAGAGTTCGTCTTGGGACGGCAATCGTCCCGCCGCCCAATGAGCGATGGCGACACTCTCAAGCTGCAAAATTCCCCGCAGTGGCGCGGTGGAAGGCAGGGAGGCCACGGATGCCCGCAAGGCGTCGGCGCTGGAGATGGTGAGGCGATAGTCGGTCTTGTAGAGGCGCTCGTGAAGCGACGCTCGGCAGCTTCCAATCTCTCTCGGGGTCTGCGCGAAATCCGCGCCAAACGCCGCCCTGCCGGCCTCGGCGAGGTTAGAGACCTGGATCAGTGTCACGTCGAGCTCGCGCGCTTCACATTGCAGCGCAGACCATTGTTCCGAGCTGGGATCCGTGTCGGCGTCGGTCTTCGGTACGATCAAGGACCAAGGCTTCGGTCGTTCGGTCGTATTCTCGTCAAACCACTGCAGCGCACCCTCGATCTTGTCGACAAGCCACGACACGGATGTGACAGCGCCGGTGCCCAGCATCGCGCCGGTGCATGCCACCGTGCCGACCACCTCGCAGCCATGAAGATCGCCCAAGGCCGCCAGCGCGAGCGGCAGCGTGCAGGAGTCGCCGTCGATGGCTCGGCTCGGTTGATGGGCGCGACTGGGCTGCCAATGCACAAGAAAAGCCGGGCGTACGCGCTCGCCGAGCTCGTCCTTGAGCGCCGCGTGGGCCTGACCGACGAGGGCGGACAGGTCGCCAACACCACGCAATCGCAGCGCGCCAGGGGGCTGGGTGTCTGCAACGACGGTCCTGCAAACCCTGATCGCCGCGTATTCGCCTGGGTTCTCCACCACGAGGCTGAAGATGCCAGCCATGCCGCTAGCCACGGTCGTCGCCAGGGGTCTCGACGTCATCCGTCAGCGCCGCGAGCGTCTCAAGCAGGCTACGCAACGGCGTGTTCACCTCAGAATCAAGCTGGAGCGCGTCCAATACGTCGACCGCTTCGTCGAGGACATTCGCATGCACGAGCTGCAGCCAACAATGCAGCGCCATGGAGAGATCTTGATCGGCGCTCGCCGGATCGAGCCGGGTGCCGCGCCAATCAAGCGTAGGCATGGTGACAAGGTCGCCAGCGTGCAGGCTCACTCCGCGTAGCGCCTGATCGCCGTCTGCGAGCGCGAGACCTGCGACCCTGACATCGCCAAGGGCGGCGCCGTGAACCAACAACACCGCCGGTCGATCACTCGCCTCCAGGCTCGCGCCAGGCACCCGCCCCGATCCCACGAGCACGCAGATCTCCGGAAATACCAACGTCTGATGTGGAATAGCCCAGAACAGGGCGTCGCGTTCCCGGGCTAGGACAGGCGGGTGACTTGCGGCGGCGTAGAGCAGCGCCAGCGGAGATTCCGTGCGCTTCGTTCTCGTCGCCGACAGCTCGTTGGTGGTCATCGACAGCTGTCGCAGCCATGCACGTCGCGCGGCGGCGATGCTCACAGGCTCTCGCTCGGTAGCGTCTGCCGCCGCGCTGACGTCTAGGTCTGCGGCGAGGTACTCCGCCAACGATGCGCCGCGTTCGGTCGCGAGCAACGCGGACGCCTCAGGTGCTGTGAGACGCAAGCGATCTCCGACCACGCGCTGTCTCAGCCACGCGCGCAGACCGGCTGGGATGACGTCGTCGTCGGCGCCCTCCGAAGCCGCTGAATCAGGGACCGGCGCGAGATGGGGTGATGGCGGGGCCTGCAACATCGCGACCCGTTTCGTGATGGCCGCCGCTGGGGTGTCGAGCGTCAACCCAAGGCCCGCGGCCGCGATTTGCACCGCGGCATCAGCTTGTAGCGCCCGCTGCAGCGAGCCCCACGCGCGTTGACGCGAGGCTGCCTCAACGGGATCTGCGGTCCACGCCGGCGCTTGGTGCAGCAGCCCCGGCTCATCCCCCACCCGAACCATCAACTTCTGCAGCTGATCGGCGTTGTCGGCTGCGAGCGCCACAATCGCGGTCGTCAGCGCACCGACCGCTGGCGCGTCTAGGCTGGCGGTCAGGTCTCGGAGCACGTCTAGGTCATCGCCGACCACTGCTGCCAGATCGGCGTACGCGAGCGCGGCGACATGGGCCGTTTCAGCTCGCGGCATATCGGGCTGGGACGCATCCTCTGCCAACGCGTCCTCCAGCTCGGCCTGCGCCGTGCGCCACGCGAGTTGGCGCCTCATGATCAGTGGCAATCGCATCCCTAGTCTCCTCGATTCGGTCTGGCCGCAGGGCCCTCAACATGTAGACGGACGGAGCGCAGCTGGTCTGACACGCCTTTGGTGAATTACAACAACTCACGCGCTACGAGAAACGGGTTGCGTTGGGCTTTGGAGGCCCGTTTCACGATTTCCTTTGGATCTGCGGCTGCATGCAACGTGCTCCACGAGACGCCGCGGTAGCCGAGCCCGCCAATGGCCCCTGCCCGCAGGCCGGTCAGCGTCTCGCACGTGAGGGCCTGTTTGCCAGGTTCACACTTCGCCACGGCGGCTGCCTCATCTTGAAACAGGCCAACGGTCGTGTCTGTGGACGCTGACCTTGACCTAGTCAGGTGCTGGATGTGCAGCTGGCGTGGACCGTCGCCACGAAACGCGAGCGCCAGCAGCGTGCAGTAGAGCTCTAGCGCCGGCCAGCTCCCAGAATCAGTCGGGTTCGTACGACCATGCCCAATGACTTTGCTGACAACCTTGGGATTCAAGGCCATGGGCGAATCGCGCAGCGCGGCACCGAACAGCTTCTTGTTCGCGCGAATGACGTGTTTCGGAAGGTGATTCTGTAGCCAGTTGCACCCGGAGGTAGAGCGGACCTGCAGCTCGCCTGCGCCATCCTGCGCCCAAAACAGCTTGGCCGGTCTGTGTACCCAGTCGTCATCGCCCGCGACGACCGCGATCGGTAGCCCGGTATTCTTGAGTGACAGCAGCGCGCCGAGGCGATACCCCGCCCAGTCGCTCGCGCTCATACGCCCGGCGAGATGGTCACGCAGCGCAGCGTGAGGCGCAGCCAATTCGCCAACACGCATCCTCAGCGGCTGCCCATCTGGATGCCGCTCCAGCGCAACGGTGGCGCGTTCGTAGTCGTCAGGATGGGTGGGATCTGCGACCGGAGCGCCAGCGACGACCGCGAAAATCCAAGGGATACCGGTTCGCGCTGCAATCATGAGGCCTTCTTGGGTTGGACTTCGAGCGTCGGGTGCGTCGGCGGATCGAGGCTGAACGGCACCCGCTCGCCCTCGACCTCTTGCAGCCCGTAGGCGTCGGTTACTTCGCCAGCCAGCGCCTTCGCCGCACGCCACGCGGCACGAAAACGGCTGCCGTGCTGGTCAAAGGTGGCGCGGCTTTTATCCTTCTTTGGCGGGATCTCGTCGTCATCGAAGTAACCGAGAAAACATTCGTGTTCATGGAACCGCGCCTGCCACGACCGCGCGTGATTATCCGCGCCCTCGATGGCGTCTACGTTCCAGCGCGGCCGATCCATTCCGAGAGCCACGTGATCGCTCAGATACCTCTCAAGCCTGTACCAACCTACCGTGTTTTTGGTTACAAACTTGCGATCTGTCGCGCTGACGAGCGGTCCGTGTCCAGCCTCACCAAGGCGAACCATCAGGGCGGCTAGATCGACGCTGCCGTGTAGGACGCGGATCACTTGGTTCGGCAGGTCGGCCGGATCAACGTCACCGCTGAGTCCTTCGTAGGGTCCAGAAGGGCTCTGGCGGCCGACGTCATCCCAGATGAAGCGCTCCTCACCACCCTCGGCGTCGACGGCTCCAACCACGGCCACTTGACGACGCGGGGCGCGTCTCAGTTCGTCACCTTCGCCCGTCTTGATCGTCTCCTTGGCCATGAAATCCTTCGCGTGGTTCTCCAGGCATGTCTGCAAAAAGGCCGCCGGATGCGCTAGGTCATTCTCCGCCGCCAGCTCTCCGATAATAGCGAGCAGCGATCGGTGGGTCCTCTGACCGGGCCGACACTCGCGCTCGCTGCGGCCATAGACGATCAAGTCGACGCGCACCTGCCACGCGGCCTCGCCATGCGTGCGAATGGCCTTCGCCACGGTTGCGATCGCGTCGCCGTTCTCGGTCGCTGCGCGGACCAGGGTGTACATGACGTCGGCGCAGGCGATGCTGTCTGGTTTAGAGAGCGGGACGTCTGGCGCCGCCATCCAACGTCGCGCGGCCAGCGCGCCGGCCCGCCAACGCTCATCGGTCAGATCGCGCAGTCGCGGTTTGCGTTTCACAGGTCCGTGCATCAGCTGCCTCCAGGTGGTCGGAGGTTCAGTCGTCGGAGAGGTGGGTGTCAACCGTCGTGGGTGGGAGTGCAGCAAGGATCGAAAGTCATCGGCACGATTCCCCTCGCCCGCCAGTCCGCTGACATTTGATTGGATGCCCTGTCACCGCGCACGCCGAACCATCGCGAAGGCTCGCGCCCCCTCGACAATTGGCCTATTCAGGCAGGGATTTGTCGGTGCCTCATGACGCCCGTTCGCGTGGCGTTCGTTTGTAGTCGAACGACATGGGGTCGTTTCGACGTTTATTGAGGGAGAGTTGACCGGAAATTATTGGTGTGCGATGGGAAATTCTAGTTGACGCTAGACAGGCAATCAGCAACAGCAGTCTAGGACACCCGCCAGCGGACAATCGAACCGTCCTTGACGAACCACAGCCCAAACGTCGCCAGTCGCTCCCCGGCCGGCAACACGCGCTGCACGCTGTCGGCGTAGGCCTTCACCTGTGGGTAGTAGTGATGGCTGCGCGCGGCCAAATCTCGCCTTCCGGCCTTCTCTTCGTCCACCTCAATCTCGCTGGCTTTGTAATCCAGCAGATGCCACAGCCCGCCTCGGTCGCGATAGAGCAGGTCGATGCTTCCCTCAAGTCGATCGCCTTCCGCGCCGATCGGCAGGTCGAGTCGGAGCACCACCTCATGCAGCATCTCGCCACGCTCACGCGCTTCCCGTAGCTCCTCAACCAGCCCTGGCTGGCAACGGCTCGCGTGCGCCACCATCGCGCGAACATGCGCCGCTTGCGCCCCGCGACACGTCTGTGACGTCCCGATCTCATCAACCGCAGCCTGCGCAGCCGATCCCGTCATCTCCCCCCGGTAGCCCCACAGCTCGAATGCGCGGTGGACGGCCGTGCCTTCCCGACGCGGGTCGTCAAACGGCTTTGTCTCTGGGGCGGTCGACCCCGCGGCGGCGGCCAACGTCTCTGCGTCCGCTGGTGGGGTGGTCGACTTGATCTTCGACGGGTTCACGATGTGCACAAACTCCGGCGGAAGCGTGCGTGCGATGTTCTGCCACGCCACCATCTGGGGGGCTGCGTCCGCCGTCGTAGCTTCGGTCATCGACTGCGCTACGTCGTCCGCCATGTCGTCCGATGCAGCGGGACTCCACACAAAGTCTCGGCCGAGCTGCCACACAGCCGCATCCCCTTCCTTGGCGCGCAGGGCGAGCCGGAAGTCATCCAACCAGTTCTTGCTCATACGAAAGCTAACGACATCGGTCTCCAGCGCGGCATCTCGTGCTGCCACCTCGTCGGCCGGTTCTTCGGCGCCAGCCTTGACGGCGTGCGGGGCGATACCGAGCACCAACCGCTCTTTGGCGCGGGTGCAGGCCACGTAGAGGAGTCGTCGCGACTCCGCCCGTTCGGACGGTAGGGCCAGAAACTGCACCAAACACGAGCCGATACCTGCCTCGGTCGCGAATGGATCGCTTGACTTCGCAAGCCTACTGCCCGGCAGCCACGTCACACCGGCCTCTTCGGAGACCAGACGAACCGGCGTCACGTGCGCCATGCGGTTCTTGGTGACCGCGCGATCCAGATCGGGGAGCACCACACAGTCCCACTCGAGGCCCTTGGCCTGATGCACTACCGTCACCGTCACGGCCCTCCCTGCGTGCAGGTTTCCGCCTCCCGCCGCGGGATCGGCGTTTGTCGAAGAGCGCCGGCGCAGCTCACGAATCACATCTCCTGGCAGGCGACCAGGCTCCTCCGCCACACTCTCCACCAGCGCTGCGAACGTCCGCATGCTGGCGAGCGCCTGTCGTGCTGCGAGTCCACCGCGCGCGTTGAGAACGCTGGCGTAGTGGCTCTTGGCCAAGAGGGCGCGCACCGTCTGATCCAGCGGAATCAGGCCATAGCTGCGGGCGATGGGGAGCCACCACGACAGCAGTCGCGCCAGCTTTGTCGCGTCGTCGCGCACGCACGCCGCGATATCGACCGCCACCGGCGCTCCGTTGAGCTCCTGCAGCTGCGCCAGCGCGGCGTCGCTCGAAAAGAGGAAGCCATGCCGCAACGTCGACATCCGGGTTCGAGCGCCTGCCGGTTTGTAGCGGGCGCCATCTGGTCCGGTGGTGCCGGCGAGAACGTCCGTTTCGGTTGCGCCCTCGTCCTTCGACCAATCACGCAGCTGCAGGCCAAATCCGCGTCGTAGGCAGAGCAGCGTCGCGTCGGATACGGCGACCATGGGGCCACGCAACATCCCCAGCCAAGCGATATCATCGTCTTGTGCCTCCAGCGCGTCGAGCACCGCCATCAGCGGCCGCACGTCTGGATTGTCGAGCAACCCGCGGCCACCCTGGATAAACACCGGCACATCGGCCCGCTGCAACACGGCCACCCAGTGCTGTGCGCGGGCCCACGAGTGCGTGAGCACAGCGACTGGCGAGCGAGCCGACTCGCCAGCATGGCGACCGAGCATCTCCGCTAGCAGCGCCTTCACCCGGGCCGCCACCTGCCGGTCAACGGGCGAGTCGTTCTCGCTTTGGTGCTCAGAATCCGCATCGTCGGCTTTTGTGTCAGCGTCTGCGTGTGCGTCAGTTTCTGCGTCAGCTTCTGCACTGGCGAGCTCCAGTAGCTCCACGCAAGCTTCGCCGTTGTCATCGCCGTCATCATCGGCATCATCGGGCTGCCAGCGCGGCGCGAGGGGCTGCCATGGCACGGCGGCGCCAGGATCTGCGATGGCGTCATCATCGGTGTGCGCGCGCAGCACACGCTCAAAGAGACGATCCAGCGACCGCGTCAGCGCTGGCCGGGATCGCTTGCCGACGGGAAGTATGAGCTGGATCCGGTCGTCAGCCCGCTGGTTCAGCTGCTGCTCAAATACGTCCACTTCCGCACCGCGGAAACGGTAGATCGACTGCTTGGGATCACCGACGAGGAATAGGCGAGGCGGCTCACCCGTGGCGGCGAGGGCTGCGCGGACGCCTTCGATGAGCTGCACCTGATCACTGCTCGTGTCCTGAAACTCATCGACGAGCACGTGTCTGTAGCCAAAGCGCGCTCGAAAATCTGAGTGGAACGCCGCGGCATCTGTTCCCGCTGTGGTCAAGATCGCCACGGCGCGCGCCAAGATATCGCCAAAGCTCGCTAGGTGACGCTCAGCCTTGTCCGCCTGATAGGCCTGCTGCCAGGCCCGCGCGAGCGCAATCGCCGCCGCGGTCAACTGCGCCTCGGTGGTGAGGCGCTCGCGCAGCTCGGCTTCTGTCTTGCAGGACTTCAGGGCGTCGCTCAGCTTGCCCGTCGTCTTCGATTTCGTCCCCCAAGTGGCCTTCAAACGCTTGACGGTGGCTACCGTCTCTAGGATGTCCGCGGCCTGCTTCTTGCCCGGCTCTCGGCCCACCTGTGTCAGGCCCCACACGAGCCCTAACGCCGAAAAATTGTCCGCCGCTGAGCACGCTCGCTCTAGCCCGATCGCCCAGTCTTCAAGGGTCTGTGAGACGTTCTCCTGCCCGGCCACAAAGGCGCGCGCGTGTTGCGCTGCGGCTTCTAGCTCGGTCTTCGCCATGCGCCACCCGGTCGCGCCGCGATCCAGCTCTTGCTGCCAGTTTGTGGCGATGTCCGCTGCGCTAGTCTCTGCCAGACCAGCAAGCGCCGCAGGGTGGGCGAGCAGAGAGTCCAACGCCGCTCGCACCTCCGTCATCGGCCACGCGTCCAGCAGCGTTGCGAGCGCTTTTGCCTCAGTTGTGGTGCGGGCACCACCGACCTGCGCGTGCACAACAGCCTCCAACAATCGCTTCTCCAACCACGCTGTTCGGAACTCGGAGAGGTTGGTCGAGATCTGCAGCTCGTCGTCGCTGAATTGCTGATGGATACGGTCAGCGAACGCGTCGATGGTCAGGATCGGCGCCGCGCCAATGCCCAGCAGGCTCGCTCGAAACGTGTCTTCGTCGCCGAACTCGTCGCGGCGCTCCAGCAGAGCGCGCCGCACGCGGTAGCGCATCTCGGCGGTCGCTTTGCGGGTGAAGGTAATCGCCAAGACCTCGTCGGGTGTGCACCCCGACTTCAAGGCCGCCAAGTAGCGATCCACGAGCAAGCGGGTCTTGCCCGCACCCGCGCCCGCGGAGACGACGATGTCTTTGTCGAGCTGCAGCGCGTCCTGGCAGGCCTGCGCCTGTTCGCCGTGCGCCGCCTCAGCCTCCGGTGGTTCTTCCACGGGCTTATAATGCTCTGGGCTATGAGAAGTGTCGGTCTTGCCCTCGCCGCTACCCTTACCAGTCTCGCCAACCTGCGTGAATGCTGGCTGTGGTGCTGGGTCAGCGAATCTGTCGACCGCATCGACGTCAAAGCCGCACACAGATGAGAAATCACAGTAAGCGCCCGCCTTGAGCTTGGGGCATTTGCGCGGCATCAATGGCAAAACGCCCGATTGGAGTCGCTGCTCGCTATGAGCCAAGTGTTGCCTGACGACGTCCCGCGTGGTGTACGGCTCAGCGTCCTCCTCGCCGTCGGACTCTTCCTGCCAGGCGACGTGGTCATCCGCCAACGAGAGGGTTGCCTCCGTTGCGACGCGGATGAATTCCAAGCGACCTACCTCCACCCGTGCCGGCCCAGGCACGTGCTTCGGTGCGAAGAGCTGCTCCGCCGCCAGGGCATAAAGGGGGAGCTGGAGGTGCAGTCCTTGGCCCACCTCCTTGGTCAGCTTTTCGTCGCCTTTGCTCTTGCCCGACTTGTAGTCGACGACCGCGAGATCACCACGTTGTAGATCTCCGTCGAGACGGTCGAGTCGACCGGCCACGGGCAGGACCTTGCCGTCGCCCAGGTCGATCTGGAGCAGCTCGCCGGTGCTCGCTGGGTCGGCGCCGTCGCCTTCGCTGCGGGGGCGTCCAAACTGCCACTCAGCCGCAACCACCGTGCGCGGCACGGCCATGCGATCCGCGCGGAAACCGCGTTCGAACACCGTGCGCGCGGTTGCCAGCTTGCTCGCGGTCACAATGGGGCTGCTGGTGAGGGCCGCCCATCCCTCGGGCGTGCTTGTTGTGGCGGCCTTCGCAAACGCGCCTTTGCCGACAGCCTTCTTTTCGGCGGCTGTGAGTGTGTCGTACCATCCCTTCGCGCTGGTCGCCGTCGAGAATTCGAGCGACTTGGCCCTACCGATGACCGCATGCGCGGTCGCGCGGTTCTGCCGGCCTGCGACGATGTCCCGCAAGACGTTTCCGTCTGTGATACCCAAGACGTCGGTGACGGCCAACAAGTCCTCGTCTGAGACCTCCATGACGTCGGGCGCGGGGCCGGGCTCAAACAGTCCGCCAGATGACGTCTCCGCAGCCACACGCAGCGCCGGTCGCAGCGCCCCGACCCAACGGTCCACAACCCAGGCCAGCAGCTCGGTCGACAGGGTCGGGTGGGTTTGTTCGATCTCTTTCGTGATGGCGCTCAACCCCACGCGTACCTGCTGCAGTCGCTGCTCGACCCACGCCACCGTCTCCTCACCATCACCGGGAGCCGCCAACGACCAGCCGTCTCCGTCCGCGATCGCAGACTGCGCCGCCTCGGCCATGGCGTCGTGCAGCATCGAGCCGGTCTCAGAGGCGTCCAGGAACACACCCGCGTCGTCGGTCTTCTTCGCGCCGAGGACGCGCGCGAGGAAGTACTTGGTCGCGCACTGGCCTAGATCCTCAAGCGCGGTGGGGCTATAGGAGTCTGCTCGAACCGGCACCCCCACGCGCCCCGTGAATGGACCAAAGCCGTCGGCGCCATGCTCGCCCGCTCGCTCGGCGGCCACGCTCGTCGCGCCCTCGGCGGCAGCGGCGGCGTGCTGCCATTGGTCGATAAGGGCGCGCTCTTCGCCGCGCCGCGCGCCCTCGCCACCCCCGTCAGTCTCCCTGCCGCCTTGCTCGCGCTCGGCACCTGTTGCATCCGTTGGGACGGGAAAGAGCAGCAGATCCCCCGGAGCGAGCGCATCACCCAACGCTGCGGGCACCGCGTCGCGCTCGCCAACATAGGTCGTGGCGGTCAGCCAAGCCCGCGCGACCTCTTTGCGGGCTTCGGAGCTCCAAGGCGACAGCTCCGGTCGACCCGCCAGCAGCGCACCTGGAAACGTATCTGACCCCTTCATGTCGGTCTGCGGCCACGACAGCGTCAGCCGATCCGTCGTCAACGCCGCCGCACGGCTGGTGATCCGCGCCTGCCGCTGCAGCTCCTGTGTCGGGGTCAGGCCACGCATGGCCTCGCTGAGCTGTCGGTCATCTGCCGACAGCGGCGCCGGCGCGCACGGATGTCCGCCTTCCTCCAGACCCGCCAGCACCGTCCATGCAGCACCCCGCCCGTCCCAGCTCGCGTAGGTCTGGAGGCGAACGCCGTGGCGCAGCGTCGCTCCAACACGCACGCTTGAGCTCGCCAAGCCTCGACGCAGCGCGTCGCGTCGCTCCAACAGCGTTCCGGCCTCACCAGCATGCGAGAGGGTCTCCAGGACGGCCTTGCAGCGGATCACGATGTTGGAAAGGTCGCCGCTGTCGCTCAAGCTCGCCTCGTCGTTCTGGCCGTTGGCCGACGCGCGCACCCGGGCGGTTACCCGCAGCTTCGTTGGCGCCTCGTCTGCCGACTTTCTGTCAGATCCGAGCAGCGAGAGCAGCTTCTTCCAGAAACCAGGCGACGTGACGTCGCCGAGCACCTCCAGCCACGACCGCACGCGTTGGATAATCGCGTCCTCGCGCTGCGTCAGCTCATCCAGGTCTGCTTGGAGGATCGCGGCGTCTGCATCCCCGCGCCGCCGCCGCCTGCGCCGGAGCTGCGCGTAGTGGCCGCCGACGTGCGCTTCCCACTGCGCTAGCGTCACGGTCGGTCGTCGCAGCGCCCGGACGAGGGTTCGCAGGTCGGAGCGGCTGATCTGCTCGCCCAGCACCCACATGGGCGACATCAGCATCGCCCGCAAGGTGTCGCGGTCGAGCGCATCGTCGCGCCAACCGGCGAGGTCGCATACCGACATCAACCATCGGCCCACGGCGGTGTCGGCCAAGCGAATCCAGCGGGTCGTCTGGACGGGCAGGCCGTGCCGCTCGAGCGCGCGCTGCCAGAGGGTGAGCCTGGCGGTGCCGGCGGGGAGCAGCACCAGCAAGTCGTCAGCCAGCTCCGGCCATTGGGTGGGATCGTGGTCCAGGAGCCATGCGCGAATAGCACGGACGACCCCGAGGGCCTCAAGCGTTGGCGTGGCGCCGACGACGAGGTTCAGTCGATCCAGAGGCTTGTCGGGCCACGGCAGCACAGGGTCGGCCAGCGCCGCGGCGAGTGGGCTGAAGTTGGCCGGGAGGTCCGTGGCGGCGTCGAGCGCGATCGGCGTGGCCACGCCGCATTTGGTCTGCGCCCAGTGTGCGAACCGGCGTTCCCATGGGGTGGGTTCGTGCAGCCCGATGAGCTGCACGTGGTCTGGCTTGCCGACGCCGGCGAGGAGCGCTGTGTGTCCGAGCCGGTCCATCAGAGCGTCTTCGTCGTCTGTTGCGATGAGATGGAGGAGGTCCGCTAGCCACGTGGGGTCGTTGTCGGGCTGCTGGGACGCCGATGGCGCCGAGGGGATGGTGAGCACGTGGCCGAAGACTGGCGGTGGTGGGGTGATGCCAGGGCGGGTGAGGTAGAGCGTTGGCATTGGAGGACCTCGTCTTGCCGGTGGCGTGTGCGGCGACGTGCGATGACGTCGCGTTTGCTGGCCGATCGGGGTGGCGCTTGGCTGGGTATGCCGCGGAGGGTACATGCGCTGGGGGCTATAAGGGAACGGTGAGGTGGCATATTGGCTGCTGGCAGAAAAACCACTCTTCTGACGTCGGAAGAGCAGCTGCGTGACGCCGTGACGGCGGTTCGCGCTGGGCCGCCGTTGGATGGGGATGTGGAGGCGCCCGGTGTGCAGGTGCGGGAGGTGGAGGCGCCGCGGAATCGATATATGGAGTGCCGCGCATCACCGACATGGAAGCGCGAGATGCCGGGTCTCATCTGTGAAAAAGCACGGTAGAATGTTTGCTGGTTGGGGTTGGTGTCCTGCACCTCGTCAACGAGCAGCGCGGCGTAGCGCTCTCGCAGGTTCGCCAGGGCGGTGCCGGTCTCTGTCAATCGCGCGCGCGAACAAAGGTCGGTGGCGGCGCGAAGCAACTCGGTGTGGTCGCCTCCGCTCGCGTCGTCTCGCTGAACAACGCGAGCGCGTCTGCTGGCAGTCGGCCAGCGCTTGGGTCGAGCACCTCTCTGGCGCCGCCCAGTCCGTCTCCATGAGCGTCGCGATCGGCTGCGGCAGCCCCGCGAGTTCCCCGCCGAACAGCTGCTGCCGATGGGCTCGCTCCACCTGGTCCTGCAGCTGCGCGCGCAGCTGCGAGCTGCTGCAGGAGAGCCGCCCGCCGCGCCGCGGCGTTGCGGCACAGGACGAGCACCGGACCATGGGTACGTGCAGTTCGAACGCGATCGACGAAGTTCATGTTTTAAAATCCAAGTTACGGGTCGATTGCGCCGATGGTGCAGTCCCGGAGCGGCAATGACCAGACCGGTTCGGGATCAAAACACCTGCCCACCACCACCCGCCGCTCGACGGTTTGTTCCTCCTAAAAGCGACGTATTCTGTCGCACCAATCTCGTACTATCGCCGAGTCACTAAAAGGAGGTCCCCCATGCCATCAAAACGCCGCCGCCGAACGCTCGCCGCCGCCGCCGCCGCCGAAGCCGCTGCGGCCGCCGGTCCACCGAGGTTCGCCAACGGTTTCCCGCAATTCGTCGAACGGAAAATGCCCACAATATACTGCCGAAGCACAATCGAATTGACGTCCGATTCACTCGAGCTGGGCCTAGCACCCGGCGGTCGCGTGTATCGCGTCCTCGACCCTGATCCCACTGCGGGCGACGCGCTCACGGACGGCCGCCGCAAAGCCGTGCTCGACGCAGCAGCTGAGCGCTCAGCGCTGTCACGCTTCAAGGTCTGCGTGATCTTCGCCGCTGGAAACGCCGTCTATTTCGACCCGGACGGGACTCGGACACAATCTGCGTCGGCGCCGCGACGCGGTCTGGATCTCGGCGAGGTCACCGACTTTCGGGGCCGCTCTTCGACCGACAACTGAGCGCCTCGGTCACGCGCGGCCCACCGACACAACGTCCGACGCGGCCGAGCGGCGCCAAGACGCGACGTTCAACAACTACCTCGGAGGCGACATGGGCGCCCTACGCATCAGCAAGGTTCCTGCGACGACCGACCGGATCCTCAAGATCTACAGGTCAAAACACGCCGACAGCACGAATCGGCAAGCCCGATGGGGCGGCCTGACGAGGCACTGGGGCCACGAGCGCATTGAGGCGGATGTCTACCGGATCCCCAGCTCGCTGGCGCTCTACAAGATCGAGGCTGCGCTCAAAGAAGTGTTGCGAAAGTTCGACAGCGCGATGCTGGTGTACCCGTATGGCAAGACGCCAAGAGGGGCGTCGGCGCTGCGCGTGCGATCTTACAACATCGATTGATAGTGGCGCAGCGTAGGCCCAAACGCTGCGAAAGATCGCCAGTGTGTTTGATGCGCTGATGAACCAAGAATCAGGATTGCAGCCTGCCCGCGGCGCCGCGCATTGGTAGCTTCTCCTTCATTCTCTGGGCGAAGACCTCCGGCAGGCTGTGCGCGACGATGTGCTCCGAGTCCCCGGTGCCAATAGCCTGAGCGAGTCGCAAGACGACGGCCGGGAATACGTGTGAGGCGCGGCCCACACCGGCTGCGCGCACCACTTCGACATCGGTCATATCGCCTGGAAGCGCGACCGCCTGGGGCAGCCCGGCGACGACCCGCTCCCCGAGCGACTCGACATTCTTGTCGACACCGGCGACCGCATCGCCGCGCTCACGGGCCAGCCGAGCCAGCGCGCGCCCGTGGTGGCCGAGGCTGGCGATGACCACGTGGCCGTCGAGGCCAGCCGCGCGGAGCTCTGGCGACAGCCGATGACGGTGGATGACGTCAGCGGCGGCGGTGGCGGTGAGGGCCGGCGCCAGGAACATCATCGCCCAGAGGGCGACGCCCGCCAGCCCCTGATCCGGAGCGGGAAAGCTCGGCGCGTCAAGGGCGAAGAGCCCCAGGGCGGCGTAGACCGCGTGCCCCAGCCCCAGCGCCGGACCGGCCGTCATCGGTACGGTGTGCAGGAGCGCCACGCTCGACAGCCAGAGCAGCCCGAAAGCGGGCCAGCGGAACCAGGCGGGGGCCCGTGCGATTGCGGCGAGGAAACGCGCGAGTCGCCTGGAACGGCGACGTGGCATGGACTGCTCCTCCTCAACGTTGGCTACCCAAGCTCAGGCCGGAGGGCGGCCCGACCAACTCCCGGCGAACACCAGTATTTCGCCGTTTCACAACGAGCCAGATCGGCGGAACACCTACGTTTGCTGCTGTTTCCCACCAGCCGGCCCTTGTCGTAGCATGCCGCAACGGAGGCCCCCAAATGAAACTCATCTTCCTGCGCCATGGCGAATATAATCGCATTCAGACCAACCCCAACGACGGCCCCCTCACCGAAAACGGCGAACGCCAAGCGAACGCCGCCGGCCAGTGGCTCCGCGACCTCCCCCTTCGCCCGACACACCTGATCCACACGCCCACGACCCGCACCGCACAAACCGCCAAAATTGCCCTCGCCGCCCTGCACATCGACGCGGACGCAATACTCCTAGAGACGCGCCGTCTGCCGAAGGACTTCCAGAGGTGGGTGGATTTCGCCAACGAGCGACAAGCTCGCCTCGACGACTCCGCCGTCGTGCTGGCGGTCGGCCATCAATACACCCAGGCGCTTATGTGCAAGGACTTCGGTCTGCCCGAACACCTGAAGAAGAAGGACTATCGGGCCGTGATAGCGGTGCTTGAAGGGGGCCCAGACAATTGGCGCTGCGTGGCCCACTTCCCTGGCTTTCTTCCCACCGACCCCGTTGGCTAGTGGCGCGCGCAGTGAACGAGCTGAGATCGCACATCGAGGCGGGCTGAGCGCGATTGTCGTTGCACCACCGACTACGACAGGCTCGACCGGAGAGGGCCCGTCAATCTGGCTCGGGCAGGTCGGCGACTGAGGCTGCGTATTCTACCAACGTCGCGTCGTCCTCTCCCTGGTCGTCCGCCGCCATTGCATAGCCGCCATAGGTGTCGAGATAGATCACCACACCTCGCAGCTCTTCGCTGCGAAACTCCCAACGCAAACCTTCGTCGGCAAAGTCGTCGACGGCCTCACCTGAGAGCACAGTGAACGTCAGGTGCTCGGCGGTGATCGCGCCCTTGATACCGAAGTCCTCAGCTCCTTCGCCGAGATAGCGCACGACCACCTCGACCTCTGTGTCGGATTCTGTGTCTAGCCGATACGCAATGGATAAGTGAGGTCATCCGCCCCCCTCGGCCCTGATCTGCGCCCTGGCTAGCTGTGGTCAGGCCGGGCTGCGGGCCCCGGCGGCGGCGATTTGGGCTGCCTCATCGTCGTGGGCCTGCGTACCGATGCAGCTCGCGTCGCAGCCCCCGCACCACGCCTGAAGATTGATCGCATCTTTTTTCGATGAGATATCAGCCCCTTCGCGCGGA
>CALENB010000470.1 GCA_937910235.1 uncultured Myxococcales bacterium | reverse complement strand
TGTGCAGCGACGATACGTTCATCCCGTTGGGGCCCGCCGCTGAGCTCGTGATGCCATCCACAGAGCGCATCGTCGCGGCGACGCTCGCGGTGTTGGCGCGTCCGACCGCGCCAGCCGATGCAGCCGCTGCGGTCGATTTAGCCGCCGCAGCCGATTCAGGCGATGCAGCTGATCCGTCCGTCTCGGTGGGGGGACCGTCATGAAACGCGCCCTCGTCGTTTGCCCCGGCCGTGGCAGCTACGGCGCCAAGGAGCTCGGTACCGTCGCTCGCCTCGCAGCGCGCCACGCCCAACCGAGCCTGCCGGGTCCCGCGCCCTGGCAGCCCACGCTCGACGTCGCTGATGACTGGTGCGTGAACCACGGTCTGCCCGGGATCAGCGTGCTCGACGCCATGCCGCGCTTTCGCCCATCGCAGCACCTGCGCTCCGATCTGTCCTCGCTGCTGACGACGACGTTGACGATGCTGGATTACCAGTCGCGTATGGCCGAGCCAGACGCCGACCAGCCTTGGCGACCCGTCGCGGTGATCGGCAACAGCCTCGGCTGGTACAGCGCGCTCGCCGTGGCTGGCGCCATCAGCTTTGTCGACACCCTGCGCATCGTCGCGGCGACCGGCGGTTACCAACGTCGGCACGGTCAGCTGGGCCGGCAGCTGATCTACCCGGTGTTCGACGAGACCTGGCAGATCCCCGTCGACCCCGCGCCGCTCGACACCGCCTTGCGCGCCGCCAACCGCGCCGGTTTTGCCGGGCCGTCCATCGATCTCGGCGGCCTGATGGTGTTCGCGGGTGACGAGGCGGGCCTCGCCGTGTTGCGTGAACAACTGCCGCAGATCACGCGGGGCAAGCAGCGCTATCCCATGGTGTTAGCTGGTCACAGCGCGTTCCACAGCCACTTGCTCGCGCCCATGGCTGACGCCGTGGAACCGACGCTGCGCAACGTCGTCTTCAGCCCGCCGACCGTGCCGCTGATCGATGGCAACGGCGACACGTGGCGCCCGATCCACGCCGAGCCGGACGGCTTGCGGGCCTACACCCTCTCCGAGCAGATCACGACGCCGTATGACTTCGCCGCGTCGCTGACCGTCGCCATGAAGGAGTACGCCCCCGAGGTCATTGTGTTGCTGGGGCCCGGTCGATCCCTGGGCGGCGCCATCGGCCAGATTCTGGCCCGGATGGGGTGGCGTGGCATCCGCGACAAGGCTGGATTTGCGGCCGTGCAGGAGGGTGAGACCCCGATCCTGTGGACCTCGCCGGCGTAGGGCGGCGCCCGGCACGTCGCCACGGCACCTAGCCCGTTGCTTGCTCACAATAATGTTGTTGCTTCGGTTTTCATTTTACGGTTTCCACTTGGTTTAGGTTCCTGTAGGCTCCGCCGACGGTGCGCGTTTGGGGTTGGAGTTCATGTCGTGAGGGCGCCTTGTCAGATCAAGCGAAACTCGGCAAGATCTTGGCTAGGTCATGACAGCTGAGATTTCATGCGACGGACGAAACGATGAACAAGGTTGTGTGAGGCTCCACAATTACGGTTGTCGTAGTTGTTCCGATGAACTTCAGTCGTAGACCGTTATGGTCACCATTGGTGCCGTTGTTTCGAACAATTTCAATGAGAGGTAGCTAACATGTTGTTGAACCGTATGTTGATTAGCTTGGTTTTTTTGATGCTCTTGTGTGTGGTGCCGAATTCGGCGCATGCTCAAGATGCCGAGGCCATGGCGGGTCTGTCCACGTTGGGGCTGACAACGACTCTCATTGGCCTAGCGGGTGTCGGGATTTACGCAAGTTCGAAGGGCAACGGCGACAGGCGCGCTGCTGCCGCGATATATTACTTACGCCAAAATTCACTTCAAGTTCGCCAAGACCTGTGCCTCGGCCGGGGCCCGGTTTTCAATCAACTCGCGGTCGAACTGCGCGTCAGCAGAGCCAAGCGCGCAGTGTTCGCGCGGTCACTTCGCAAAGGGCGGGCGAAACTCCTGGCCCTTGCCGATCCTATCAGGTTGACGCCGAAGCGCGCGCTGCGTTTTTTCAGCATAGTGCGTAAACTGGCGCTGAGCGGGGCCGTTGTCCGAACTTGACGAGAGGCTCGTTCTTGTCGTGGAGTAAGTTCTTGTCCCGATCAGCATCTCATTTTGGACTGGCACTACCTGTACTATGGTGCCGCGACACTTGGTTTATTCTTGTCATAATACTTGCGGTTTGTTTGGTAGCGCTGAACAGCGTATCGCGATGTTACGCGGTTGCGCCTCTAACTGTTCGCCAACATCAATTGAGCATGATTGCGACGCATTCGAATGCTTGGAGTCGCAGTCCCAGTTGGTTGGCGCAGGATGGCGGCAACCTCGGCGAACGCTCTTTTCGTTTGGACGACATAGCGGGTAAGCACACCCGCGCCAAGAAACTGGTGACATTCGCCCGCTCAGTTCTTCTCCCGTCGAACGACACCGCGCCTAATGACTCGCCAGCGTGCACGCAACCGCGGCGGTGGCGCTTATTGCAGCGTCTTGTGCGAACGCAAGGCATTGATCTACCGTCACATGCCACCTGCACGGCGCTCGTTCAATTCATGGATCCAGCGACCATTGTCGACCTCGAAGTACTTTTTATAGCGCCGACGAGTGCCCGCGCGGCCGCCAGTTTTGGTCATCTACAGTTGCGCCTCAAACGCCGAAAAATAGTTGGCAAAATGTCTGGCCAAGACGACGTCGTCTACGAAATCAGCGCGCTGACTGGATTCCGTCACAGCGTTTTGGACTATCTGGGCAGGGGCCTGGGCGGCGGATTCCCGCTTGTGTTCGACCCGCGACCACTTAGCGCGGCGCTGGCAGACAACCTGAATCGGGAGCAACGTAGTATTCAACGGTTCCGCCTCAACCTGACGTCGCTCCAGCGTAGTCGGGTACTGGAGTTCCTTTGGCAGGTCGAGCGTAACATTGTGTTGCCCTATCGCTTCTTGAACCGGAATTGTGCGACATATCTCCTGTGGTTGGTGTCCACTGCCCTGGATGGCAAGCCCGCCATCGACGCCAACATAGCCGGTTGGGCGGCACCAGCAGAGGTGCTGGACAAGCTAGCGCAGATTCAAATGCCTCACGATGGGCGACCGTTATTGCAGCACGTCGCTGGCGGCTTCCAGAGCAGTGGGGACCGCGCCAAGCGCGCTCGCATCACCTCCAACAACGCGCATAAGGTGTTGGCATCGCTGGTTCCGACGCTGGCCAAGCGTTGGCGGATGGCCGATGACTTGACCGTTACTCAGTTGATAATGTTGGCCGGTGACACACTGAGGATCGCCCCTGAATCGGCAAACGCAATAACCGTCATCATGTGGGCGGAGGTATTGGAGGCTCGCGCTGCCGCGGATGTGGCGAAGGCTCGCGCAGACCAAATCGACCGCCAGCGCATCCGTCCCATTCCCGGGGAACCTCTGCCGGGTTTGGCCAAAGTGCTCGCTTGGCGCAGGGCCTTCTACCTGCATGAGAGTCCCTCATGGCGACGGGCTCGTCTTCTGGATCGTTTGACTTGGGTGGATCAATACGTCCAACGAGCGCCACGGCGGCCCGCGAGCAGATCAGAGCGATCCGATATCACAGCTGCGGAGAAGGCGAATAGGTCATTCATCAAAGCTACGGAAGTCTACGCCGCAGTCGCAGATCTCATTGAGACAACTCAGCCGATCGCCGTTGGGGAAACAGACGCAGGCGACGCCCAGTTGCGAAAGGAGGAGTCCCTTCGCTGGCGAGGCCATGTGGTCGCTAGCCCAGCCAACCGACTCGGTGTGGGACTTGTGCGCAACCCGGACGGCTGGGGAGTGACCGTCAGGACGGCGTTCTGGCGCGAGGAGCTGGGCCAGTGGCGTCCACACGGTCTCGGGCCGCTGTCGACGTTCGTGTTGTTCGACGTGCAAACGCTTGTTCAAGTCGATGACAAAGGCCCGCACTGGCTGGGAAATCACGGCCGGATGTTTGAGATTGCCCGGATAAATGACCAACCACGGGGTGCTTGGTTGAGCTGGGTATCGAGGGTGGGCTGGGGCGTGGCGGTATTCACTGACCTTCGGCGAGACCTACTGCGCGCGGCAGCGCGAATCGACGGCTATCTGCTTTTGCTCGACGGAACAAAAGGCCCGTGGCTCGCCGGAGTTCGCGCCGGTTTGGTGCCCTCGGTAAAGTTGGGCGGTGACGGACCATTCGGGCTCCAATTGGCAACTGAGGCGTTCGCGCTGCGGCGGGTTGGGGTGACGGGTAGCTTGCGCGGGGCCGTGGATTTTCGTCGAGCCTGGAGCGACCAATTCGCGCAAGCCAAACTCACCCTGGATGTACCTTGGGGACAACGGGAGGCGTGGAGAACAAGCGCCGCAATTATCGAAGATTGTAACTCCGCTTGGCAATGCAAGATCGGTTGGTCCGTTGGCTTGCAGTGGTGAGTGATTCTACGCCGGGAGGCCAGTGAACAGCCATCGCGAGCTGACAAACCAACGTCTGAGCGCCGCTTGAGTCGTCTTTGAGCCGCGGGCGATCGTTTCCCTTGCCATCCCCCACCCAGGCGCAGTACCCAGACACCGACACGGACCCCCAACGTTGACAGCCCACACCGACGACGCGAGGCCTCATGGCGAATCTCAGCAAACCCGGCCTGATCGAATCCATGGG
>CALENB010000469.1 GCA_937910235.1 uncultured Myxococcales bacterium | reverse complement strand
CCAGCTCGTCAAGGCAATCCCATGAGTCGAGCTCGCTGGCGCGGTCGTGCCGCGGACTTCCTCGGGCCCGAGCTCATCGAGCGGACAGCCGTAGTGGCGTTGCAGGCGGGTGAGGATCTGGGTGTAGCAGCGCTTGGTGTTGAGACTGCGCTGCAGGTCGGTGAGATCGCACTCAACGCGGGTGATGGTTGGGTCCATGATGGCGACTCCTGTCGTCGTGAACCCCGCGGAATTGCGGGTTGATGACAGGAGTTTGGCCGAGAAAGCGGAGGAGAGTCTTCCGTCACATGTGGACGAGATTCAGCTGGCGACTGGGGAAGATCCGCGGAGCGGCTTCGTCCAAAGAAGATTATGACAACTGATCGGAAGGGGTTGACGTGGAAGTGACATCATGCCGTCTATCCTCCGGAGTCCAGTGCTCGGGTCACGCGCGACAGGACGCCCTCAAGCGCTGAGGCGCTGCCGCCGCCGCGAGCCGCGATGAGCGCGACGAGCCTCCGCGCTTCAACCAATTCGCGTGCGTCCGCCACGGCCACCAACCTGTGCAGGTCAGCCTCATCATCTGGCCGGTTGCGATTGCAGCGAGCCAAAGTCTTCAGGGCCAGTAACCCCGCGACACTGGCGACGAGGCAGGGGCCAACTCCTGGAAGGTCCACGCTGGTGGCACCAGCGACGACCTCGTCTTCAATCCCCGTCGCGCCGACAAGTAAGTCGACAATCATCCCGTCTTTGAGAAGCCGCATGGTCGCGATGCGGCCCGTGCGGGTATCTTCGAGCAAGGCATGCTGTGTGAAACCTCGTTGGAACATGCCGTGTGCGAGTTGTTGTGCAACCTGATCGGATTGCGTTGAGACGATGAAGTCCACGTCTTGCGTAAATCGGGGCTCAGTCCGTGTCGACACCGCCACTCCGCCGATCAACGCAAACGGTAGTCCAATCGAGCGCAGCGCCTGCACAGCACCCACAAGTGTCTGCTGGAATGCGGTCATGGCTCCGGCCGCTCGAGCCGACGCGTGGACGGCCTGCCGGGACCTTGCCAGCGGTCGGCAGTCTTCCATTCGCGAAGTCGACGCTCGCCTTCCACCTCACCATGCGCGTCCACAAGGCGGCGGCGCATCAGCTCGACGCCAAATTCGTGCAGCTCCCCCACAAGTTGGATTTTGCGAACCATCTCGTCGTTGGACTGGCTCATGGTCCCTCCTGACTGGCCGACACCGTAGCGTCGGTGCGGCAGCAGCGCTACCACTATGTGGGTCCCGCCCTAGGGATTGATCGCATCTTCGACCCCCATGATCCGCGCCCCAATCACCAAGTCTGAAAGTCGCTGCCACCCCGCGTGCAAGGACTGCCACCCCGGTCTTCCGTTGCGAGGTAGGTGTCCTCCGAGCTTGGCGACAGCTTTCAAAACCTGCTCAACCGTGGCGTCTCCGCGTAGCCGAGCTTTGGGCAGGCGTTTGGTCAGCAGGGTGAACTCCAGCTGCGTCAGAACGCAGGACCAATGTGCCTCGGGCGCGTCCGTGGCGATCGCGCGCAGCAGTAATAGCCGCCACGCCGCAGGCACCAGGAGCGCCAAAATTCGGAGCATGTTTGAGGCGCTCTCCATCTGCCGCTCTTGAATCCGGCAGCCCGATTTCAAGGCCTTGAAGTACTCCTCAATCAGCCAGCGACGTCGGTACCACTCCACGATTTGCAGCACCTGCTCCGCGCTGTCGATGGGCTCAGTCGTGAGCAACAACCATCGAACGCCTTGTTCACCCGCGGGCGGATTGGGCTCGGTAACCTCGACGAGATGCAGCTCGAGTTGCTCTGGTTGAGCCTTGAATCCACCAGGCGAGTAACTAGCGCTGCTCGCAGACTTCGCGCCATTCAACACCAGCTTGCCGGCTCGGACATTGAGTCGCGCCGTCCGGGCTTTTCGTGGTGGGTTGGTCTTCTTCGACTTTCCGCTGCGCAGATCAAATCGCTCGCCAAGCTACTTGGCCTGCTGCTCGCCCTGGTTGGTTGTGGCGGTAGTCAGCGGACTCAGCGGGGCGTGGAGCGGTCGCTGCCGATGCCGGATGGCGAGCACATGATGGTGCTGGCGCTCGGCAAGACGCGCTCACTCGATGAGCCGAAATGGTTCGTGACCCCTGTATTCACCTATCGATACGGGATCACCGACCGGTTGGACTTCATCTTGGCTCGCGAAGGTGCGGGCGTGGCCTGCACCTGGGATCGCGGGGAAGCCACCCAGCTCCAGCTGCGCGGTGGCCTAAGATTCGGAGCCGGGGGCACGATGGTCGACCCCGCCGATCCTGATCCGCGTCAGCCGCGTACGTCCGGACCCATGTGGATGCTGGCGCCGGGCGCGGGGCTGACGCTGCGGCATCGCTCGTCTGAAGATACGGCCACTCGCTATCCACTCGGCGGCTAGAACCGGCGCAGTGTCCGAGGTGGGACAGGCCCTACTTCACGTCGTCTCCATGTTTGAGGGTGCGCAGCTCCTTGTCGGTACCCAGCAGCCGGTCTAGCAGCCCGAACGTGCCGAACGCCTCGCGGTAGCGGTAGTGGTGCCAATCGTGGTGGACCGACCAGCTCGCCCACGGGATGGCGAAGCCGCTGTGGTGGACGACGAACGTGTACGTAGCGAGCAGCGTGTAGACGTAGATCGTAAACAGCGACGGCGCCAAGACCACGACGCCAAACGCGAGCGTCCCGAAGTTGCCGACGATGAACTCGAACCAGTGCGCGTACTCCGCCGCGCGCGCTGAGGTCGTGCGAAACTCGTGGTGCAGCCGGTGGACTTTGCGCATCCACCACGGCCGATGTAGCAGCCGATGCGACACGTAGAACCAGACCGCGCTCAGCACCGTGAGCCCCGCCATCATCGCCACGAACTTCGGCAGCGAGGGGAGGACATGCGCGTTGTCCCAGCCACGTAGCTCGAGCAGCCACCAGATAAGCAGCAGCGTGAGCGGAGTCCAAAACAGCTGGTTGATCGCCAACACCCGCGCGACTTTTGCCGCGGGAGGCCGGCCTTTGACTTCAGACTGGATGCGATAGCGAGCGATCCACGTGGGCATGCCCGTGCGCTCCACGCGCGAGAAGAACAGCGAAAGCCCCCAGAACACGGCGCCGTGGATGAGGTAGACCGCCCCCGCGAACGCGAACCAGTCCGGCACGGCCGCAAGGTATTGCGCCCAGACTTCAGCGGCGGCGGGGAGTCGCGAAAACCCGAAGATCCCGGCTAAAAGCACGAGTGAGACGGTATTTTGCGTCAGCGGTGGGCGGGTGTAGCGGAACGCCATTCGGTGAGTAGACCCGTTGGTGAGTGAATCGCGCAAAGGACGGGGCCGCGATCGTTGCCGCGTCGTGGAGATTATGGCATCTCACGGCGCGCGCCCGGCGTGCGTGGAGGACGAGAAGATGAACGACAAACCTGGTCGCAACGATCCCTGCTGGTGCGATTCCGGCAAAAAGTACAAGAAGTGCCACATGGATAGGCGAGATGATGCCACTTCGTCCTCCAGCCACCCTGCCGAGTTTAC
>CALENB010000468.1 GCA_937910235.1 uncultured Myxococcales bacterium | reverse complement strand
GTGCTGCTCGCTGGGCGCCGTGGTAGCGCGCTGGCGCCGCAATTGGAAGCGTGGCCCGGCATTGGCGGCAGCGAGCCGACGGTGTGCCTATCCTCTGGCCGTTGCACGCGCTTGTACCCCACTTGTTTCGGAGGCCTTCATGTCGACCCACAACGCGCTGATCTCGTGGCGACGCACCACGGACACGTTCACCTATGAGAGCTATAACCGGGAGCACACCTGGAGTTTCGGCGAGGCGGGCGTGGTCCAGGCCTCGGCGGCGCCCGGCTATCTGGGCCTGCCGACGCACGTGGACCCAGAGCAGGCCTTTGTCGCGTCCCTGTCGAGCTGCCACATGCTGACGTTCCTCGCGGTCGCGGCCAAGCGCGGGCTGAGCGTGCTCACCTACACCGACGACGCGCGGGG
The DNA here is from genome assembly GCA_937910235.1 of uncultured Myxococcales bacterium. Classification (GTDB taxonomy): domain Bacteria; phylum Myxococcota_A; class UBA9042; order UBA9042; family UBA9042; genus UBA9042. Next base: position 3,122 of record CALENB010000468.1, on the reverse strand, counting down.
ATTCTTGGAGAAAGACGACAGGGGTCGCCTCGCCATGACCCGCGTGGAGCTGCGGCCGGTGGTGGTGTTTGACCCTGCGACCTCGCGCGGTGAGACGCCGGACGAGACGCAGCTCGCGCGCCTGCACGCCGCGGCCCATCGCGGCTGTTTCATCGCAAATTCGGTGCGCGCGGTGGTGACGGTGGTGTAGGGAGCGCTCGGGCGCGGTACCCTGCCGACCATGAAAGAAGCGAACACCCCGCCCGCGATCACGTGCACGCCGCTGACGAGTCGGGCCGGCGATCCAGGCGTGTGGCTCGCGAGCAACGTGCGCACGCTGCGCGAATCCCGGCGCTTCACGCAGCGCCAGCTCGCCACGCGCTCTGGCGTTCCACGTGCAACGTGCACCAACCTCGAATCCGGCGCCGCCAACCCGACGCTGTCGGTGTTGCTCAAGGTCGCCGCGGCGCTGCAGGTCAGCGTCGACGAGCTGATCGCGCCGCCGCGCGCGATGTTCCAGGTCTTTCCCGCCGAGCGCCTGAGCCAGCGTTCACGTGGCGGTGTGCACGTGCGCAAGCTGCTGCCGACGCCGCTGCCGGGGCTTGATCTTGAGCGATTGGCCTTGGCGCCCGGCGCGCGCATGGTCGGGGTGCCGCACACACCCGGCACACGCGAGTACTTAGCCTGCGAGCGTGGCGAGGTGGAGTTGACGGTGGCGGGCGAGATCGTCCGATTGCGGCCAGGGGAGGTCGTCGTCTTTCGAGGCGACCAACGCCACGGCTACGGCAACGCGGGCGACGTGGAGGCGGTCGCCTACAGCGCGGTGGTGCGCGGCGAAGGCTGATTTTCGGCCGCGGCGCAGGCGCTACGACGCCGCTGAGCGCAGCGGCGCGCGGCTACTGAGCAGCGCGGCGCGCAGGCGCAGCCACACCCACAGCGCGGCGCCGGCGACGAGGGTGGCGACGGCGACCGCACGTGACGCACAGCCCGCATCCATCGCCCACGCAGCCAGGATGACAGACAGGCTCAACGCGAGGGTCCGCACCGCGCCGTCCAGCGCGCTGACGCGGCCCAGCCACGCCCGCGGCGCCTTGAGCTGAATGAGCGCGCTCGACAACGTCCAGTTCGCGCCGGTGCCCAACCCCCACACAAACACCCCGAGCAGCGCCAGCCAAGGCGAGGGCGCGAGCGCCACGGCGAGCAGCCCCACGGCCGTCAGGACCTGGCCGGCGCGGAGCAGCGCCGCGCTCGGAGTCCGGTCGCCGAGCCAGCTCGCGGTCAGCGCCGGTCCGACCCCGGTGCCGACGCCACGCAAAGCGTGGAGCAGGCCCAGCCCCAACCCCGCTGAGCCGGCGCCGGTGAGCCAATCCGCTTCCAGATGAATGAGCAGCCACACTCCGGCGCCGGTGAGCGCGACGCTGCCCTTCGCGAGGGTCGCCTCCAGCAGCACGGCGTCGGCGCGGGCGTGGCGCAGCGCGCCTGGTAGCGCCGCGAAGCCGTGCCGCCAGGCCTCTGCGAGCGTGGTTGTGGCCCCCGCTTCCGGTGGCGGCAGCAGCGGCAGCCCGCTGAGGATCAGGGCCGCCAGCACAAACGTGGCGGCGTCGATGGCCAGCGCGATCTCCGGGCCGAGCACCGTCAAGATGCCGCCCAGCGCCATGCCGACGGAGAACATGACGCTCCACGTCGCCGCGTTGAGCGCGTTGGCACGAACCAAGTCCTGGTCAGAGACCACGTGGCGCATGGCCACGCCCCAGGTCGGATATGCCGCCGCCGACACCGACGCGCGGACGAAGACCAGCACCTGCACGGCGACAAGAGACTCGGCGTGCGCGGCAAACACCAACATCACCGTGAGCCCGGCCTCGATCAAGGCGGCGACCCGCATCGCCCCGCGCGCCTCCAGGCGATCGGCTAGCAGGCCGGCGATCGGGGCGAAAAGCGCGGACGGCAGCGTATGCAGCACCAGCACGGAGGCCAGCGCCAGGGCACCTTCTCCGCTGCGGAGCGCAAGCAAGCTGATGGCCACGAAGCTCAGCCAGTCGCCGGCCATGGAGACCACCTCCGCCAGCCAAAGTCGGCGTAACACTGGGTTTGTTTGGAGTAGTGAAATCAGCGCGCGCATGGGACCTCCCGGAGTTCGTACCCTAGTCAAACCCAATCGGCTAGGTTATGCGCGGCGACGGCCAGTAGATGGGCCATTGGTTTGTGTTTGGGCCACACGCGAGCCGTTGAGGCCGGCGGCCAACTGCGCTACAGCCGCACGGGCCACCACCCGACGCGCCATCGTTGGCGGCGCCCATACGCCCCGGCCAAAACCTGCGAGTGATCCATGAACCACGCCGACTTTTTCGCGCTGCTAGAGACCCTCACGCCAACCCGTTTGGCCGAGCCTTGGGACAACGTCGGGCTGCTGCTCGACCCGGAGCCAGCCCGCAGCCAGGTGGCGCGGGTGCTCGTGGCGATCGACCTCACCGAGCCGGTCCTGGCGGAGGCGCTAGCGTTTGATGCCGACGTGGTCGTCGCCTATCACCCAGCGATCTTCTCGGGGCTCAAGCGCATCACCCGAGAGACCCCCATGGGCCGCCGTTTGCTGCGACTCGCCCAGGCTGGCGTCGCGCTGTGGTCGCCGCACACAGCGCTGGACGCCATCCCCGGCGGGATGAACGATTGGCTCGCCACCGGACTCGGAGACGCAGCGACGAGCGCCGCCCTGAAGCCCTGCGCCGCCGCGCCAGAGCTCGCCGGCGCGGGGCTTCAGGGCGCGGGACTGGGTCGCCTCATCACGTTGACGCAACCGGTGACGCTCGCCGCCGCGGTCGCGCGACTCAAGACGCATCTCGGTCTGTCACATGTGCGTGTCGCGGCGGCGCCAGCCCATGTGGACCGGCCGGACGCGCCGGCGCTGCCGATCGATCGAATCGCGCTCTGTCCGGGGGCGGGCGGCTCGCTATTCGCCCCATTACCTGGGCCAACAGCCGGTGGACCAGCGCTGTATGTGACCGGCGAGTGGGGGCATCACGACGTCTTGGCCAAGGTCGCCCAGGGCGCGAGCGTCGTCCTCACCGAGCACAGCAACACCGAGCGGGGCTTCCTGCCGATCTACGCGACGTGGCTACGCCAAGGCACGACCAACGTCGACGTGC
>CALENB010000467.1 GCA_937910235.1 uncultured Myxococcales bacterium | reverse complement strand
GGAAAACCGCTCGACGAGCAGGCCCACAGTCATCGCGTCAACCTGACCCTCGCCAATTTGAACCTCAACGTGCGGCTAGGGCTGACGTCTCGCTTCGGGATCAGCGTCTTCGTGCCGGCGCGGACGGTCAGGGTCGAGGCTGCGTTTCACGACGAAAACGACCAAGAGATACCCAACTACGAGAGCATTCACCATCGCACCGAGACGCTCACTGGTCTCGGAGACGTACGCCTCTCCGGCCATTGGCGCGCGCTTGAGGGCCGCGGCGTGGGCGCTTGGATCCTGGATTTACGGCTTGGGTTCTCGCTGCCGACCGGCAGCACGGAAGATGATCCGTTCGTTCTCGGCGCCAGCGGGCACGTGCACCAGCACATCTTTTTTGGCACCGGCACGGTCGATCCGGCGTTCGGACTCGAAGCGTCTCGCGCGATCGGCGCGTGGCGTGTGCAGACCTTCGCCCGGGCGCAGCTGCCGCTCTACAGCAATAGTTACGGCTATCGCGGTCCCCGCTTGGTGGCCGCCGGCTTCGGGCTCTCCCGCGGCCTCGGCACCTCCGGCGTTCGGGTGATGGCGCAGGCGTCGACGTACCACGAGTTCGCTGCGACTTGGTCGGGAAAACCGGCGAACAACAGCGGTAGAACCGACGCTGTCGGCTCGCTCGGCGTGACGTACCGGCTCACCGAATCCATCGGGCTGCTCGCCATGCTGCGGGTGCCAAAGGTCCTGCGCGCGCAGGGTGGGCAGCTGGCCCTCGCACCGACGGGGGTCCTTGGTGTGACGATGGGTGGCCAGGCCTGGAAGCCCTAAGCGCATCCGATCCCGTCGACTTGACGGCACCTCCGTGCGGCTGAATGCCACGCAGAAGCGAGCGATGGGGCGAGTCTGTCAGGGGCGATGTCACGTCTCAGCCAAGGTAGCCGCAAACCGCATCACTTGGCGTCAGCGCAGCACCGAAACCCGATCTCATAGAAGCGAAACGAGTCGCCGTGGCTCTTGATGTTGTCCGCGCACGTGCGCACGTCCGCCCAATACCGGCCCTTCAGGTTGCCGTGGAAGTTGGCCTTGCCGCCGTCGCGCCGCCGCGTCCACTCCTCGACGTTTCCGGTCAGGTCGTACGCGCCGACCTCGTTGACGCACCCGGTCTTCGTCCCGGATCCGGCGGCCTGGTACAGCGACTGCACGTGCGCCGCGGCTGTTTTTGCGGCGCCTTGGCCAGCGCTCACCTTCGCAAAAAGTGCCGCGAGCGACTGAATATCCGGCGTATTCGCCGTCCACGGCCAGCCGTTGAGTTTGGTCTGGTCGTAGGCTTTCCAGGCCATGGCGTCTTGGCACACGCCGGGCTGATGTGTGTTGCCGTATGGGAACGTGGTCTTGGCCTTGCCCTGGCAGGCAGCGGTCCACTCGTCGTCAAAACACAGCCGCTTGCCCGCCGCGGTGCACCACTTGTCCGCCTCCGTGAACGCGTACATCACGAGCGGCTGCGCGCCCTGTTTGTTGGGCGCCTCGTAGCGGTCGATACAGAACGCCGCCGCCGTCCCCTGTCCGACGACCATATCGGCGGGGCAGGTAGCGGCCGCGGGCTTGGGCGGCGCGGCGCTGTCCGTGCACAGGCGCGGCCCGAACGGCAACTGCTGGTTGGTCGCGATGCCGATCGTCATCGGCGACAGGTGCTCGGTGCCTAGGTAGAAGTGCGATTCCTCAGGCGTGCCGCCGACGTGGGCGAGGTTGCCTGGGCCGGTCTCGTGTCCCGCCGACACCACGACGGCGCGGTCCTTACCGGGCAGCCGCAGGATCATCCTGGTGCCGCGCGGCGGCCGCGACGCCTTGGTCCAGTACATGTTGACGTACCAACCCTCGTCGAGCACCGGCAGCAGCTTGGGCGAGCCGATCCCGGCGCCGTAGAATGACCCGCCCTCTAGCGGCGCCCACTTCTGGGTGCGGTACATCACTAGGCCGGTCGTGTCCTGACTGAGGGCGTAGTGTGTGGCCAGCTCGTCGGTGTATGTCGCGGGATAAGGCGGCGGCTCCTGCTGTGTGACCAAGTGCGCCTCCAGCACGATGGGCCCTTGCGCCGGCATGGCGAGGTGCTTGCCGCCGTCGTTGACGCGTGCCATCACGCCGGTCTGCAGCGCACACGGTCCCTTGGACGGCACGACAAAACCGATGTGGATCGTATAGCCGCCCGCGAGCGGCTTGCTGTCGTTGGCGAATGTATCGGCCACCACGTACATGACGCCCGGTCCAACATCTACGCCAACATGATGATGACCCCTGCCCAGGCAGGCTTTGGCGCTCAGCGCGCTGAGGATGTGCACGTCGATGTCGACGCCGTCGTCGTCGTGCACCGCGACGCTGAGAAATCCGGAGGTCGGCAATGTGACCCGGTACACCTGCTCGGGGCCGCTCTCGTTCGCCCCCGGCTTGCAGCTATAGGCGTCGAATTGAGAGCCCTGCAGCTTGCTCGTATCGCCCTTGTGTGTGAACGGAAACGTCGAAACACAGACCTGACCGTTCGGGCAGAAGCTGGCTGTGCTGTCGGCGGTGTCCATCGCGTCGTCGGTGTCAGCCTCGGTGGCCTCGGCGTCGCCGGTGTCAGCCTCGGTGGCCTCGGCGTCGCCGGTCGTGTCCGCGGGCGGCTCAGCTTCGGCGACATCGGGGCCGTCGGCGGCGTCGCTAGCGGCCCCGTCGACCGTCGCTGCATCCACGGCGACGCCGTCTGCAACGGGCGCTGCGACCTCCGACACCACCGGCGTCGTGCCCGAGGTTGCGCATCCCCACAGCATCGCTGCGGACGCGGATGCTAGCAGCCAGCGCGCTGGGAAGGGTCGCTGCGAACCTGACGGGTGCCGCCTCGTCATCGGTTCGTGCCCGTCCGCGCGAGAGAGATCTGGCTGCGATCGTCGATTACGTCGTCCATGGGTGCCTCGGCTTTGTTCACTGCGGCTTTGTTCACTGCGGCCTTGTTCACTGCGGCTTTGTCCACTGCGGCCGTGCCCACCACTTCCCAGGCCCCAATGGCCAACAGGCAGGCCAAGCTCATAGTATCCGAGGGTACGGTACTTTTCTACTTTATCCTGTGGTTATCATGGCCTTTACCGACTTCGGGCAGGTCTACATCGCCGTCGCGCGCTCTCGTGGCATCACGCGCCTTCGTGGCGTCGCAAACCGGTTCGCCCGCCTCGTCGCAGCCGCACGATCCGCCGACGCCGCGACCCACGGAGCGCTTTGCCCTTGAAGATGACGCCTACCGCCATCGCCAACATGATCTGGCCAAACGCACCGATCGTGAGAATCAGCATCTGGATCATGTGCCGCTCCTCACCTGCCGCGCTTCACTGGCCGCCGCTGGCTATTGGGCACCGCTGACTGTTGGGCACCGCTAACTACGGGTAGGAACCTCGGCGAGGAGAAGAAGCAACCATACGACCCGTCTGATTTAACAGACTAATCCCCCGCCGGCTGGGACCGCAAAGTGGGAGCGATCGATCGCGACAGATCTCGACCGAAGCCAGCCACTGGACCCGCAGT
>CALENB010000466.1 GCA_937910235.1 uncultured Myxococcales bacterium | reverse complement strand
GCTTGCCGCGCTTGGGCACCCCGCTCAGGTTGGGCAACGCCCCGAAGATCGCCTCGTACTGTGGACGATAGCGCGACGCGACGTGGTGCGCAGCCTGGGCGCGGCTGAAGTCCATCTCGGCCTCGCTCTCCATCGCTGCGATGGCCTGTGACCACATGGAGTCGGCGCGGCCATCCCAGAACCACCATGGCTGCCTGGCGGCGGTGAGCACGGGCATGGAGTGACGGCCGCCTGGGCGGTTGGCGACGCCGAGCGACACAGGCCGGTCGTCGCTCCAGCCCTCCGCAGCGGCGTGGCATGACGCGCAGGCCACGTTGCCGTCGGCGCTGAACCCCTTGTCGAAGAAGATCGCGCGGCCTAGCGCTGCAGCGGCGTCGCTCTCTGCGACCGCGTTGCTTGGGGACGCGGGCAGGGGCGCGCCCTCGATTGGGATCGCCATAGCCTTGAGTCGCGTCAGGTCGCGAGGCGAGAGGTCGAGGCCGCAGCCTGTATAGGTGAGAAGACCGATCCACACCGCGGCGGATCTGAAGAGGATGCGATGACTTGTCATGAAAACGTCCGGGTTTCCGCGCCCTACGTCTCAAGGAAGTCAGTTGTCGTCGTTGCAGAAATGGATCAGATTTTTCGGCGGTCCACAGCGCTTTTCCGGCGGAGACGTGGGGCTACGAGCCACCATCCGGCGTCTCAGCGCGCTGTCGGGGATTGAGGGGGCCGACGGTCCAGCGCGCTTCGATAACGGGCGCCGCCGCCGCCAACGCCTTCGTGGCGGCTGACGCCGTGGCGGGTGACGGCGTGGCGGGTGACGGCGTGGCGGAGGGTGGCGCCGGTCCGGGAGTGGTGGCCGTGCCTACATCTGGGGCTGTAGCCAACTGATCAGCGATCTGCTCACAAGCGGCGCGCGCGGCCAGAACCTGGGCCAGCAGCGCAGCGCTCGAGGGCTGCGGCAGCGTCGAGGCGTGGTCCCTCAATCGGTCGAAGAACGGCCAAAGGTACTTAAAGTCTTTTTCAAATGAGGCGCTTGGCATCTTCATTGACCTCTAATTAGACGTGGTCGGGGTGGTCTCATCGTCCTGCAGCACGTCCCGCAAGGCGGGCAGAATCGCCTCGGCCGTGCCCAGGGTCGTGTCGACAAGCCAACGCAGCGCGGCGTCTGTGTAGCTCACGCCGTTGAGCGGCACGCTGAGCCGCAGGTAGAGTTGACCGATCTCGGTGTTGAGCACCCAGGCACCGTAGAACATGCGCGCGTTCGCGCGGCCACAGATGTCGAGCGCCGCCGCGTGCCGCTCCGGCGGCAGCCCATGCGCGACCACCAAGGCAAATGTGGCGAGACCGCGATCCGGGTGGCCGATGATCCGCAGCGGCGCAGCATCGCCGCGCGGCAGCGAGACCTGTGTCCCGTCGTCTGAGGCGGAGTAGGCGATGCCGTTGCGTTGACACCAAGCGACGATGAACGCGGCGTCGAGTGGCTGGCCTCGCGCGTCTGCCGTCGAGGCATCGGGCGTCGCCGCCCCGAGGTCGGCGGGCGTCGGGCTGTGATCAGGATCCGTCATTGAGGTTCTCTTGGTGGACACGCCGCAGAGCCGGCTGAGCGTCGATGTGCACCTGCAGGCTAGGCCGCCTTGCGAGCCTGCGCCAACCGTGAGGCTGCGACGACATCATCCTTCAACCGGGGTACGGTCCGCTTGAGTCCACGCACCGCGTCTCTGCCACGCTGAATCTCGCTCGCGCCCGCTTTGTCGCCTTTACCGCCGCCAAATAGGCCTTTCAGCTCACCCCAGAAGCGGCCGACGGCGCGGTCAACATCGATCTCATGACCGCCGATGTTGAGGTTGACCTCGCCCTGCGACAGGTCGATGTCGACGCCGAGCTGAGCCTGCTCAGGTAGGGTCATGGAGAAGTCCCCGATCCGAATCTCACTGCCGGACAGGTCCAGCCCGAGATCTAGCTCGCCGTCCGAGATGTCAACTTCCGCGCTGGCGTCAGCTTCGATGTGAAGCGCAAGCTCCGGGATCTCGATCTGTTCGCCGAGTATGTTTAAGGAGGCGTTGCTGAGGCTACGGTCGTGGGTATAGCCCTGCACCGAGGCGCCAGCTCGGCCTTGCAGCAAATCCCAACTGGCCTCGGCATGGTCGACACCATGCTGTGCGCGTAGGTCGCCTCGCGCGCCGAGCGCCGTCTCGCCGCCTCGGCCGACGCTGATGCTGGCACCTCGCAGATCGTGTTCGACGACCTTGCCTCCGTCGATGCTGGCTTTACCCTTGAGCAGGTTGGTCTCGAGCGCCAGGCGATCCGCGCTCGCCGCGCCGATGGTCGCGTGGTCGACGCCCGCCTTGAGCTGAGTGCCGCCAGCCGTTTGGTGGGAGGCCTCCAGGCCATCGACCTGGGCGTGGGTGTAGTCCACGGCGCCGCTCGCCGCCACGCCGTCACGGTCCAGCGAGAAGCGCCCGTCCTGAACCGCGAGCTGATGCACCGCCAACGCGTCGAGGCTGGCGTTGCCGTGCGCGCCATCACCGCCGGCCCACGACGCCTTGGCGTCCGACATGCCAGTGTTGAGCCAGTTCACCTCGTTCGCCTGGGCCTGAATGCCGCCGCTGCCCATGTGGACGTTCGCGTCTTTTACGCCCAATTTGTGCACGTTTAGGTCGCTCGCCGAGGCCTGCGCGCTGCTGCCGCCCGCGGTCTTTGCCTCGCCCTGAACACGATCAGCCTGCATGTTGGCGAAGCTCACTTCGTCCGAGCGCACGTCCAGCCCCGATCGATTCGCAGCGACGTCGGCGTTCTGCACTTGCGTATGGTGAACGCTGAGGCCTTGCGCCTGTGCGGCCACCTCTGCATGCCGTCCGCGGGCGCTGAGATTGACTTGATCGGCGGCCAAGTTCTCGAAAGACACGCCATCGGCATGTGCGCGCGCGCCGGTCGCATCCGCGTTGAGCGACGCTCCGTCAACGGAGGTGTCGTGGATGCGCAAGCCGTCGGCGCTCGCCCCGGCGCCGCGTCCCGTGTCGCTACGAACACCGGCGTCGAGGTGATCGGCCGCCACGTTCTTGAAGCCAACATGGGCGGCGCTCGCGTTGAGTCCGCGACGCCCGAGGTGGAGGTTGGCGTCCTGAACCTGTGTATCGTGCACCGCGATGTTGGACCCGTTCAGCGCCGCTGCATGGCCAGTGTTCTGGCTATCGACCGATGCGTTGAGCGCGCTGGCGCCAGTGTTTAGCCAAGAGACTTGCCCCGCGTGGGCGTCGAGCCCGTCACCCCCGAGCTGAACCTGCGCGTCGTGCACGTCCGTATGATGGAGCTTGGCGTTCTCTGCGTGCACGTTGGCGCCAACTCCGCTCGGCACATGCTGCAGGCCCGCGTCGATCTGATCCGCTGACGCTGTGTGCAGCGCGGCGTGATCCGCTTGCGCACCGACCCCGCCCGCTGGCGAAACGAGCTCGCGTCCCGCGTCGTACGATCGCCCGCGAAGCGCCTGTCGTAAGCGACCAAACAGTCCACCGGAATCGCCACCGGACGAAGCGGATTGGCCACTCCCGTTTGCGCCAGAACGCCCGCGTTTGTGATGTTTCGAAAAGCCCACGTGCACCTCCGCCCAGGAGGTTACTCGCGCTTGCCACGGGGCTCAACGGTGACGTGCCTCGGCCGATGGAAGCCTGGGGCCATGAGGCAACACGAAGTCGCATCGTTCGTCGTGATGTCTATGCTGCAGTGGGAGGGCG
>CALENB010000465.1 GCA_937910235.1 uncultured Myxococcales bacterium | reverse complement strand
GCTCCACCGCTTTCCCGCCTATTTTCAGCAGGGCGTCATGGAGAGCAACGGCAAGCGTGTCGACCACGACGGCGAGCCCATCACGGACTACAGCACGGGGCCGGTGGTCTGGGGCGAGCCCGGCACCAACGGCCAGCACGCGTTCTTTCAGCTGCTGCATCAAGGTACCCACCTCGTACCGACCGATTTTCTCGCGCCGGTCGAGAGCCACTACGGCGAACCGGACGTCGGCGCGGACCACCACGCCATCCTGCTGGCCAACTGCCTGGCGCAGACCGAAGCGCTCATGCGCGGCAAAACCAGCGCAGAAGCGCAGGCGGAGCTGCTGGCGAGCGGGCTGAGCGCGACGGACGTGGCGGCGCTGCTGCCCCACAAGGTGTTTCCAGGCAACCGACCGAGCAACACGCTGCTCTTTCCGAAGCTGACCCCGTTCGAGCTTGGACGACTGATCGCTGTGTATGAGCATAAGATCTTTGTGCAAGGCAGCATCTGGGGCGTGAACAGCTTCGACCAGTGGGGCGTGGAGCTTGGCAAGCAGCTCGCAAACGCTATTCTGCCGGAGATTCAAGGCGATGAGGTCGTGAGCGTGATGCATGACAGCTCGACTGCGGGGCTGATCGCGTGGATCCGCGGGCAGCGTCGCTAGGTGACTGTTTTGCCCAAGCGCTGTGCCGGCAAACTCTGCGTCTTCCTGCTCACCACAGCCTGGATTGTCAGCCCTCCGGCGGCACGGGCGGCCAGCCCGACCGAGCCCGACGCCGCCACCCGAGTCGCCCGCAAGCTGGCCGCCGATATCTCCCGCTCAGTCGCGCGTATTCGCGGGTTGCCGCTGCGCCGACCGCTGAAGGTCGGCGTCTACGACGCCACAGCCCTGCGCGCCTTTGTGCTGCGCCAAATCGACCAGGCCGGCGGCGCTCGCTACCTCGCCAACCTGGGTCGCGCGCTCATGCAGTTTGGGCTGGTGCCGCCCGGCTCCTCGCTGCGCGACACGTACGTGAAGCTGCTCGCGGCCCAAGTGGCCGGCCTCTACGATCCCGCATCGAAGGAGCTGCGGGTGATGCGCAAGCTCGTGCCGGTTGGTGTGCAGCTGCCGAATCCACTGCATGCGCTGACCGGCAGCCCAGAGGACCAGCTGCGCTTCGTGATGGCTCACGAGATCGTGCACGCCCTCCAGGATCAGCGCTGGGACCTGCGGCGGCTGACGAGGGACCGCCGCGGCCAGACCGACCTGGAGACCGCGCTCGCCAGCCTGCTTGAAGGCGACGCGACGCTCGGCGGGCTGCTCTGGGCGATGGAGGACAGGCAAGGCGCGGCGGACCTGCAGGCGATATTGGCCGCGGGACCGGCCATGCAGCGCGTACTGAACGGCGCGCTGAGCTTGGCCAAGGTGGGGCTGCTACCGGGCGGCGCCGGGCTGGCTGAGGCGTCGCCCTTCTTGCAGGAGCGGCTCGTGGTGCCCTATTCCGCCGGGCTCGGGCTGTGCATGGCCGCGGCCGGACGCAGGATGACGGGCAAGAATGGCCGCAGCGCGCAGGCCGGCATGGCAGGAGTCGACGCGCTGTATGCCACGCCGCCGCTCAGCATGGAGCAGGTGCTGCACCCAGAGAAGCTGTGGGGCGGGACGCCGGGCCAAGCGCCGGACTATCCGATCGTGCTGAAGCTGCCGGATGTGCGGGCGCTCCTGGGGCGCGGCGCGCGGCGGCTGTACACCGACGACCTCGGCGAGCTGTACATTCGGCGGTTGCTGCGCGCTGCGATGGCGGAGACGCAGGCCGATCGCGCGGCTGCTGGCTGGGGCGGTGACCGGTACGCGCTCTACAAGACGCCACACGGCGACGCGGTGGTGTGGCTGACGACGTGGGACACAACCGATGATGCGCTGGAGTTCGCCGCCGCCGCGAAGCAGTGGCTACGGACGGTAGCCGGAGCGAGACCTGCGATGGATGGGATCCTGCACCGTGGCCGAGACGTGCTGATGTGGCGAGGCCTGCCGGCGAAAGTCGCCACACGTGTGGGCGGTCGCGTGCTGAAACGGACCCGGCGCACTGTGCGGCGGCGCCTGCCGCGCTAGCGATCGACCGTCACGGCCGCCGCGCTGCGCCATCCTAGTCCTACTTCTTCGATTTTTTCCGACCCGCCCGCTTGCGACGCTTCTCGCGCAGGGCCTCCACCTCGGTCACATCGCGCTTCAGGACCGTGATCTCAACGTCTTTGTCGTCCTTGAGCTTGCGACGCTGAATCATCATGTGGACCTTGTAGACCCACGGCCGCTTCAACCACGCGTGATACAGCGACACGCCCTGCACGTAGTACCGATAGTCCTTGTTGAGCGACCATGACCCCGTCGTGCGCAACACCACCGACTTCTCATCAAACGGCAGCGACCACATGTTGGTGCGGAACTGCTTGCTGTACTTCCAGTAGGTCTCGGCGTTCGACAGGTAGAGCAACCGCACCGGAATGTTCAGCTTCTTGAGCGCCGCGCCGATGCCGACTACCCCTTCATCGTCGAGCAGATTGGCGCTGAGCGTGCGCACACGGCCGGCGAGGATCATGTCGCGCACAAAGCTGTATTGGGCCTGATCGGTGAGGAAACACGGGATCTTTCGCTTCTTCATCGTGGCGCGCAGCCGCACCAGCCGGGCGCGGACGTTGGGTTTGTTCATCCGCACGACCCGAATGATCTCATCGCGCTTCTTCTCGGGCAGCTTGGTGGTCAGCAGCGTCTTGAGCTCAGCGCTTTTGGCCTTCGACCACCACGCCATGAACGCGTCGGGGGACTCAGCCGCCTTGAAGATGACGTGGTAGGCGGCGTGCAGGTCGACCACCCACGGGTCGTAGTCCATCTGGAACACGATCTCAGGGCGCTGCCAGCCCATAAAAAGGTAGGACTGGTCACTTCCGACGCCCACGTACGCGCCGCCCAGCTTCGAGACGTGCGGGAGAAACAGCTCCATGTTCCACTCGTCGCCAGCGAGGTAGTGCTTGCCGACGAACTCCTCCGCGACACCGAGCAGCTCCTTGGCCGGCGGATCTTCGGGCGAGGCGTAAAAGATCTTCTGCTGCTCGGCGCTCAGCGGCGCGATGGCGTGAGCCGTCGATGGCGTCACTCCGAACCACATCGCGAGCGCGCTGAGCACGGCGGCGGCGTGGGTGAGTACGAGGCGATGGCGACCGCGAGGGTGCGTGTGAGGGCGACGAGACTGACAGGACATGACAACTCCGGGTTCGGCGCGGAAGCTATCACCACCCGTTGGCTCTCGGAAGTCGCCAGATGCAGGCTAAGTTGCTCCGGGACAAAGAGCCTGTAAGCTTCACGCCGCGGGCGGATTCGTGCTGCTGCTTTGGTGCTGCGCTTCCGTCATCCCCGCCCGAACTCATCGAACGAACGCATGCCGACGCCCGTTGAAACCTCTCTGCGACGGACTCTCGGCGTGCGCAGCTCTGCGGCGCTGATCGTCGGCAACATCATCGGAATGGGCGTGTTTCTCACGCCAGCCGAGGTCGCGCGCGCTTCGGGATCGGGCTACGAGTACTTGGGGCATTGGGTCCTGGGCGCGTTTGTGGCCGGGGCCGGCGCGCTGGTCGCCGCCGAGCTGGGGATGCGTTTTCCACACGCGGGAGGCGACTACGTCTTTCTCGACCGCGCCTACGGCCGGCCCATCGCGGTGGCGTGGGGTTGGATGAGCTTCCTGCTGTCGTTCGCCGCGTCCATCGCCGCCATGGCCGTCGGGCTCGGCGAGACCCTCGCGTCGACCACGGTGCTGGCGGGGCTCAAAGGCGACATTTTGGTGCTTGGCGGCGTGCACCTCACGGGGGTGGATCTCGTCGGGACGCTGGCCGTCGTCGCCGCTACCGCCTTGAACTTGGGCTCTGTGCGCATGGTCGGACGTGTGCAGCTGTGGGTGGCCGGCGGGTTGCTGTTTGGCTTCTCTTGCCTGGGGATGCTGACCGTTGCCCGCGCCACCACCGAGATCGGACCGGTGCTCGCGACGGTGTCCACGCCGGAAAATGGGGCGACGAGCGCGGTGGGCGCGGCGATCGCGGCGGTGTTCTTTACGTACACGGGCTGGAACGTGCTCACGTACGTCGGCAGCGACGTGAAGAATCCGCAGCGCACCATCCCGCGGGCGGTCATGCTCAGCGTGGCGCTCGTGGCGGCGCTCTACCTGCTGCTGAACGTCGCGTTTTTGCTCACGCTGCCGCTGAACGTGCTGCGCGAGACGCCAAACGCGGGCGTGGCGCTGGCGCGCGAGGTGCTCGGGCCGACGGGTGGCGACGGTTTCGCCGTGCTGGTGGCGCTCGCGATTCTGTCAGGGCTCAACAGCTCGATCATGGCCGGGTCCAGGGTCGCGCTCGCGCTGGCCGGCGATGGGCACTTGTGGCGACCGGCTGGCAAGGTGCATCCGCGGCTCGGCACCCCTGTCGTTGCGCTGCTGGGCCAGGCGGTGTGGGTGGTGGCGCTGGTGCTGACCGGGTCCTTCGGATCGCTTGTGACGTTGTCAGGCTCGGTGATGATCCTGCTCTCGGCGCTGACGGTCTCGACCGTGTTCATCTTCCGCCGCCGCGATCCTGGCATCGCCGCCCTGCCCGGCCACCCCTTTGTGCCGGCCGTCTACCTCGTCTTCGCCGCCACCGCGCTCGTGATGGTCGCCCTGAGCGAGTGGCGCTGGCTGCTCGCCGGAATCGCCGTATTTGCGGGCTTGGCGCTCAGTCAGGCCTGGGCACGTAGCCGCGCGAAGCCGCTTGAGACGTCTCGCTGATCTTGGAGTGCCCATGCATCGCCCCCAGCCGCTCCCTCGCCCCCACCTCACGCTCCAACGCGCGCTGACCGCCGCGCTCACGCTGACCCTGCCGGCGCTGGCCGTCGCCGCGGAGCCGCCAGATCGGGAGCCGCCCCCGGCCGGGCTGACCGTGGCGCCGTGCGGCGGCAAGTCGGTGTCGATGCAGTGCATCCCAGGTGGGTGGTTCACGCGTGGACACGACAAAGCGTGGAAAAAAGACGCCCGACCCGCCGCCCGCGTGTGGCAAGGCACCTTCTTCATGGACACGTTCGAGGTCACGTCCGGCGACTACCGCGACTGCTGGCGTGCCAAGGGCTGCAAGCACGCCAAGCCGCTGTACGGCGACTTCTCACGCAGCAAGCAGCCGATGGTGGGGATGAGCTGGTTCGACGCCGTGGACTACTGCCGCTGGCGCGGCAAGCACCTGCCGACCGAGGCGGAGTGGGAGAAGGCGGCGCGCGGCCCTGACGGCGCCACGCACCCGTGGGGCGATCAGGCGGCGACGTGCGAGCGAGCGGTGATCATGAACAAGGCCGGCAAGCGCTCCTGCGGCACGGCGAAGCGCGGCACCCACACCGAGGTCGGGCGGACGTATGTGGTCGGCACACGCCCGGTGGGCCGGTACGGGCTCTACGACATGGCGGGAAACGCTTGGGAGTGGGTCGCGGATTGGTATAGCCAGTCGTGGACGGCCTGCGGCGCGGCCTGCAGCAAGCCGAACCCGCTCGGGCCTTGTGACGGCGCGGCGAAGTGCAAAGGCCACCGCATGAAGCTGGTGAAGGGTGGCTCGTGGTACTGGCCGGCGACGTACGCGACGAGCTACTACCGACGCGCGCATCCGCCGGCAAATCAGCCGATCTCTCACTTCGGCTTCCGTTGTGCGGCGTCGCCGGCTGAAGCAGCGAAGATCCGCGCCGGGCAGACGCCCGCGGCCCTGCGCCCGCCGCCGCCGGAGAAGGTGCGGCAGAAGAAGACGACGAGGCGCGCGCGTGCCCACCCATAGGTGCCAGGCAGTTCGCGAAGCACCCGTGAAGTGCCAGGCATTTCGCGAAAGCAGCGCACGCGCACCGCAAACACCGCGGCGCACCGCTCAAACGCCGTGATGACAGGCGTTGCGTTCGCGCGTAGGGTGCCGACCATGAAAAATCTACACGCCCGACCCTCCCTCCTCCTCACGACGCTCTTGGTGGTCCTCGTCGCCCTCTCCGGCGCAGGCTGCGGCGCCGACACCGACTCGACCGCTTCGGCGACCAACGTCGGCGGGAGCGACGGCGCGAGCCTCGACGGCGCGTCCCTCGACGGCGCGGGGGCTGACGCGCTCGGCGACACGGGCACGCCTGGTGACGCCGCGACTAGCGACTCGACCGGCGCCACGGAGCCGAAGATCTGGGCGATCGGCGTCACGACGCTCATGACGATCGGGGCGAACGGCCGGTCCCTGCCCACAGAGGTCTGGTACCCCATCGAAGCCGGCGCTACGGGCGAGGCCGCCAAGTACATGCTCGGCATCATCGGCTCGCCCTACGGCGCGATTCGGAACGCAGAGGCCGCCAAAGGGCCGTTTCACCTCATCGCGTTCAGCCACGGCAACGGCGGAGTGCGCGAGCAGAGCGTCTATTTGACCGAATATCTCGCGCGCCACGGCTACGTCGTGGTGTCGCCAGACCACGTCGGCAACACCACCCTCGACATCGACAACAACCTCGCCGCGGTGATGTCGCTCTGGCGGCCGCTCGACGTGACCGCTGCCATCGACCGTGTCATGGCGCCGACAGACAAGGACCCGGCGTGGCTCAAGGGGTTGGTGCACACCGACAAAATCGGCGTCACGGGCCACTCCTTTGGCGGCTACACGACGTTGGCGCTCGCTGGCATCGCGATCGACTTGCCGTCGGGCGCGACCATCGACTGCGCGACCGTCGTCGGCAAGCCGGTGTGCGACACGCGCAAGAACATCGGCGACGCGCCGTGGCAGCTCGGCGACAAACGCGTCGCGGTGGCCGTGCCGCTCGCCCATGCACTGTATGACGCGCGAGCCCTGTCGCACGCCAGCGCCAAGAAGTTGAAGGTGCCGGTGATCATGATGGCGTCGACCGGCGACACCCTGACCCCAGCTGTGAAGGAGGCCGAGCCCTTGTTCGCCGACCTGACCTCGCCGACCGCGCTGCTGACCATCCAAGGCGGAAACCACTTCTCGTTCGCCAACATGTGCGAGCTGGGCGCCGTGGCGCCAGCCAACATCAAAGCGACCATCAATCAACTCTGTGGCCCGGGCGCGAAGCCAACCATGGCCGACACCCACGCGGTCATCGCGGAGCACGCGTTGGCTGCGTTCGACATCTGGTTGCGCGGCGACGACAGCAAACGAGCCCTATTTCTCAACGGAAAAGACGGTGGCGGCGTCTACACGATGAAGTCGAAGGGCATCACGAAGTAGCGCCGACGCGACGTGAGGCCGGTCGAATCACGTGGCCGGGCGGCGGCGCCAGATCGCGAAGCGCACGTCGTCCGCGCCGATCTTCAGGACCAACGGTGATGGCCTGCGCTGGTAACGCTGCAGGAGCGTCGGCAAACGCAGATCCGCGGAGAAGTAGCGTATCAGGTCGACCGGCGTGTCACCCAAGAACTGGCGCTGCGGCGAGATGTCGACCACTAGCAGCTGCGGCGTGCGCGCGACGAGGCGATCAACGGTGCGCACGACCCATGCGCGCTCGAACGCGGTCATGTCGGCCAGCGTCAGATAACGGTACGGCCGCTCGGCCAACCGCGCCGCGTCGTGCGTCACACCAAACTGCCACAGACAGCTCTCACGCCCGACCCAGCGCGCGCCCGCAAAGTTGACTGCCGGAAAGAGCGGTTCGACGGACGGTGACAGCGCAGCCACGGTTCCGCCGCGGCCCACCTCCTTGGCGAACACGTGACTCAGTCGGATGGTGTCGACGCGTGACGGATCCGACGTGCGCTCAGACGCCGCGATGAGACACCACGGCAACAGCGCCACGAGGCCGAGAATACGGGCCTCGCGCCCGCCCACCTTCGGGATCAGCTGCGCGCGACCGGTGACGGCCACGAGCAGCGTGAGGCCCGCGAAGGCCTGGGCGGGAAAGAGGTGGTAGCTGAAGCCGCGCCCCTGGATCGCGGCGACGGCCAGCGCGAGACCTGCGCTCCACGCGAGCAGCTCGACCAACGGCCCACCGACGGCAGCGGCGTCACTGGCCCGCCAGCTGAGCCGCGCGACGACGGCAGCGCCCAGCACCCAGCCCACGCTGCTCAGCGGCACCGGCACGTGCTCGGCTCCAGCGGCGTACCTCGCCCCGCCGGCGAGCAGCTCGGAGAGCCAGACCGTCCCGAACGACCCCAGCAGCAGCCCGCCGACGCCCAAACCGCACAACAGACCCCACGACTCCGGACGTCGCCAGCCCTGGACGCCGCGGCGACGCAGCCAGATGGCCACCATCACGGGGAGCAGCAGATAGTGCGCCTTGAACAGCACCGCCACCGCCATCAGCAGACCCGCGACGGCCCCACGCCGAGGCAGCGCGTCCGTCGCACGCACAGCCGCGGCGGAGAGGTAGGGCAGCGCGAGACCGACGACCAGCACATCACGCTGGCCTAAGTCACGACCGGCGCTCGCGAGCAGCCACGTCAACGCAGCGGCGCCGATGATCCAGGGCCAGGGGCCGTCGCCGAGCAAGGTCTGCAGATGGGCGCGCGTCTGCGACACCGCCGCTGCCTGAAGCAGGGCTGTGAACCAGAGCCAGAGGATGAGTGGGGCGACGCCCGTGGCCCTGGCGAGCCACTCGACCAGCGCGTGGGCCTGAAAGATCCACGGTGGATTCACGTCTGTGATGTCAGCGCCAAAGGTGCCGCCGTCGAGCAGGATGGCCCCGACGGTTTGGTTCCACGCGACGTCGTGGTTCATCCGACTCGGATCGGTGGCGACCCACAGGCCTTGGAGCAGAAAACACCCCAAAACGCCGAGAAAAAGCGCCGCGCCATACCAGTTCCGCGAGGCTGAGATCCCATGCTGGCGGGGGTTTGCGGGGATCATGGTCGCGGCTCGCTCGGGTGCAGGGTGGGCGGTTCGCGGCGCCGGAGTCTCAGCGACGCTCCTGCGGTGTAGCGCTCCGGGAGCTCAGGGGCGGAACGCTGGCGAGCGTAACGAATCGGGCAGATCGAGACAAACCCAGGCGATCGGTGCGGCGTGGGTGACGCCAACGCAAGATCCAATCGCTCGGTGGCGCAGGCTATGCCAGACTCGCGCCGCTGCGCCCCTGTCGGCGCCGGAGGATCCAATGACACTCCCCTCGCTCGAAGGCTGCTTTCGTGGGCTCGTAGCTCATCCCTTTGTCCTCGTCCTGGCTATGGCGACCGCCGCCGCTGGGTGCAGCGACGACAAGCAAGGCACGTCAGGCGGCGCCGACACGGCGGCGGCGAGCACATCTGGCGATGTCGTGACGGCTGATTCAGCCACCGGTGACGCGACAGCAGACGCGGGCCCGCCGGATTCTGGCTCCAATGACACCGGCGTCGGCGCAACCTGCCCGCCGCCCGTCGCCGGACCCAACACCGTTCGCGCGCGTCTGTTGGGCTGCGCCGCCGACCTCCCCACGGGTCCTATGGCCGCCGCGCGTGTTGGCGACTTCGTGTTGGAGAACAACCTCGTCCGCTTCGTGCTGCGCGCCGGCAAGGAGGGCGAGGCGACCCTCGGGCTTGTCGCTGGTGACATCATCGACGCCGTCCGCATCGGCAAAGACGGCAAACAACGGGGCGGAGACAGCCTGCGCGAGTGGATCCCAACCGTCGCGTTTCACCTCGTTGACCCAACCGACATCACGGTCGTGAGCGACGGCAGCACCGGCGAGGCGCGGATTCGAGTCGCTGGCGGGTTGGTGCCCTTTCAGACCGTGCATGCGTTTTTACCCATGGATAAGCCTAACTTGACGGTCTTTCACGAGTACGTACTCAAGCCCGGCCAGACCAGCCTTGAGATCCGCACCGTGGCCACGCCCACCGACGGACAGGTAGACACGTCGCTCGTCGGCGACGTCACCTTCTGGGGCGGCCAGCTCGGTCTGTTTCGACCCGGCAGCGGCGACCCGGACAGCGCCTTCTCGCCGGCCAGCAAGGCCACGACCCTCGGCCTAACGGCGATGCGGGCAGATCCTGCGCTGATGCCTTGCGCGCTCGGCTTCTCTGCCGGCGTGTCCATCATCGACGCGAGCGGAATCCTGGCGTTTCTGCAACCCACGGAAGGGGGCGTGCCCGTAGCAGGCCGCACGTTTGTGCGCCGTTTGGTGGTGGGCGGCGACGGCGACGCTGGCTTGGCCGCGGCGATGGCGACCGCGGGGCTCCTGGCGGGCGAGAAGTACGGCACGCTCGCTGGCAAGGTCGCGGACATGTGGCTTGGTGTCGAGGTTGAGCTGCTCGACGACAAAGGGCGACCGCTGACGCGATGCGCTCCGGCTGCAGACGGCGCGTTTGCGTGCCCTGCGCCCATCGCGACGCGCGGCGCCCGGGCGATCTGGGTGGGCAACGGCGAGGGGCAAGCGGGCGGACTCGGCCAGGCGGGCGCGTCGGTCGCGGTCGAAGTGAAGGAAGGCGTAGCGGCCACCGTCGCCCTGACCGCGCCCGCAGCGGCCCGCTTGACGGTGAAGGTGCGGACCGACAAGGGCGAGAACACGGCCTTTCAGGCGCGGCTGGACCCCAGCGGCGACGCGGCGCCGTTCGGCAGCCGCACCTTCGTCGACGGGGACGGCGACGCGACGTTCTTGCTGCCTGCGGGGACGTGGCAGGTCTGGCTGCATCACGGCCCGGAGTGGTCGGTACACGGCGAGACGGTGACCCTGGCGGCCGGAAAAACCAAGACGATCGAGGCCAAGCTGAGCCACGTCATGGACACAACGGGCTGGATCGCCTGCGACATGCATGTCCACGCCGAGCACAGCATCGACAGCGAAGTGCCCAACCGCGAGCGCATCCTGGACGCCATCTCGGTCGGGATGGACTACGTCGTGGCCACCGATCACGACTATGTCACCGACTATCACCCCTGGTTGAAAGCGGCGGGGCTCACCGGCCGCATCACGGTCGCCAGCGGCGTCGAGGTGAGCACCGCGAAGTTCGGCCACCACAACGTGTGGCCGCTGCCCCACCAGCCGGACAAGAGCGGCGGCGGCGCGGTGACCTGGTACAACGCGGATGCGCTCCAGCTCGCGAAGGTCCTGCGCGGCGGCGACCCCAAGCGGGTGGTGCAGGTCAACCACCCGCGCGGTTCGCAGTCCTACTTCAGCGGCATCGGATTTGACGCCAAAAAAGCGAGCGCGACGGACAAGAAGCTCCTCGCCTTCGACGCCATGGAGCTCATCAACAGCAAACGCCTCGATGACACCGATCAGGTGTTGGTGGACTGGTTCTCCCTCCTCGACGAAGGCATCACGCCGACCGGGGTGGGCAACTCAGACTCCCACAGTCTCAGCGCTGGCGTCGGCACCGCTCGGACCTGGGTCTGGGTCGGCAAGGACAAGGGCGGCGTGAAGGGCCGGGATGTCCAAGGCGCGTTCACCGCTGGCGAGGCTGATGCGGCCATCAAAGCAGGACGGGCGGTGGCGAGCACAGGGCCGCTGCTGGTGCTGGAGCTCCACGCTGGCGCGATGAAGGCCAGCATCGGCGACACGCTCACCGGCGCGACGGGTGACGTAGACGCCCGCGCGACCCTGATGGCGCCGGAGTGGATGCCGCTTGGCACGATTGAGGTCTATCATAACGGCGCCTTGGTCCACACAGAGGTCGTCGCGACCGCGCCCACAAAGTCCGGGCTGCGGCAGGTGACGGTGAGCTTCAAGGCCCCCGCGGCGACCAAAGCCGGTTGGTGGACGGCGCTGCACCGGCCCAGCGCGGTCACGGCGACGCCGCTGGTGCCTCGGCCGGTCTGGGCGATCACCAACCCGGTCTACGAGACCGCAAAATGAGCCTGCGCGCGCGGCTGAGCGGTCGGCTCGAACCACTGTCCACGGTCTACTAACACGCTTTTGAGCACAGACGGACGGTCGGTCATGATGCCGTCGACGCCGAGATCGAGCAGCCGATGCATCTCAGCCGGCTCGTCGATGGTCCACACATGCACGTGAAGCCCATAGGCGTGGGCCCGCCTGATCAGCTTGGCGTCCGTGACGACAACCCCGTTCTGGCGCACCGGCAGCTGCACACACCGCACACACGGGTGAAACGCAGTCGGCACCGGCACACCCAAGCTGCGCACCCGCAGTCGCACGACCTCGATCGGGCTCATGCTTGTGCAAAGGCCAGCCCCCAGGGCTCGCCGCACGTTGCCCAGCCGAGACGCTGAGAAGCTGCCGACGCAGACGCGGTCCAGCAGTTTGCGGTTGCGGATGAATCGCACGAGCGGCGGCACGCTGGCGGCCTCCTTCGGCTCGATGTTCCAGCGCGCACCCGGCAGGTTGTCGACTAGGGACGCAAATGTCGGCACGCGGCAGCCGCCTCCCAAGTCGATGGCCTGGAGCTCGCGCCACGAGACGTCGGCGATGCGCACGTCTGCCCCTGCGACCCGGCCGAGCGTGGCGTCGTGCACCGCCACGAGGACGCCGTCGCTGGTGCAGTGCACGTCCGTCTCCATCCAGCGAAACCCGAGCGCGTACGCCGCCTGAAAGGCCCGGAGCGTGTTCTCGGGCCCAGCCTCGGTGCCGCCGCGGTGGGCGAAAGGAGTGGGATACGGATGCGACAAGAAGGGATGAGAGGCCGCAAAATCGGGTTCCAAGCGCGGTGTCATGACGATTCTCCTGGAGGCATGGTCGCCGCTCGCAGCACCTCGCGCAGCCCGTCTTCGAGGCTGCGAGGCACAAAATCGAGGTCACGCCGGGCGGCGCTGCAGTCGAAACGCACCGAGATCGGCAGGGGGATGGGCACGACCCACCCTCGGGCGCGCGTCGTCTGGCCCAGTCCCTCGGCGTGAAGGCGCCGCAAGATGCGCAGGACTTGCAGCGGGGAGGTCGGCGGTCCAGCCAGGTTGTACGCGCGGCCGATGCTGTCTGGACGCTGCAACGCCGCGACGGTGGCCAGCGCGACGTCCGCGGCGTGCACCTGCGGCACACCCACCGTCGGCGCGAGCACGACGCGGCGCGCGGCGCTGCGCAGGTAGCGGGCGGTCAACTTTGGATCGCCGCTGCCGTAGATCGGGCCGGGGCGCAGGATCGTCAGCGCTCGCGCGTGGCGCGCAGCGACGGCCTCTGCGCGGGTCTTCGAGCGGGCGTAGCGCCAATCGGTAGTCACGTCCGACCAGTTCAGGCGCCGCGTGTCTGCGTCGTAGCCGGGCGAGGCCTCCGTCATGACGCGGCGGAGCTGTGTGCGATACACCGCGACCGTCGAGATCATGACGACCCGCTCCAGGCCGACGCGACGCGCGGCGTCAAACAGGTTCTCAATTCCGTCAACGTTCACGCGCTGGTACACATCGTACTCGCCTGCCCACGAGCCCAGCGAGGCGTTCGAGACCAGCGCGGCGGCGCCCGCCAACGCCCGCGCCAGGGCCGGCCCATCGTTCAGATCGGCCATTACGACCTCCGCCCCGCGCGCTTCTAGGTGACGCGCGCGGGCTGGATCACGCACCACGGCCCGCAACGGCAGGCCTGCATCCAAGATCGCCGCGGCGATGTGGCCACCGAGAAAACCTGTGGCGCCGGTGAGGGCAATGGGTGCGCGCGGCTCGTTCATGACTAGCATACTAGCCCACTCTCCCCTGTTAGTGTCACCGGGTTCGTGGAGGGACGAGCCGGGCGAACGTAACAGTTGCACACCTGAAGCCCTCTTGTTGACGCGGTCCTGCGCCCCACCGCCACGATCCGCGCGCCGAAACCAGCCCTGCCAACCCGCGCGCGCCACGCTATTGCGCGACCCAACCCACACACACCCTGCACCCGGAGCCCACCATGAGCACGCCGACAACCTTCGCCCCCGCCTATGGCATCCACCGCAACCTCGGCTCGGTCGACTTCGACGCCGCCGTCGCCGCCACACGCGCGTCGCTCGCGACCCGAGGATTCGGCGTCCTCACCGAGATCGACATGCAAGCTGCGATGGCGACCAAACTCGGTAAAACGATGGACAAGTACCTCATCCTCGGCGCGTGCAGCCCGCGGCACGCCTGGGAGGCCGTGAACGCCGAGCCGGCCATCGGCCTGCTGCTGCCGTGCAATGTCGTCGTCGCGCGCTTCGACGGCGACGTCTTTGTCGCCGCCATCGAGCCAAACGCGATGTTCAAGGTGGTCGAGCGCGACGACATCGCGCCGCTCGCCGACGAGGTGGCGGGGCTGCTGCAGGCCGCCATCGACGGCGTCACCCTGCCGGCTAGCTGAGCGCCCGCAAGCCGCGCGCCGGTCAAAGACACCGACAGCGCGCAAACTTGACGCGCACGCGGTCTGAATCCTGACCCTTGTAGGCTAGAGTCCGGCGCATGAACCAGCGCCGTCCCTCCCACCTCGTTCTTACGCTCCTCGCCGCGCTGCTCGCCAGCTCGATCGTCGCCGGCTGTGCTGAGGCGCCCGGCCACGTGCACGATGTTCACGCGGACGGCAGCCCAAGCGACGCTGAGGTGCCGATGCCGCACGCGGTGAGCCGGGTCACTTGGTCGGGCAAGGGCTGCACCCAGTCGCAGTGCCACGACCTGATCGAGCCGATTCGACAGCCTGATAGCCAGATGATGAAGGAGCTGAAGGAGGTCGGGGCCAAACACGGCGATCCGGATGGCTGCATCACCTGCCACGGCGGAAACCCGGCCAGTTCGACGGCAAAACAGGCGCATATTGGCGCGGTCGCGTCGCTGGCCAAGGCCGGCGGTCCCGACGAGTTCTTCAGCGATCCCGGGTCGCCGTGGGTCAACGCGCGCAGCTGCGGCCAGTGCCACGCGGAGCTGGTGAAGGCGCAGTGGAACAGCCTGATGATGACGGAATCCGGAAAGATCCAAGGCACCGCCTGGAGCTTCGGGTCGCTCGAGGGGTACGAGCACCTGTGGGGCAACTATAACGCCAGCAATCCAACCGATCCGCACGCGCGACTCGGCACCGACGTGTATCGGGCCTACATGGCCGTCAAGAAACGCGCGCACCCCAACGTCTTTGTGGACAAGCATGAGACGGTGCCCGAAGCGCCGAAGACCGACGCCGAGCTGGATGCGCTGAAGATCGACCCGCGTCAGGCGATGTTTACGTACCTGCGGATCGAGTGCCAGCGCTGTCACCTCGGCGTGAAAGGCCGGCCCAAGCGCGGTGACTTCCGCGGGATGGGTTGCGGCGCATGCCACATCCCCTACAGCAACGAAGGGTTGTACGAGGGCAACGATCGGCACATCCCGAAGATCCTCGACAAGAAGAGCGGTGGCCACCTGCTCGTGCACAGCATCCAAGGCACACGCGGCGCGAAGTTGAAGTCCGGCAAGACGAGCTGGACCGGCATCCCCGTGGAGACCTGCACCACGTGCCACAATCGCGGCAAACGCATCGGCGTCAGCTACCAGGGCCTGATGGAGAGCGCCTATGGCTCACCGTTCACCGAAGGCGGCGGCGGCCAGATCGCGCTGCACACCAAGAAATACATCGTGATGAGCAAGGACGTGCACTACCAGAGAGGCATGCTCTGCCAGGACTGCCACACGTCCGGCGACGCTCACGGCGACGGCTTTCTGGGCGGCACGAACCTCGCCGGCGTCGAGATCGAGTGCACGGATTGCCACGGCACGCCCAAGCGCTTCCCGTGGGAGCTGCCGCTTGGCTACGGCGACGAAGAGGCAGGCAAAGCGCCCGCGATGGGGCCGCCGCGCGGCGTTGGCACCTCGCTCCCCAAGCACCTTGAGCAAGGCAAAGTCTGGCCGCAGCAAGACGGCTGGATCCTGACCGCCCGCGGCAACCCGATGCCGGAGATGGTGCGGGTCGGCGATCGCCTGCTGCTGCACACCGCGGGCGGCAAAGACCTGTGGCTGGAGCCGCTCAAGAAACTAGAGACCGAGGGCAAGCTGAGCGTTGAGGCGCGCACGGCGATGGTGCACATCGGCAAACATATCGACACGATGGAGTGTTACACCTGCCACAGCTCCTGGGCGCCGCAGTGTTATGGCTGCCACGTCAAGATCGACTACTCGGAGAACAAGAAGAGTTTTGACTGGGTCGCGGCCGGGCACGAGCACGAACGGCCTGAGTTTCGGGCGAAAAAGGGTGAGCAGGGGCTGCCGCCCGAGCGGACGATGATCCCGGGGCACACGTCGGAGACACGCTCGTTCCTGCGATGGGAAGATCCGCCGCTCGGCAACAACGGCGAGGGACGCGTTAGCCCGTTGATTCCGGGCTGCCAGGTCGCCGCGACGATCATCGGGCGTGACGGCAAGGAGATCGTCCGCAACAAGCTGTTTCGCACCACCCCTGGCACCGAAGGCAGCGGCAAGGAGGGCCAGATCGGCAGCGACATGAGCCCGGTAGCGCCGCACACGGTGGGCAAAAGCCGGACCTGTGAGAGCTGCCACGCCAGCGACAAAGCCCTGGGCTACGGCATCGGTGGCGGCAACCTCACCCCGCACTGGGACAGCGAGACCACGGTCGATCTGACGACCGCGCAAGGGAAGATCATCCCCGGAAAAGCGCGTGTTCAGGTGGAGCGCATGGCTGGATTGCAGCGCGATTGGTCCGCGGTCCTGACGCCCGAGGGCAAACAGACGCAGACGGTCGGCCATCACTTTCGAGGCTCCGGGCCGCTGACCGCCGAACAGCGCGCGCACATCGACCGCCGTGACGTGTGTGTCGGCTGCCACAAGCAGCTCCCGGACGGCAATCTCGCCGTGAACGCGCTGCACCACGCCGCTGAGATGATGGGCCAGCTGCCGAAGAGTCGCGCGCAACACGCGGACCTGCTGAGCAAAATTGCATGGAGTTCGGCCTGGGCACAGGTCGGTGGTGGCGCGCTGGCGCTGATGGCGCTGGCCGGGCTTCTGCTTCGCTGGCGACGACGACGGCAAGATGCGGCGGGGTAGGAGGCTTGCGCCGCGCTTCGTGGTAGAACGCTGCATCGACGGCTGCTAGGTGCACAGTAGAGGGAGCAACGCCATGTTCGGAAACCGCATCTCCAAAGCCTACGTGGCGCGACGAGACTTGCTGCGAAGTACGTTCCCCTACGGCCACCAGTTCCTGCTCGATCTTGAGGAGCGCAGCGCACCGGTGGTGTGGTTGTCGACCGGCAAGAACGCTCATGTGTACTGGGAGGACGGCTT
>CALENB010000464.1 GCA_937910235.1 uncultured Myxococcales bacterium | reverse complement strand
GGCGGAAAGTTCATGGCCAGGATGCTACTCGCTGAGAACGTGTTGGCGAAGGCGTGTTTGCCGTCCGGACCAGGCGTGAGCGTGGTGAACTCGGAAGGCAGCTTCCACGCGCTGGCTTTGCCTGTGGCCGGGTCGACGGCGCCGAGGATGCGGTCGGCCGGATCCATGACGAGCAGTCGTTTTCCGTCGCCTGAGCGGCCCTGGCGCGGCGCTTCGTGCGGCCAGTCGATGAACGACGTGGCGACTGCAGCGGCCACAGATCCGGTCGCTCCGCCGCGCAGCACGGCAAACCGGCGGCCGGCGCTGTCGTACGCGACCAAGGCCCCGTCGACCTCGAAGGCGACGGGCGCACTGAGCGTGCGGCGAAAGGCAGGGTCTTGATCGACGCAGCCACAGAGCACGAGGCTCGCGGCGACGACGAACGAAAAGGGCCAACAACGGCGCCAGAAATGTGGCGGGGAGGAAGGACGCAACACGGGCGGCTCCAATAGCTGGCGCGACGCGGTTTCGGCAAAAAAGCCGAACTGCAGTCGCGACGAAATCGAGCTGTGCCCCTCGGGTAGGAGCCTAGCGAATCCCGCAGCGGCAACGCAAGTTGGCGTTGAAAACAAGGTCGGCGTCTGTGAGCTGGACGTGAATCGCCATGGGATGCGGCTAGGCTAGCGCGTCTGAGGCGGCGCCGTCAGGAAATCGCAACGCGAAAGTCCATCGGCCGCTGCGCTCCGACTTGCCGCTGACACGCAGCTCAACCCGCTCGCCGAGCGCAATCGCGCGTGAGGCCAACTGAAAGCTGCCCCCGTGCGCCGACACACGCGGGCGGGCGCCGTCGCGCGGTAGATCGCGGAGGTAGACCTTCACCTCGATCGGCGGCGTGTCGAGTCGCACGTAGAGCTTGGTCGCCGACATCCCGAGCAACGTGCCCGTGCGCCACCGCTGCTGGGAGCCCATGCGCAGCTCCCGAGCGAGCAGCGTGTCGAGCACCAGCTGGTTGCATGCCTTGGTGAGCTTCGTCTGCCGCTGCCGCGCCCGGATGGCCGCCGCGATCACCTGCTCGCGCAGCTCGCCGTCCGCGTCGGGATCGGTGGCCGGCGTCAGGCTGAGCTGCTCAAGCGCCTCTTTGTGCGTGAAGACGCCGACGACCTCGCGCATCGGCGAGGTGAATCGAGCGTAGGGGGACACCCCGATACCGTGATGCATCCCCGGAGCGTCCGAGAACGTGCTGCTCACGTTCGTCATCATCGCCTGGCGTTCGATGGCCTGGGAGATGCGCGCTTCGTCTCCGGTGCGCGGCAGCCGATCCAAGTAGTCGGCGAGTGGCTCGCGGCCCTGGTGCCAATGCCACCGATCCCGATCGAGCCCGCGGGCGTGGACGACTGCATCCAGCAGCCGCACGAAGCGCTCGAGCTTCTCGGACGGGGGGGCGGGGTGGACCTTGAAGATGCCCTGTGCCTCACCGTCGGCACGCGCGATGAGCCGTGCACCTTCTGTATTGCAGAGCAGGGAGAGCTGCTCGTTGTACCGCTCGATAGGGAGCCGCGCGTCGCCAACTACGGTGAAGGACGCGCCGTCGAGCTGTACGTCCACCTCGGCGCGCTGAAACGAGACGACATCCGCCGCCCGTGCGATCGCGATGCGCAGCCGCCCGACCGTCTCGATCAGTTGCAAAGTCGGGGCGTAAGGCGCGTGAGCGAGGGGGTGATTGTCGCCGCAAGCGTAGAACGCTTGCACGCCGGCGTAGGTGAGCTTGGCGACGCTGCGGATGGTGGCCCGGACCAATCGCGCTTGCGTGCAGCGTCCGGCGTCGTCCAACTGAAGGTCCATCACGACGCTGCGTCGAACCTCCATGGCGTTCAGGCTGATCAGACCTTCGCTGAGCGAGCGCGGCAGCATCGGAATGGTGATCCCGGGAAGGTAGAAGCTCACGCCGCGGCTGAGCGCCTCTGCGAACAGCGCGGAGCCAGGCCGCACGTAGTAGGAAGCGTCGGCGAGCGCGTAGCGGAGACGATACCCGCCGGGACCCTGCGTCAGATGAATCGCTTGATCGAGATCGCGCGAGCCGGCGTTGTCGATGGTGACGAAGGGTAGGTCGGTCAAGTCCGTCAGCAGAGGGTCGTCCAGCCCAGGGTGGGCTTGCCAGCGTGTGGCCTCGGCCTCCGCAGCCGCCGGATGCGAGGCGGCGTGGCCGTGGCTGAACGCGATGCGCCACAGCGACGACTTGGCCGAGTCGCCTGTGCCCAGCACGCGCCGAACGGCATGGGCACCACCGGCCTCCGCCGAGGCGTGCGCTGCGACCAGCAGCAGGTCTCCGGTAGCGCCGCTTGAGACGGCGATGAGGTCAGCGTTCGGCGCGATGCCTTCGGCGTTACCTGCGTGCTGTCCACCGACAACCGCGAGCCGGCGCGCTTGGCCCGGACGCACGACCTCTACAACGATGGACCCGCTTGGTTCGTTCATGGTCAGCATCGTACTGCAAGGTGACCAAGGCGCCACCCCTTCCAGGAAGCTTCAGGCTGGCGACCCCGACCTTCGGTGTGAAGCGACCCTCGACGCATGTCGACCATGGCGCTATGGTCGTCGGCATCAGGGCCACGCGCACCCCCAATGACCAAAACGCCGCGCAGCGCGCGGTCTGTGGCCTGATGTCGTGGACCCTCGGGACGCAACTCATGTGGATTCCTCTCGGAGTGAAAGACAGCGCGCGGAGCCCGCGGCCGCTGGCGACGATCGTGCTGTGCGCGCTGATGTTGCTGAGCGCGCTCGTGGCGCCGTCGGAAGAGCGTGACCTCACGGCCTTACGCGGATGGACCGAGCTGGTCAGCTACATGGCGAGCCACCCAACCCTTCGCAGTCCACCGGCCTGTGCCGATCTGCTCGCGGGTGGAGGGATGGTCGATGGCGACAGCGTGCCCGGAGATCCCCGCGAGGCGGCGCGGCGTTGCGAGCGCGTCATGTCGGCGCTCAACCTGACGGGGTGGCGGCGGGTGGCGTTTGTTCCGTCGCGCGGCGTTGTGCAGCTCGGCTCCGTCGGCCACGTGTTCGTGCAACGCAGCTTCTTGATCGCGCTGTTGCACGCGGTGTTCTTTCTGTTGTTGATCGGGCCGTGGCTTGAGGGCGCTTGGGGCCCGAAGGCGCTCGTCGCTGTCTACTTGGGCACCGCCGTCGGGGGAACCTTCGTGGTGGCGCTCGCGGCGCCGGAGAGCCTGACGCCCATCGCTGGTGCGTCGGTCGCGCTGGCGGGATGTACGGGGGCGTTCATGTGGTACTTCGCCCACAACGACGCTCGGTATCTCATGCTCTCGCCAAAGGGAAAACGCACCCAGCTCGCGCCGGCGTGGACGATTGGCGGGTTCTGGCTGGTCGTGATGGCGGCCTCACTGTATCGGGGCCAGCTCGACCTGCATGAAGCGATCGGCCAGGCAGCGGGGTTTGCCTGCGGAGTGCTGATGGCGTTGGGTCTCGAGGCGGCTGATTGGGTGCCCGCGCGTCGCACGGCCGCTGGGCCTGCGCCGGCCGGACTTGTGATCATGCCGCCGCAGATGCCGACGATGACGCACGGCTTTGGGGCTGATTTCGCGGGCGATGGTGATGGCCCGGCGCAGGGAGCGGCCACGGGGACCGGAGAGCACGGGGCGTTTGGCGAAGCAGCGTTCGGCGCGCCGGCGTTTGGCGCCAAGACAGACGCCTCGACCGCGGACGTCCAAGACAACGGCGCAGCCGGCCAACGTGGCGCGCCATCGGCTGGTGGACACGCCCAAGCGTGGACCGTCATCGAGCCGGCGACGCCTCCACTGGCGGACACGGCCCTCGTGTCGCTCGACGCGAGCGGTGAAGACGGCAACGCCGTCGAGGCGGGGTCGAAGGCCCTGGGTGACGTCGACCAGCAGGGGCAGGATGACGTAACGGCCATGAGCGCCGCGAGGGGTGCGGCCGAAGCCACGAGCACACCTGACCCTGTGAGGTCGGCCGCCCGCGCTGCGACCTTGGGTGCCCCCGACACGGCTTCTCGCGGCGCAGGAGCCCGGTGGCGCGACACGGATGACGCTCCGGGCGACGCTCCGGGCGACGCGCTGGACGGCGCACTGGACGGCGCTCCGGACAAGGCGCTCGACCAGGCCCAGACACGGGCGCTGCGGACGCGTCCCGCGGCTCGCGAGCGCCGGCGCCCGTCCGCGGCTGCCGGCGTATCGGCAAGCCCGCGCTTCGATCCGCTGGCGGACTTGGACTTCGCGCCGGCCGCGCGACCAGAGCTGTTCTCACAACCGGCGAAATCAGCCGCGATGACCAACGACGCCGGCGTGATACCGGTCGCAGCGGTCTTTGACACCACTGCCACGCCAGCGGACGCAGCCGCCGGCAGCGACGCCATCGCCGCGCTGCTCGATGCCTTCGGCGACGCGGCGGCGCCAGCCGCGCAAGTGGTCTCCACAGAGGCTGCGGACGCCGCCGCGAGCGCGCCGGACTGGGCTAGTCCAACGCCCCATCTCGACGGCTCTGCGCGACCCGCGCTCACGCTCGACACCGTGTTCGCCCGCGCCGCAGGGGCGCTGCAGCCCGACCCGGCGGTCCCCAGCCCCGCGGTCACCGATCCTGTTGTGGCCGATCCTGTTGGGGCCGATCCTGTTGGGGCCGATCCTGTTGGGGCCGATC
>CALENB010000463.1 GCA_937910235.1 uncultured Myxococcales bacterium | reverse complement strand
CACCCTGCGCCCTCTCGCCCTCCGATGACGCCACCCACCTTCGCCTGCGTCAAAGACGGGTGTTCGCGAGACTGCCTGGTCTACCGTCATGGACGAAACGATGGTCGAGGCCGAGGATCGCACCAAGGATCGAAATGTCGATCCCGCGATAGAACCCGGAAGGAACTTTGGGCGGGAAGTACTAGCCGTACCAGATGAAAACAACGCCGAGCAGAATCAAGCTCGTCGAGGCTAGGCGCATGCGGCCAAAAGATTCACCTAGAAACAGGACCCCGATCAACACTCCGACCAACAAGCTGACTTGTCGCAGCGGGACCGCGTAGCTGATCGGGGACAGTTGCAGCCCGTATCGAAATGCTAAAAACGAGGCGAGCAGCACCGGCCCCGAATAGAGGATCAACTTACGACTGTGGTGAAGTTCGGCTAGCGCCCTGCCTCGGTAGCGGGGGCGCAGCATGTTGAGACTCATGTAGATAAGCATGAAGAGCATCAAAATATACGTGAAATGATAGGGGGCGTAGCTGGTGACCCCCTGTTTGTCGATGACGGCGCCGAACGAGTAGCAAAATCCGGCCATAAGCGCCGCCTGCACCGAACGGTTGCCGAGACTACGCAAGGGTCGAAGCAGCTCATCAAGCCGAAAGCGCCGAAGTTGAATCGTGTAGACGCCGGCCACCATCAATAAGATCCCGATAGTACCGGCGACCGAGAGCGTCTCCCCCAGAAACAGCACCCCCCAGATCGGCACATAGAGCAATGAGGTCTGGGCCAGGGGATAGGTGACCGAAAGATCCCCCTCACGGTAGGCCTTGCCCGTTAACCAGTGGTACAGCACAAAAAAGGCCGCAGCACCTCCTGCCAAAATCAAAAAACGCGGGGTCATCGCCGGAAAAGGGGATCCAGGCAACAGCATGTAGAGATTGAGTAGGCCAAAGGCGCAAACAAACATCCACCAGATGAAGACTGTCTTATCACGACTTTGCTTGACCAGTGCGTTCCACGTAGCGTGCATGAACGCTGAGAACAGGATCAAGATGAGGGCAAGAGTTTCCATTGAGGGTGTCTTAGCCGATCCCACGGTGTATTGAAAGTTTGGGTAGCGTAAAATAGTTGGTGCAACCGGTTGGGTCATTGGG
Source organism: uncultured Myxococcales bacterium (assembly GCA_937910235.1). Lineage (GTDB taxonomy): Bacteria > Myxococcota_A > UBA9042 > UBA9042 > UBA9042 > UBA9042. The sequence continues at coordinate 3,737 of CALENB010000463.1, read as the reverse complement.
CGCGCAACGCAACAGAACCCGCTGGCGGGGTCGCGCGTGTCGCCGGGCTCTTCTGTCTTGCAGCGGTGATGTCAGCGCGGCTTTATAAACACTCGGCCGTCTCAAGCAACGCCGGCTTGGCGCAACCAGCTACAAACCCGCAGCCATGATCCTTTGGTATTAGGCAGTTACATCTTGACTTAGTTAAGATGGGACGCAAGCGCAAGCCGCTGGCTGCCCTGCATGCGCCATTGGCGCATTGCGCCGTCGTGTGAACGCCGCGCAAAGTAGGAGTCCGGGTTGGCGCTGATGTCTAGCATCAACATCACCGCTCTAATCTCCAGAGCCCATCAATGAACGACACCACGATCAGCCAGCAAACACTTGATACCCGACCGCCCAAGCACGGCTTGAGCCGTCCGCCGACATTCTCCGGTTCGTGCCACGTCCAAGCGACCTGCACCCACCACGACCACGAGTTCTCATCGTCGATGACAACACGAGCATCTTGCTGATGCTCAAGCGCACGCTAGGCACGATTTGTGACGTGTCGACGGCGACCGACGGCGTCAGCGCTCTCAAGGCTGCGGCACAGCTTCAGCCTCAGTTGATTTTGTTGGATGTGAACCTGCCCGACACGACGGGATACGACGTTTGCGCAGCGCTCAAATCTACCGCGCTGTTGTCAGCCATTCCGGTCATCTTCATCACCGGCAGCAACAGCGCTGAAGACGAACGGCGCGGTTTTGAGGTTGGCGCGGTCGATTTCATCCGCAAGCCGCTGAGCGCATCCGCGGTCAAAGCACGCGCACAAGCTCACCTCAACCTGAAGGAACATCAGGATTACCTCGTGCAGCGCGTAGAGCAGAGCGACGAAGATGTCCGTCGAAGCTACGCCGCCACCATCGCTGGTATGGCGATTCTGGCCGAAAGCCGGGACCAAGAAACTGGGGCCCACATTCTTCGCACGCAGCAGTACGTGCGTGTTTTGGCAGAGGTGCTGCGGGTCACAAATCCCGCGACGCTCGCCCATGTCGACATCGACCTGTTGTCTAAGTCGGCTGCCCTGCACGACATCGGAAAGGTCTCGATCCCTGACTACATCCTGCTCAAGCCCGGGAAGCTCACCACGTTGGAGTTCGGACTCATGAAGGGTCACGCCCTCGCAGGGGCCAAGGTCATCCGACGAACAGAGCGACTCCTCGGACCCGACTCGTTTCTCAGCAGCGCCGCGCGGATCGCGGAGGCCCATCACGAGAAATGGGACGGCAGCGGCTACCCGCATGGACTCGTTGGCGAGGAGATCCCAGTTGAAGCTCGAATCATGGCCCTTGCTGACGTCTACGATGCGTTGCGGTCGAAGAGGCCGTACAAGGCCGCTTTTAGCCATCAAAAAACGGTTGAGATCATTCTCAAGGGTGATGGTCGCACGATGCCTTCTCACTTCTGGCAACCGGCGCTCGATGCGTTTGTGAAGGTCGAACTGGCGTTCCGTAGCATACGCGAGGCAATAGACGACGAAGATGGCGTCGGGCTCGGGACGAGCTAAACCATGAAGTTCCCGCCTGGCCAGTGCTCACATGACTGCATCAGTCGCGCCAGTGTGACAGGCGAAGCTCGGGGCGTCTTCCTGACGTCGGCGGTTGATGAATGGTCGGCGGTTGATGAATGGTTGGCGAGTCCCAGACGAATCTGTCGAAACGAACAGGGCCGCCAATGGAGTTCAACATGAGATTGAAAACGTCAAGGGACAATGGCCCCGAGGTGGTGCGGGAAGCCGCCTTCCCCATGGACGACCATCCCTCGCGCCGGCCCAATTCAGCGACTAACATCCCGATGCTGTCTTCAGTTCCGCTCGGCAAGGAACTCACCGCGCGTTTGCGCATCAGCGCCAGCGAAGAGACCCTCTTCCCCCTGTCGGATGGCTGCATCGTTGGCCGCTACCCTGATTCAGGCATCGTTATCAAAGACAGGATGGTGAGCGGGCACCATGCTCAGATCCGTTTTACGGACGGGAAATTCCGCATCGTCGATCTCGGCAGCCGCAACGGGACCTATTTGAATGGAGAACGCGTTGACCGTTCGCCGATCGCGCCGGGCGACGTCGTGCGGGTTGGGTCTGCGCTGTTTGAGGTGCTGGCCGGTGTCAGCACTTCCCTGCGACCAGGCAGCCAGGTGCCGCCGCTGCTGGTGCCGCCGCCGTTGGCGGCGACCCCCCGAACGCCCCCTGATCTCTGCGTCGTCCACTCCTTGGACAGTGATGCCCCCACTGCAATTTGCGATTTTGAGGGGGCCACCAACATGGTGTCACCCGAAGCGTCGGACACGACGGACATCTTGCTGTCGAAGAGTCGTAAGTTTGCCTTGCTGTTTCAGTTGAACCGCTCGCTGCAAAACGAACGAGATGAAGCTGTTATGTGCCGTGAGGTGCTGCGCGTCGCTGCAGAAGCCACAGGCGCCGATTGTGGCCACATCGCGTTATATGGCGAGGATGACCGCCTCGTGACGATCAACACCTGGGAAAAATCAGCCGACAAAGATTGGCAGCCCGTCATCAGCAAGACGATTCAGGACTATGTCCTTGTCAGGCGCCGCGGCGTCGTCACGACCGACGCCTGCGATGACGACAGATTCGCCGACGCGAAATCGATCACGTTTCAGAACGTGAGATCGCTGCTGGCCGCGCCGATCATTGCCGGCAGCGCGACACTCGGTATGCTCCAATTGGAGGGTACACCCTCCCTGTTGGGGTTCACAAAGTCTCAACTGGACATGTTGGGGAGTATCTGCTCGGTGTTGGGGCTTGCGCTCGACAACGCGCGCCTACGCCAACTATATCCCCCTGAAGTCGCGGCGCACCTCGCGACTTTGCGAGAGACCGAAGCGGCACTGAAGCAGCGCGACGCTGAACTTGACGAATCAGAAGCCCGCGCGCAGGCCATGCTTCGCGCGATACCTGACATGGTCTTCCGTCTCGATAGAGAAAATCGGTTCGTGGACAGCCACCTTCCTCTCGACTCAACGCCGCTGCTGGAGCCAGAGCAATTCATCGGGAAGCTGCTGGAGGATGTGCTGCCGCCCGAGGTCGCGCGGTCCTGGCTCGCAGCCATCCAGACGGCTCGGGCAGCGCCCGGCGACATCTCGGTAGCCCGCTACGCAATCGAAGACTCGTTCTTCGAGGTTCGCGTGTGCGCGACCCGGGGTGGCGCGGAGTTGTGGGCCATTGTCCGGGACGTGACACGGCGGACGCTTGAGGAGGAGGCACGCTACCGTGCGCTGTTCGCGCAGTCAAAGGACATGATTTTTGCGGTCAGTGTCGATGGAACGATCATCGATGTGAATGAATCAGCGTGCCAGGTCTTTCAGCGGACCGCCGAGACCTTTGCTCAGATGGATCCTGAGGCGCTCTTCCCTGTCGATGAACAACCACGAGCCCGGCAGGCTTGGGAGGAATTGCTGGCCGTCGGCGAGGCCGAGGTCTGCATGGACTGCTTACGAGCAGATGGTAGTCGCATCATTTTAGAAGCGCACGGTCAAATCCTTGACCTCGAACATGGCAAGGTAGTCACGATCACCGCCCGAGACATTACCCAGCGCCTGTTGCAGGAGCGACACAATGAAGAACTCCGCGAGCAACTGGCCCAGGCCCAGAAGATGGAGGCCCTCGGCGTGCTCGCTGGAGGAATCGCCCACGACTTCAACAATTTGCTCAGCGTGATTCTCAGTTTCTCGGAGTTCGCTCTAGAGGCCACACCAAG
>CALENB010000462.1 GCA_937910235.1 uncultured Myxococcales bacterium | reverse complement strand
TGTAAACTCACCAGGGTGGCTCAGGGTGAAAACGGCTTCATGCGGTCTATCCAGTCCCGTGCAGGTCGGCTTGCCGCTGCAATCGTTGCAGCCCTCGATCGCTGCGAAGACGCAGCCAGCCTTGGGATCACAGCTGTCGGTGGTGCACTTCTTGCCGTCATCGCAGGCCTTCGGGCCGCCGCCCTGGCAGGAGCCGGCCTTGCACACCGTCGCTGAGGTGCAGGCGTCGCCATCTTCACAGGCGTTGCCATCGTTGGCCGTAGCAGCCGCGCCGATCTTCACGCCGCAGCTACCGGTCTTCGGGTCGCAGGTGTCGACAGTGCACGGCTTGCCGTCATCGCAGACCTTGGCCTTGCCCGCCGCGCACACGCCGCCGCCGCTACAGCTGTCGCCGAGGGTGCAGGCGTCGCCGTCCGAGCAGGTGCCGCTCTGCGCTTTCGCGACGCAGCCAGCCTTGGGGTCGCAGCTGTCGGCGGTGCACGGCTCGCCGTCATCACAGCTCAGCGCGGGTCCACCGGTGCAGCTGGTGCCGGCGCAGGCCGCTGCTGCAGACGGTGGCAGACGCCGGCGGCTGGACGATGATTATGGCGGATGTGCAGGAGATCGTGCTGAAGGGCGACACAGCCGTCGGGGTGCGCCTAAAAGATGGCCAGACCTTCAACGCCAAGCAAATCATCAGCGCGGCTGGGGTGCAGTCCACCATTCGTCGCCTCCTCCCGGCCCACGTGCAGGCGCAGCCCTGGGCGCAGGAGGTCGCCAACCTGCGACCGGCTTCGGCGCACGTCTGCCTCTACATCGGCTTCAAGGGCGACATCTCCACCGCGGGGGCGTCGTCGGCGAATAAGTGGTTCTACGATACGTGGAGTATGGAGTTCGACGCGTGGGACGTCTCCGATCCCGATAATCTAACCAGCGCTGAGATCCTCTATTGTAGCTTCCCCTCGCTCAAAGACCCCAACCACGACCCAGGCCCAGAGCAGCGCCACACCGGCGAGGTGGTGACGTTCGTGCCGTGGGAGACTTTTGAGCGTTGGCAGCAGCGCAAGTGGCGCAAGCGCGGCGATGACTACGACGACTTTAAGGCCAAAATCCAGGCGGTTTTGCTGGAGCAGCTGCTCACGCACATGCCTGAACTGCGGGGGATGGTCGACTACGTCGAGCTGTCGACGCCGCTGTCGACCGAGACGTTTTGCCGGCCGGTGCGTGGTTCGATCTACGGGATCGAGCCCACGCCGGAGCGGTTCGCGGTGGATGCGTTGCGGCCGGCGAGCCCCATTAAGCAGCTCTATTTCGCCGGTAGCGAGATCACCAGCGTCGGCGTCATTGGCGCGATGATGGGCGGCGTCATGGCGGCGGTGGCCGCGGAGCCCATGGGCACGATTAAGTACCTGCGCAAGATGCCGCGGCGTGGCTGACGCGTCGGTCGACCTAGAACGCCCGCTCGCCGGTGAGGGCGTGACCGAGGACGAGGGAGTGGATCTCGTCGGTGCCTTCGTAGGTGTACGTGCTCTCCAGGTTCATCGCGTGGCGCATGACGTGATATTCGCCGGTGATGCCGTTGCCGCCTAGGAGACCACGGGCGGTCCGGGCGCACATGAGCGCGATGCGACAGTTGTTGCGCTTGAGCAGGCTGACCTGGGGCGCGTGGAGCTTGTCTTGCTCCTTCAACCGGCCGAAGTGCAGGGCGAGCAGGCTGGCTTTCACCACCTCACTGATCATCTCGGCCAGCTGCCCTTGCACCAGCTGCTTGCGAGCGATCGGGCCGCCCCACTGGTGGCGCTCGACGCTGTACTCCGTCGCCGCCTCCAAGCAGAAGCGGGCCGCACCGAGCACGCCCCACGAGACACCGAACCGGGCGTTGTTGAGGCACGAGAGCGGGCCGCGCATGCCCATGGCCTTGGGGAGACGGGCGCTGTCTGGGACGCGGACGTTGTCGAGCATCAACCCGCCGGTGCTCGACGCGCGCATGCTGAGCTTGTGTGGGATGTCATGCGCCGAAAAGCCCGGAGATCCAGGCTCCACGATGAACCCGCGCATGGTCTCGCCATCCTCGCCGGTCTTGGCCCAGACGATGGCGACGTCGGCGATGGACGCGCTCGTGATCCACATCTTGCTACCGGTGAGGAGCCAATCGTCGCCGTCCCGCACGGCGCGGGTCTGCATGGAGGAGGGGTCGCTGCCGTGGTTGGGCTCGGTCAGGCCGAAGCAGCCGATCTTGCGGCCGGCGGCCATCTCGGGGAGCCAGTGGTTCTTCTGGTCTTCGCTGCCCCACTTCCAGATGGCGAACATGGCCAAGCTGGTCTGTACGGACACGAACGAGCGCAGCCCAGAGTCGCCGTATTCGAGCTCATGGCACGCCAAGCCGTATGAGACGTGGCCGATGCCCGGGCAGCCGTAGCCCGTCAGGTTGGAGCCGAGGAGGCCGAGGGAGCCGAGCTCTACCGCGAGCTCTTTGCGGAAGCGGCCTTCGGCGAAGTCTTCGACGATGAAGGGGAGGATGCGGTCTGCGACGAAGCGTCGCGTCATGTCGCGGACGGCGGTTTCTTCTTCTCCTAAGAGTCCTTCCCATCCGATGAACTGGTCTACGGTCATTACCATTTTTTTTCTCCGCGCCTGGTGGCGTTGGCTTGTCCCTCCGGGAGGGTAGTGGGTTGTTGCTAGCCCGGCTAGGTCGGTCATCGCACGATGACTTTGTGCTGCTTGGCGCAGGGCCTTTTTTTTTGATGTGTTGGTTTTTTTTTGATGTGTTGGGTTTTTTTTGATGTGTTGGGTTTTTTTTG
>CALENB010000461.1 GCA_937910235.1 uncultured Myxococcales bacterium | reverse complement strand
GCGGCACAGTCGATCGTGCTGCCGCCGCCCGAGTGGAAGCTGCCGCCGGCGAGCTTGGACGGCACCTCGCTTCAGGGCCTCGCGTTCCGCGTGGACTCGACGTCCCCCATCGCTGCGTTCCAGTACAACCCGCTGCAGGCCAACGCCTTCTCCGCCGACGCGTCGATGTTGCTGCCAGCGAACGCGCTCGGCACCTCGCACCGCGTCTTGATTCGCAAGCAGAGCATCGTCGGGCTTCGGGCGTATGTGGCCATCGTCGCGACGCGGCCGGGCACCACCAAAGTCACGCTGACGACAACCGCAGCGACGCTCGCTGGCGACGCGGTGCCGGCCTTGGCCGCCGGGGTGGCACACGAGATCAGCGTGCAGCAGGGGCAGGTCCTCAACGTCGAGACCGCCGGCGTCGGCGACGATCTGTCGGGCACACTGATTGAGGCGAGCAAACCGGTGGCGGTGTTCGCCGGTTCGGAGGCCGCCTATGCCCCGGACACCGACACCTGCGTCGCGAACGCGACCGGCAGCGGCAAGGTCTGCGTCGGCACCGACCAACCCTGTGCCGTCGCCGGCGACTGCGCGCAGACCTGCTGCGCCGACCACCTCGAGGCCCAGCTGCCGCCGCTCAACTTATGGGGCACCTCACACATCGCAGCCCAACTCCAAGCCCGAGGAAGCGAGCCGAGCGTGTGGCGCATTGTCGCCGGCCACAACGGCACCACCGTGCTGATCAGACCCGCCGTCACGCCCCTCCGCCACCTGCAAGCTGGCCAGTGGTTTGAGGTGCTGGCCCACAAAGACCTCGTCATCGAGTCGAACAAGCCCGTGTTGGTCGGGCAGTTCATGGCGTCATCCGGGCTCACGGGCAAAAGCCTCGGCGATCCGGCGTTCATCGTCGTGCCCCCGGTCACATCCCTCGGTCGCGCGGCGCGGTTCTGGGTGCCGCCGACTTACACGAGCAACTTCGTGAGCGTCACCTCACCCAGCGGGGCGACCCTCAAACTCGACGGAAAAACCCAGGCCGCGGGCACCGACATCCCGCACACAGGCTGGGCGGTCTGGCGCCTCGCGGTCGGCGCCGGGTTCCACGCGCTCACGTCAACCGAGCCGGTGGGCGCGGTGCTGCATGGCTGGTCCAAAGACGGCTCCTACGGCCACTCGGTGGGCCACGGCGTGCATTGACACGTTGCTTGCGCGCGCGCGTCGCGTCGCCCCCCAAACTTCGTGTGTATTGCGGACCTCATTGGTGTATGATTGGCCGATTGCGCCGTGAGTTTCGTACATTTCCAGGTCTCAACGAGGTCCCCATGCACGCTTCACCGCGCCCCTGCTTCCCGTCTACGGCGGCGTTCGTCGCCTGCCTCAGTCTCATCACGGCGCTGCCAGGATGCGGCCCGAGCGGCGTGAGCGGCACCCAGCAGCCGCAGATCCCGTTTGGCGCCACCGCCCCCGACGCGAGCGAGGACGGCAGCTCGGCCGCGACGTGCACGCCCGCCGAGCGCACGTGCCACAGCTTGACCGCGCTCTCCACGTGCGACGCCACCGGACAATGGACCCTGACCACCTGCGCGGCTGGCGCACGTTGCGAAGACGCCACGTGCGGTGTCGTCACCTGCACGCCCGGAAAAACAGCCTGCAAGGGCGCCACCATCGTCCGTTGCAGCGCGCGCGGCACCCAGGAGATCGCGCTAGATGTCTGCGCTGGCAACGAGCAGTGCATCGGCGGCGCCTGCGTCAACAAGACGTGCGTCGTGGGCGAGACGACGTGTGTCGGCAACGCGGTGGTGGTCTGCACGGGCGACGCTGAGTGGTTCAAGAAAGTGTGCGGGATCACGGAGACGTGTGTGGTGTCCTCCGCCGCCGGAGCCGCCAGCACGCCATCGTGTGAGCCCCACGTCTGCACCGCCGGGTCAGCCAGCTGCCACGACGGCAAGGCGGTGCTGTGCAGCGCCGATGGACTGAGCCAGCACGTGGTCGACGACTGCACAACACCAGGCAAAACAGGCGAGGCGCGCGCCTGCCTCGCTGGACAATGTACGCTCAAGAGCTGCGTGGCCGGGGCGAAACAGTGCGCGGGAGCGGCCGTCGCGACCTGCAAAGACGACTACAGCGGTTGGGTCGAGACGCCGTGCAGCAACGGCTTGGTGTGCGGCGGCGAGGCCGAAAAAACGACCTGCATGACGGCGGTCTGTGTCCCGCACGAGGTGTTCTGCGACGGGCTGAACGTCATGCAATGCAACGCCACAGGCACCGCGAAGAGCCAAGTGCAGGCGTGCAACGGCAACCTGCAGGCGTGCAAAAACGGCGGCTGCAGCGACTTGGCGATCGTGTGTGGCGACGGATTCTGCGACGACGGCGAGAGCTTGGAGAACTGCCCGAAGGACTGCACAGAGAAGATCACCGTCGCCGATGACTTCGATCAGGTCCCCAAAACGGTCGCGACGGACAAGCCGCGCGCGCCGCGTGGGCTCACCAAAGCGCCGCAGCATGCCTCGTACACCAGCAGCACGATGGCGCTCGGCGGCAAGTGGCTGTACGTGGCCGACCGCGACAACGGCACGCTCGTGTTGATGGACCGCAAGACCCTCGACGTGGCCTACACCCTCAAGGTTGGCGGTCGACCGGAGAGTGTGCTGGTGGGGCCAGATGGCACCGTGTGGGTCAGCGTCCGCGACGACGACGTCATCCTCACGCTCAAGCCGGGCGCGACCAGCTTGGTGGGCGCAGTGAAGTGGCCGGTCGGCGTTGAGCCGATGGGCATGGCGCTGGTGCCCGGCGGCAAGATCTTGCTGGTGGCGCTGTTTGGTGAGGCGGCGGTGATCGGCCTCGACACCACCTCCGGGGCCATCATCGCACGCGCCACGGTCAAGCCGCTGCCGCGGGGCATCGCGGTCGGCGTCGCCGGAAAAGCCGCTGTGGTCCATGGATCTGGGGAGATCAGCGCGATCGACGTGAAGATCATCCAGACCGGCAACGCGCTGATCCCGGCGATCGTCACGCCAACGTTCACGAGCCTGCGGGTCGCCAACCCAGTGAAGGTCTGCCGCGGCATCGTGCTCGTCGCGACGCGCGCGCCTAACCGCAACTTGAGCGTGGCGCTACACCCCGAGACCGGGATCATGCTGCTGCCTCACGTGCTGGTGAACGGCGGCAGCGCGGAGGACGTGCTGGCGTCCGCGGGGGTCAAACCGAAGGTGAAGAAGCCGACGCCCAAGAAGGTGACGGTGTGCTCCAGCGGTGGCTACGGCTCGACCTGCAAGACCATGATGGTGACGCCGCCAGGCCCCAACCCGCCGCCGCCGTGCATCTCCGCGCCGGTTCGCCCGTACGAGGTGTCAGTCACGGCCATCAGCCCGACGCTCACCATCGTAAACGCGACGACGGTCACGCCCGCCGTGATCGACGTGAAGACGCAGCGCAGCTTCCTCGCGCGGTTCGACCAGCCCATGGGCATCGTGCATCACCCGACGATGACGATGGCGTTCATCGCAGCCTCGGGCACCAACAACGTGCTGGTCATCAACACGGCCGGCTCAGATCCGATGCGCTGGCCGATCGCAGACATCGAGGTCGGCATGGGGCCAAAGTCGATCGTCGTGTCGCCGGATGGCAAGACCGCGTGGGTCCACAACGCCACCGGGTTCACCGTCAGCGAGATCGATCTGGCGACGCTGCTGGCGTTCAATGATCCACTGACCCAGGGCAGCGCGATGCCGAAGATCGATCCGCTCTTCCTCAAGCACACCAAGCAGGTCGCCTACGCCAAAGATCCGTTGCCGGAGAAGATGGCCCTTGGCCGGCGGGTGTTTCACAACGCGATGAACGCGCGGCTGTCGGCGTCGAATCGCTTCGCCTGCGCGACGTGTCACCTCGATGGGATGGAAGACAAGCGCGTGTGGTTCGTCGCAGACGGTCCGCGCCAGACCCCCGCGCTGGCCGGGCGCCTCAAGGACACCGCGCCGTACAACTGGATGGGCAGCAAGTATGTGCTGCAAGACAGCTTCAAGGCCACAACCACGCGGATGGGGGGCACCGGGCTCATGCCGGCCGAGCTCGCCGCGCTCGAGTCGTTCGCTGTCGATGGCTTAGTGCCGCCGCGCAACCCGAACCTCAAGCCCGGCGGACTCACGACGCTGCAGCTGGCGGGTAAGAAGCTGTTTTACGATCCCGTCGTCGGCTGCACCGATTGCCACACAGGGCCCGGTCTGACCGACTCCGCGCAGCACGACGTGGGCACGGCGACGGCCGTCGAGGTCCAGGTGCAGGCGATCTTCGCGGGCAACGACACCCCCAACAAGGTCCTCTACAACACCCCGTCTCTGCGCGGGCTGTTCTACACGGCGCCGTACCTGCACGACGGTAGCGCCGCGACGCTGAAGATCGTGCTGCAGAAGACGGCGAAGACCATGGGCAAGACGTCGCATCTGACCGACAAGCAGCTCGACGCGCTGGTGGCGTACCTGAAGACGCTCTGAGCTCCGCACAGATCCGGCTCGCTGGCGGCCCAATCCGCTACTTGGGCGCGCCGGCCTGGATCCAGTCGTGAATTAGCTTCGCCGCGGCCTCAGGCAGGCCCTGACTCCCGATCGGCATCTTGTTGCCACACGTCACGATGCCGGTCTTGACCTTGGTGTACAGCACGCTCGTCTCGGGTTTGCCGGGCAGCACCAGGGGCAGGAACTGGCACGATTCGACCTTCGACGCTTTGTTGACGAGGAGGTCATACGCGAGCTTTGAGTCGGTGAAGTAGCCGAGCGCGCCGGACTTTGCGCCGTGACACAGCGAAGACGTGCAGCCGTACTTCGACAGCACGTTGGTGTAGACGTCGCCGAACGTAGGTGGGGCCGTGGCGGCGTCGACACTGCTCGCGTCGACACTGCTCGCGTCGACAATGCCTGCGTCGTTCGCGCCGGCGTCGTCGAGGGTCTCCGGCTGCAGGAGCCCCGTGTCGTCGGCTGCGGCGTCCAGTGCTGCGGCGTCGTCCGACGTGGGCCCTGTGTCTGACGCTGCCGTGTCGCCAGCAGGGACGTCATGCGGCGATGCGTCGGCCGCGATGATAACCGTCGGTCCATCGCCGTTTGCGCCGCCGGAGTCGGCCGCCGTGTTGCCGTCCGCGCCGCCGCCGCCGCCGTCAGCGAGTGGGTCAACACACGGCGCCGCGGCGGCGTCGAGCATGCCGAAGGCGCCGTACCCACCGCCCGCGGGCAGGTTACTGCCGCATCCAAAGAGCGCGACTGCGGCGATTGCGACCGCGCAGCGGCGACGTGCGGCAGCTCGGGATGATGTAGGGGACTGGCTCGTGCGCATGGGTTCGGTGCCTCCGGTCCGCGCAACAGACACAGCTCGCAGGAGCCGCGCGGTGCGAACCAGAGAAGACTACCGCATCCAAAGCCGAGGTCGGTCACGAACCGTCGACGTGAATCGACGACCAGGACCACGCGCTAAAACCCTAGAAATGCAGGCTCGCTGCGAGGGTGAGGCCCATCGTCGTCAACACAAAGTCACCCGCGGCCCCCGCCGGCGGATCGAACGAGATGGAGCGTCGCAGCAGTCGCACGCCCACCGCCCACCATGACGTGGGCCAGAAGTCACAGCCAAGGCCGATGTGAAACCCGGTGCCTGTGCTGTCGAGGCCGAAGTTCGTGCTGGAGAGCGAGTAGCCGCCGACGCCAGCGACGAGATAGGGGGTGGCGACATACAACATGCGGCCCAAGTAGACGCGCGCGCTCACGGAGAGGCCATCGAGTACCAGATAGTCGACCGCCTCACCGAACCACGTGTCGACCACTGCGGGGTTGTGGTAGCTCTCTGTCCACGAGAACTCCAGCGCCGCGTTCGGGTGCAGGTGGAACCCCCCGAAGATGGTGCTGCCGGGGCCGCCCTCCAAGCGCTCGGTCCCTCCAACTTGACCGCGCACGGCGATCGCAGAGCCGCCAACGCCAAAAAACCAGCCAAACGGCACCTGACCACCGGTCTTTTGGTACTGAGCGACCCGATTGCGGTAGCCGTTCATCGGTTGCGCGATGGCGTGAGGCGTCGCCGCGAGCAAGGCCGCCGCCACGAGCAAACTTGTGAGCAGTGTTTCGAGGTGCGATGGCGTAAACTTCATCATGACGGCTCCTGGGTGCTCCGGCGACGTCGGTTCAGTCCTATCGTGCCGGGTCCTAAGCATAGGTTTGCGTCGTGCAGAAACAGCGGCGCAATCCGCAGGTCACCGACTTGATCCCAACCGGTCAAATTGGTAACGAAGCCACACGTCAGTGGCCCACCCCTACGCGCCGGTGATCGACTTCGGAGTGCCCCCAGACGATGCCTGTCCTTGTCCTCACGATTCTGATCGCCATCGGGGGCCTACTCGCCCTCGAGCTAGAGCAGCCGCTTGTGCTCGCCGGCGCGCTGGTCGCGCCCATCGCGATTTGGACCGTATTTCAGCGCCCGCTCCTCGCCTTCGCCGGTGCCGTGGTCGTCGGCGTTTGGAACGTCGTCCTGATCCCGGCCGGGCTCCCCATCACCCCCTACAAGGCCGGAGTCCTGCTGATTTTGGGGCTGGCGGTGTGGCGCGTCGCGCAAGGCCACAGGCCGTTGCTCCCCACGCTGTGGCTGTCCGCGACGCTCGCCGCCCTGGCCGCCATCATCAGCCTCTCCGAACTCAACAGCGACGTCGGTGATCCCGGCACACTCCTGGTGCTCGGCGGTGTAGCGATCACGGCGTATTTTGCGTGGCAGGTGCTCGTTTCGGTCGATGCGCTGCGGTCCATGGCCGTGGTCTTGGCGCTGGGGCAACTGTGGATGGCGCAGTCGGTCTGGGCCGAAGTGGGCTGGTCTGGCTTGATGAGCGGCTACGTCACGCGCGCGGGTGGCCTAGCCGCACAGCCCAACGCCAGCGGGTTGATCGCGCTGTGTTGGTTCTTCATGGCCGCGCCGCTGGTTTTTGACCGCAACGCAGCGCGCTGGCAGCGGTTGATCGCACTGGTCTCCGCGCCGGCCTTTGTATACGTGGTTTTTGGGACCGCCTCGCGCTCCGTCACCGCAGCGACAGCGGCGGGCCTGCTGTCCCTCGTCGCGACCCAGATCTCAAGCCTGCGTAACGCCGTCACCGCGGTCGTGGTCGTCGTCGTTCTCGGGCCGTTGGCCTACTCGCTCGCCCCGGATTCCTACCTCGCACGCATGGAGGGCACCGTTGAGTTCGACCGCGATACCGGTCAAGCAGTCAAGGTAAACGACTCCATGCGCCGCGATCTCGCGACGAGTTCGCTCGTGCTCATCGCGCAGAAGCCGATCCTCGGCGGCGGTCTGCGCGGTTCCGAGACCGCACGCTTCCGCGCTGGTGGCCGCGCCACGACGACCCACTCTACCTACCTGCGAATGGCCGATAGTTACGGCGTGCCAGCGCTCTTGCTGTTGTTGTTCGCGATGGCCCGCACCGGGTTCTCCGTGTTCAGGTTGGTACGTTTTGCCAAGGGCGAGCTGCGGATCTATGGCGCCGGGCTGTTCGGCGCGTTCATTGCGCTCACAGTGTTCAGCATCTCGTCGTCGTCGATTCTTGAGAAGAACGTGTGGTTTCTCATCGCCGTCGTCTGCGCCGTGGAGGGCCGAATCCTGGCGCCCCAGCTGCAGCAGGTCGCCCTCGCCGCAGAGAATCCGATTGCCGCATCGCAGCCCAGCGTCGAAGTCAGGTCGCGCCAAACCGCAGCTTAGGACCAGAACGACAGGGGCTCGTCCTCGCCGTAGTAGCCGATGAAGCAGCTCATCGCCACGCGCGGACCCCCGATGGACGGGTGTACGGAGTGCACGCGATCGCTCCGCATCAGCAACAACTCGCCGGTGTCCGGACGGATCTTCGCGGCTGACGGCGGCAGCTTGGCGCGGTCGAGGAAGTCATAACGACCGTCGCGCAGCTCCGCGTACTCTTCTTCTGTGGGTGACACGTCCCACAGCTCCAAGTCGCCGCCTTCACGCGGGGCACGAATGTAGCAGTTGATGGCGACTTGACTCTTCATCGCCGCGGCACGCCCGGACTCCGGCACGTCGCGGGCGAGCACGTCTTGGTGCGGGGGCAGGCTGTGGCTATCTTCGAACATGCGCGCCACGCCACACAGCATCTTGCGGCCATGAAGGGACTCGATCATCGCGCCGGCCGGCCACGCCTCATCCAACTCAAGCCGCAGCCGCTCGATGGGCGTCAGATAGGGGAAGCAGTGGCGACGAATGCTCCACATCGTGCCTTGAGCCTTGGCGTAGTAGCTGTCGAGCCCCTCCGCCTCGTTCTCAGCCTCAAAGAACGTCATGCCGATGCGTTGCACGCCCACGTCTTGAGCCATCAGGTAGCGCGCAAA
>CALENB010000460.1 GCA_937910235.1 uncultured Myxococcales bacterium | reverse complement strand
GCCAGTCGTGTGCCTCAAGCATCTCGAGCGCCGCGCGGCTGAGGCCGGTCGTCGGCGTGCCGAATTCTCCGGCAAATCGCTGCACAAAGTGGCGGGACAGGCGGGCGATGTCGCCGTGGCGCTCCCGCAACGGCGGCAAGCTCACCGGCAGGACGCGGAGGCGATAGAACAGGTCCTCCCGAAAACGCTTCTCCTTGACCTCGAGCTCCAGGTCGCGATTGGTGGCGCCGACGACGCGCACATCGACCTGGATGTCATGCTGCCCACCGACCCGCCGGAACGTCTTGGACTCCAAGAACCGCAGCAGCTTCGCCTGCACGCCGAGCGACATCTCGCCGATCTCGTCGAGGAACACCGTGCCTCCCTCCGCCAGCTCCAGCAGGCCTTTCTTCTGGGTCTTCGCGTCCGTAAACGCGCCTCGCTCATGACCGAACAGCTCGCTCTCCAGCAACGCGTCCTGCAGCGCGGAGCAGGTGATGTTGACGAAGGGGTTGCGCGCCCGCGCGCTGTATTTATGGAGCATCTGCGCCGCCAGATCTTTGCCCGTCCCGCTCTCGCCGAGGAGCAGTATGGTCGACCCAGGCGACCGCGCGATCTTGCGTAACAGGGTGCGGAGGCGTTGCATCGACGGCGACTCACCGATCAGCATCTCCGCGCCACTGCGGCCCTCTGCGCCTTGGCGCAAGGTCACCACTTCGGCGCGGAGTGACTTCGCCTCCACGGCCTTGCGCACGAGCGACGAGAGCTCTTCTAGGTCGACGGGCTTCTTCGCGTAGTGCCACGCGCCGGCCTTCAACGCGCGCACAGCCTGCTCAACGCTGGAATAGCCGGTCAGCATCAGCACCGCCGCGCCCGGCGCGAACTCTCGGATCTTGGCCAGGAGCTCGATGCCCTCGCCGTCCGGCAGCTGATTGTCGAGCAACACCGCATCGAGCCGCTCGGTCTCGGCCAACGCTAAGGCTTCGGCCGCCGTTCCAGCCTCCAACATCCTGTAGCCGTCGGCGCTCAGTCGCTCTCGCAACGCCAACCGAATCAGCGGCTCGTCATCGACCACCATCACGGTGACGTCGCTCATCCCACCGCTGGTCCTGGCCGGCCCCGGCGCTTTGCGCGCACGTGCTGGCGCTGGGTCGCGAACCGCAGCTTTGCGCTGTGGTTTCATGTGAAACAGCTCAGGCTGATCAGGACGTTTCATAGCGCTCCAGCAAACGGTCAAGTGCCGGAACCTGCGTGAGTTGACTGGCCGGACACCGCACCATGATAGGCATGTCGTACGAGCTTGCATCCCTCAATCGTGGCGCGCAACCGGGCGCACCGAAACTGCGGCATAGGTCTCAGCAGACTGCGCATAGATCCGCACTTCCGAGAAGAAGATCGCCCGCAATTCGAGACGCTCATCTGCGATTCGTCGGGAGCGATTGCGCTTTTGGCCGGCTGTGTGGGGCTGGCACGTACGTTGCTGTGAGATCCCGCTACAGGTGCATCGGAGCGCGGCGGGCATGAGGTCTGTCGCTTCCGGATGTGGTCTGAGTCGCCCCGGGCGCGACGACATGAGCGAGGTGAGCGCCTCGTCATTGAATGGAGGGACGTGATGTGCTTGGGACCAATGAAGCTGCGACACTGCGAACACACTTGGCTCGCGGTCTGGCTTGTCTTGGTCGGGGTCGCGGGGCTCACTGGATGCGGCGACGACGCGACGCCGACGCCGGCAGAGGCGACCGTCACTGCGCTGGAGATCTCCCCGAACAAGGCGACGCTGCGCCCTGGAGCCACCCAGCAGTTTGACGTGATCCGTGTGTGGTCCGATGGCATCCGCACCGTTGAGAACGCCACCGCCGCAGTGTGGTCGTCCAGCGACGTCGCCGTCGCTACGGTCACAGACGCGGGCTTGGCCACGGCCGTCGCGTCCGGCACCGCCACGGTGGAGGTGACGCTCGGCGGCGAGAAGGCGACCGCGGCCGTGACGGTCACGAGCAAGACGCTCGTCGCCCTGAACCTCACGCCGAACGCGGGCACGGTCGCTGTCGGCGGCATCCTGCAGCTCAACCTCACGGGCACCTACGACGACGGCACCACCGCCGACGTGACGGCCCAGGCGACGTGGAGCACCAACGAGGTGGCGGTCGCGTCGGTCGATGGCGCGGGCAAAGTCGGCGGCGCAGGCGGTGGCGAGGCGACGATCTCCGCAGCGCTCTCCGGGTTGGTGGCGACCGCAACCGTCACGGTGCTGGAGAAGAAGCTGCTGATCATCCAGGTCACCCCGGCGCTCACGAGCGTCGCGATCCAGGCCACCCAGCAGTTCACCGCCACCGCGAACTACGACGATGGCAGCACGGCGAACGTCACAACAACGGCGACCTGGGCCTCTAGCGCCACGGGCGACGCCAGCATCAGCAGCACCGGGCTCGCCAAGGGGCTCATCGGTGGCACCGCGGTGACCATCAGCGCGACGTTCGGCGGAAAGACCGGAATCGCGGCGTTGTCGGTGTCATCAGCGACGTACGTGTCCCTCTCCGTCTCACCGGCGACCGCGACCGTCAGCAGTGGCCAGACCCAGGAGTTCGAGGCCACGGCGACCATGAGCGATGGCACGATCGTCCCGGTCTCGTCACTCGTTAGCTGGTCCAGCGCCAAGGTCGCCGTCGCGACAATCAACACCCACGGCATCGCCACCGGCGTCAGCGTTGGCGAGGCCGAGATCGCCGCCACGCTGGGGCCGCTGACCTCGAAGGTCACCCTCAAGGTCACCGACGCAGTGGCCACCGCGCTCGTCATCTCGCCGAGCGCAGCCACCACCTTCGTTGGCGGTCCGGTGGTCGTCTACACCGCACAGGCGACGCTGAGCGACGGCAGCAAGAAAGACGTCTCGACGCTCGCCACCTGGGCGATCGACAAGGCCGCCGTGGCCACCGTCGACACCAAGGGCACCGTGACGCCGAAATCGGAGGGCTCCGCGAGCGTGACGGCGTCGTATCAGGGCGTCACAGCCGCCTCTGCGCTCGTGTTTGTCGGCCCATCGGTCGTCGTCTCGCTGCAGGTGTTGCCGTCGTCCGCGACCATCGCCAAGGGCACGCTGCAGTCTTTCCAAGCGATCGCGACCTTCAGTGATGGCAGCAAGCTGAACCTGAGCTCGTCCGTGGCGTGGCAGTCGTCCGATGCCAAGCTGGCGACGGTGGATAACGGCGGATTGGCCACAGGCGTCGCCTCCGGCGCGGTCACCGTCACGGCCACATACGTGGGCAAGTTCGCCACCGCGACGCTCACCGTCTCAGCCGCGACGTTGACGTCGATCGACCTCTATCCCGCGGCCTTCACGCCGATCCCGATCAGCGCGACGCGGCAGTTCACGGCCATCGGCAACTACAGCGACAACACGACGCAAGACGTCACCGCGCAGGCCGTCTGGTTGAGCAGCAACCCCGCGATCTTCTCAGTGCTGAACAACGCCGGCATGCACGGCTTGGTCACAGCGGTGTCCACGGGCACGGCCAACCTGTCTGCGGGCATCGGCGACATCATCTCCCCGACCGTGGCGGTCAAAGTCCAAAGCGGCATCACCCTGTCGTCGATCACGCTGTTCCCAACCTCTGTCAACCTCGTCGAAGGCCAAGCGCTGCAGCAGTCTGCCATAGGCCATTACTCGGACGGCAGCGCGTTTGACGTCAACCAAAGCGCGACGTGGAGCGTCGTCGACAGCAAGGACACAGCGACCGCTGGCTACGCGACCGTCAAGAATGGCTTCGTCACGGCGCTCGGCTCAACCGCCAACGTCAACGGCGGCTTGCGCATCAAAGCTCAGCTTGGTGCGGTCGTGGCGTACGCGCCGCTGAACGTGAAGGCCAATAAGATTATCGGGATCAGCGTCTTCTGCGGCGGGCCGTTGTCGTGTCTACCGGCGTCGGTTGGGTACCGCGTCGGGTGCACCGCTACCGCCAGTTTTGATGACGGCACAACGGGCGATGTCACCAGCACGGCGACCTGGGCGTCCAGCATATTCAGCGTCGCGTCCATCCCCGTGGTCGACGCTGGCGTCGCCTACAGCACGGTGGGCGTCGCCGGAACGGCTGCAATTACGGCCTCTCAGGGCGGAAAGACGTCGCTCGCATCGACAGCGTCGACCGTGATGGTCACGGCCTTGCAACTGCAGACCATCTCCGTCACGCCGCCGACCACGAGCCTCTCTCGCGGCTTCACGATGCAATCCCAGGCGACCGGCGTCTTCACCAGCGCCGGCTGCGGCACGATCTCGCGCACGTTGACCCAGCTGGTGACGTGGTCGTCGAGCATCTCTGGCGTGGCCTCGGTGAGCAACGCGCCTGGCACCAAGGGGGTCGCGAGCGCGCTGAAGTCGGGCACGACGACGCTGTACGCGGTGCTCGGATTGGTCTCGGGCTCATCGCAGCTCAAGGTCGTTCAGTCGTGTGTGCAGAAAGTACAGGTGGAGCAAGTCAACCCGACCTTGCCATCGCTGGTGTTCAAGCAGTTGAGCGTCGTGGCGTACTACAGCGACGCGCCAACGGTCCCGGTGCCCTTGGTGCCCGGGTCGGTGGGTGCGTGGTCGTCAGCGGCGGTGAATCCAAAGACCTGGATGCTGTCCGTTCCCCCCGGCGGCAGCCTCTCGCTGCAGTTCAGCCTGCTGTCCGGCGCCTGTGGTGCCGCTATCGGCGACACGACGAAGGTCGCAGTCGACGCAAACGCGTTGCCCACCACGCTCTCCCTCGTGCCAGGCGCCGCCCAGATCGCGAAGGGTGGGTTTCATGACTTCGTCGCCAGGGCGACCTACCAGAAATACGGCGCGTTTGTGGTCAGCGGCCACAGCACCTGGAGCAACGCGCCTACCGTTGGGCTGAGCGCCGGCCCCGTCAACGGCGGCTTGGCTGAGCGGTTCCTGCACCAAGGCACCCTCGCGGGCAGCACACAGATCGCCGCGGCCTACAAGAACCGCACGGCGTCGGCGTCATTGCTGATCACCGGCGCGCTGGTGAAGAGCGTCGAGATTATCGGCACCATGCCTTCGGTCTCCCCCCAACTGGGCATCCCGGTCGGACTCAACCTGCGCTTCGCGGCCCGCGTCACGTGGTCTGACGGCACGACGACGGACAACCCGTCCGGCCTCACGTTCTCCAGCTCGGCGCCGTCTAAACTCGTGATCCTGGGTGGCAACCTCGGCCGCACGCTGGGCACCTCCGCGGGCGTCCACCCCAAGGTGTTCGCGTCTTACGGCGGCGCCACAAGCGCTGGGTTTGACGTCTTCATCTCGGGCGCGTCGTTGGTTGACCTGCAGTTCAGCCCACCGAGCGGCTCGACCATGCCGCGCAACTCGGAGACCCCTGTCACGGTGACGGGGCTCTACTCCGATGGCACCTCATTCGACGTCTCGCAGCAGGTGATCGGCGCCAGCGGTAACTCGACCGTCATCACCCTCGCCATTAGCGGCAGCGGCGTTCGTCTGATCTCTTACGATGCCACCACGACCACGCCGGTCAAGATGACGTTCTCGAAAGACGGAATCAGCCGCGACAACCTCGTCTCAGTCTCCGGCTCCTGCCTCAGCGCGCTGCGACTCGACCCAGCGACAAGCGCGCTCGCCGTAGGTCAGTCGTGGGACTTCTTGGCGAAAGCCACGGATTCTGGCGGCGCGGAGGCCAACGTCTCCAGCTCGGGTGGGTGGTCGATCTCCAACACCGTGGTGCACAACCTTGGCGCCACCACAGGGCCGGCGAACCGCTATCTCGCCGTCGCCAAAGGCACGACGGCGGTCGGGTTCACGATGACGTCGGCGGCGGTCTGCGCCGGCGGCGACACCACCAAACACACGCTGACTGTGGCCGGCGCCGTGCAGGTCTCCGACGCCGTCCCCGTCAGCGTCGTGCTGTCGCCACGGCCCATCGCGCCGGCCACCGCGCGTCGTGTCCCGCTTGGGCAGACGCTGCAGCTCGTCGCGCTGGCCACGATGTCCGACGGCACGATCAAAGACCTGACACGCGACGCAGGCACGACGTACAGCACCCAAAATCCCCAAATCGCGGCTGTTTCACAGACGGGCGCCCTGATCGCGCAGGGGGTCGGTTCGACGATCGTGACGGCCGTAGCATCGAACGGCGTGAAGGCTGACTTGGTGATTGAGGTCCAGAATTGCGGCGTCCCAGCGCTGACCCTGCTGCCGTCAACGGGTGGCAATCTGCCGGTCGATACGACCCGAGACTACGCCGCGAACGCCATGTACGCTGCGGGCGCCGCCTGCACCGCGACGCTCGGGGAGCGGTTCTACAACGTGACGGCGATGGCGGTGTTTTCGTCCTCCAAACCCGCAGTCGCCTCGATCGGCAGCGGCGGCGCGCTGGCTGGTCGCGCCTACGCACGGCAGCCTGGCCAGGCGTTCATCTCCGCGACGTTCTTGGGCGCGACCAGCAGCCCGATCGCGATGAACGTGGTCTCAGTCACGCTGAAGTCGCTCACGATCTCGGCGGCCTCCACGACCCACAAGAACGGTACCGTCCCAGTCGTCGTCACCGCCATCTACACCGATGGGGCCACAGACTTCGCCGGATTATCCGCGCCGCCGTTGGCTTGGAACTTCGTCGATCCAACGGTCGCGAGTGTGGGCGCGAACCACATCCTCACCGGTTTGAAGGCTGGAGCGACGAAGTACTTCGCCCAAGTCGGCGCGGTCGTGTCGAACACCGTCACCGTCACCGTCAGCGCAGCGTGTGTGAACGCCGTGAAGCTGACGACCCCCGCCGAGCCGGTTGAGTGGCCGCGCGGGGTGCCGTTCCAGTTGGAGGCGACCTGCACGACGTCTGACGGCAGCGCGCTGCCCTGCCTGCCGGTTTACTCGGCCATCGACCCTGACAACGTCCTCGACCCAGCGCCCAGCTTCGCGCAGAACGGCAAGGGGCGCATCGGCGTGGGCGCGACCGCGGGCAAGTCCGCGGCCTTCCGTGTGGCGGTGTTGCCGCAAGATGGCGCCTGCGCAGGCGTCGCCGTGGTCAACTCGGTGAAGGTGACGGTGGGCGGCGCGACGATCTCAGAGATCGACCTGATGCAGACCGCCGTCGCCGTCGGGCGCGGCATGTTGGCCGTGTTCACAACGCGTGGCGGCTTCACGGGTGGCGCGGGTGCGGGGTACTACGACCTGACTCCGGTCGCGCAGCTCGCCTCCAACAACCCGACCGTCGCCGCGCCGCTCAACGATGGCAGCGGCGGCGTCCTGGCGACCAACACGGACGGCACCGCCCTGATCACGTCGAGCTACCTGGGTATGACCACGGCGTTTTCGTCGGTGGTTGTGAGCGGCAAGGCCCCGGTCGCCCTGACGGTCACCGCCGAGGACAACCTGGTCGGTGGCACCGCAGCCTCCGCAACCTATCCGATCGGCGGAATGCAGCTGCAGCTCGTGGCGACGGTCAAGTATTCGGACAACACGTTCGGCGCGGTCAATCCCTCGACCACGTGGGCGCTGCAAGCGCCGGTCTTGGCCGACACGGCGATCGGCGAAGATGGGCTGTTCGTCACCGGCAGCGTCGCGGGTAGCCAAGTCGTGGTCGCGACCCTCGGCGGCATCTCCAAGGCGTTCACGGTGACGATGGTCGACGGCACCATCGTCGATGTCACCATCCTCAGCGTGAACGGCGGCGCGCCCGTAAACACGGTGCCAAAGGGCGGAAGTCAGCCCTATGTCGCCACGTTCAAACTATCGAAGGGCACCGTGGCAGGACCGTTCTGGTCTGGACGCAACCTTGACTGGGCGGTCAGCAACGCAACCGTCGCCACGCTGCAAACGTCGGGTGAGTACCACCACGTCAACGTCCTGCACGGCCTCGCGCTCGGCATCGTGAACCTCACCGCCGTCGTTGGCGCCAGCACAGGTGGTCCGTTCGCGGTCACCATCGTCGACACCGTGCCGGTCGCCTTGGCGTGCAGTCCGGCCAGCACGACCGTCACGGCCGGCAGCCACGTCCAGCTATTTGCCACAGCGACCAACGCCGATGGCTCGACCAACGACGTCAGCGCATGGGTGATGTGGGACGTCTCGTCAGACGAGACCCTCTCCGTGGACAACGCTGGTCTCGGTTCTGCGACTGGCATCGGCAGCGTCAACGTCTGGCCGGAGCTGGGGAACCTCGTCGCGGGCAAGCCCTGCGTCGTCACCGTCAAGGCGCCGTAGTCGTTCGGTCGTGTCGGTTCGCATCGCAGCGTCAGGCTCCGTCGATCTTCGGATCGCTGGGGCCCGTCCGCGTTTTGGAATCCAAGGCGGTCGTCACGGACATCCCGTGGTTGGGCTGGGCCTTGGTCATCGTTTCGTCCACCACGAAAAAATCAGCGACCGAACAGCA
>CALENB010000459.1 GCA_937910235.1 uncultured Myxococcales bacterium | reverse complement strand
CGCCATGGCTGCCCTGGC
This sequence comes from uncultured Myxococcales bacterium, assembly GCA_937910235.1. Lineage (GTDB taxonomy): Bacteria > Myxococcota_A > UBA9042 > UBA9042 > UBA9042 > UBA9042. The sequence goes on along the minus strand of CALENB010000459.1, from coordinate 5,511 downwards.
CGACGCCGTCGTCGCCGCGGACGTGGGCACGGACACGGGCACCACCACAAAGCCGCCGAAGAAGGACGACGGCGGCTGCACCGCGCAACCGACCTCCAGCGGTCCATTTGGCGTGTTGCTGGTGCTGATGATGCTGGGCGGCCTGCTGCTGCGTCGCCGCCGGGAGGTGTAGGCCATGTTCCGTACGCGCGTCGAAGAGGAGCGGTTCGCTTGTTACAAGTGCGAGGAAGAGTTGGTGTTCGACGTCAAAGTCGCGCGACTCGACACCTGCCCAAACTGCAGCGCCTATCTGCACTCGTGCCGAAACTGCCGCTTCTGGAGCCCGTCGGCGCACAACCAGTGCATCGAGAACCAGGGTGAGTTCATTCGCGATCGTGAAGCGGGCAACTTCTGTGGTCACTTCTCGTTTCGTGTGGTCGGTGACGACACGGCGACCGCCGAGGTGGACACCGCAAAGTCGCGACTCGACGCGCTGTTCGGTGGCGGCGGCGGGGCGGCGAGCGCAGTCACTGCAGCGGCCGTCACGCCAGCGGCCGTCACGCCAGAGGACGCAGCGCGGGCACGCCTTGAAGCGCTGTTTAAGAAGTAGCGCGTCAGCCAGCGCGCGGACGACGTCCCCTCATACGCCGTGTATTCGCCTTCGGAGGCCGCCGTGGATCGTCAACGCCCGTCAAATCAACGCCAACGATGGACGCGCCTGCTGGTCGCCCTCACGACCGGCGCTGTGCTCGCAGGCTGTGGCGGCGACGTGAAGCCCGTATCCGTCGACGCGGTCGCCGACGTGGCCCTGGACGCGACCACGGCGAACAAGGACGGTGGCCTCGCCAACAACTGGGCGCAGGGCTACACCATCGACCTTGAGTTTCACGGCGGACCAGCCGACGGCAAGAAGCTGCACCTCAACCGCGATCTGTTTGGCGTCAACACCGCGTTCTCGTTTGGCTCGACCCACTACACTCACGGCGAGGTGGGCTTCGCGATGACGGACACGCTGCAGGTCGACGTCGAAGGCGTGCAGAGTCAGGTCGAGATCATCTTGAACTTCGGACTCGTGGTGGGTTCGAGCGTCAATCCGGTGCACACCGACAAGGCGGGCGTCTACCCGTTCACCTGCCGCCCACCCATGGTCCGCATCTTCTTCAAGAACTTCTGGTTTCGCTCCACCTGCACCGGTCTCACCGGCAAGTTCGACATCAGCGACTACGCCAACGTCGAGGGCGGCACCATGGCCGGCAGCTTCACTGGTCGCATCCAGGCGCACTTCGTCGATCCATCGTTCCCGGATGACTGCGACGCCACGCACAACGCCAAGACCTGCAACAAGCCCGACTGGTATGCCGACGTGACGGGCGTGTTTGGGTTCACGCTGCCGCCCAAAGACGGCAAGTAGCGGCGCACGCTGTGGCGTCCCCGAAGCAACGACCGCTGCGCCAGCGTGTGGGGCGCCTGCTCGCTCCCACCGGTCGCCGACTCGATCCCACCGGTCGGCTGCTAGACCGGCTCAAAGCACCGAGCGATGGGATCGTCGCGGCGTCGGACGCACGTGTCGCGATCGGCGGCCAGCTGTCGTGGCATGACGCGGGCCATCACATTCGCATCCCGGACCCGGCCGCTGGCACGCTCGCCATGCACGCGGTCACCCTTGGAAAAGGCCCTGATTTACTGCTCCTTCACGGTTTCGTGCAGGCCTCCTGGGCGTGGCGTCACAACCTCGACGCGCTGGCCGAACACTTCACGGTGCATGCGCTGTGTGTGCCGGGTTTCGGCTGGTCGGACAAGCCCGAGCGGTCGTCGTTTCGCCTCATCGACCAAGCCAGGCGGGTGCTGACCTGGATGGACTGCATGGCCATTGAGCGCGCCCATCTCGTCGGCAACAGCCTCGGCGCCGCGCTGGCCCTTCAGATCGCCGCGCTCGCGCCCGATCGCGTCGACCGCCTCGCGCTGGTCAACCCGGCCGGTGTGGGCAACTACCCGATGGCCTGGCTGGCGCGGCTGCAGCGCCGCGCGTGGGCGCCGCTCCTGGCGCTGCCCGGCGTGCCATTCGGCCTGAAACTCGGCTTGCGCTACGCCGCTTACGCCAAGCTGCCGATCGACGACGCCTATATGGCGCATTTTCTCGCGCCGCTCGGCACGCCCGGCGCATCGACGGCCGCGCTCGCGGTCGCTAGGCACTACAACGCCGACCTCGCCGCCCTCGATCGCAGACTGCGCGGTATCTTGCACCCCACGCTGATTCTCCGTGGTGGCGCCGACAGGGTGATGCCCGAAGCGGTGGTCTGGCGTGTCGCCAACGGCCTGCACGACGCCCGGGTCGAGCGATTCGAGGGCAGCGGGCACTGCCCGATGGAAGAGGAGCCGGCCCGATTCAACCGGACCCTGCTCGCGTTTCTCCGGGGCTGAATGGTCGAGGTTCCAGCCCGTTGGGTGTCAGACGGCGCGGCGGCTTGCGTCAGGGTGGGGCATGCCGCACGATTTGCGTCCCACCGTTCGAGGAGATGCCCCAAGATGAATCACGCCAAACCCGCCCTCTTCCTGGCCGTTGTGCTGGCGTTGCCCATGCTCTCACCGGCCCTGATTCCCGCCCGAAAAGCGCACGCTGTGACCGCGCGGACGCTCGTGATCCCGACCACAAAACGGGGTGACGTCAGCGCGATCTACCTCAAACGGATCGACCGCGGCATCCAGCGCACACTCTCGTTCTCCGGCCGCCTGAAGGTCACGAAAGACACCGATCGCCCCAGCCAGAAAGGCAAGGCAAACGCCATCGGCGCGCGACAGGTGACGCCGCTCGAGAAGCAAATCGAGCAAGCCGACAAGCTGCGCAGCGAGGGGATGGAGCAGCAGACCAAGGATTCGGTCAAGGCGTACGCGCTGTTTGTGAAAGCCATCAAGCTGTACGAAGGCGCCGCCGCTGAGCTCGTCGATTTCACCAAGCTCGCCGACGCCTACACCCGCGCCGGGTTGATCGGCTTCAAGAACCGCATCGGCGCCAACAACGTTAAGGCCTGGTTCATGAAGGGGTTGGCCCTGCAGCCCACGCTCGTGATCAGCCGCCGTGGCCAACCTGCGAAGCTGCTTAAGCTCTTTGACGCAACGGTCAAGCATATGCAGGGCCTCAAGAAGGCCGGTGTCGAGGTGATTGGTGGATGTCCGAACCAGGGCTGCCCAGCGGCGGTGTGCTACATCGACGGCATCAAGAGCGGGGCCCTGCCAGCCAAGAACGACAACCTCATTCGCGGGCAGCACTTCGTGCAGCTGCGAGGTCCGGGGATCAAGCCCTGGGGCAAGATCATCTTCGTGGCGCGTCCCAATTTCACGGTCAAGGCAAAACCCGTGATGATCAAGGTGAAGACCGCGAAGAACGTCGCACCGCTGACGTTCGACGACGTCGCGATGTGTGCCGCCCACGGCGCCTTCAGCAAGAAGGCCTGCGACACACAGGTGCAGGGTCTGCTGCGCCAGACCGACAGCGATTTTGTGCTCTTCACCATGGTCAAAGCCGACCGCTACGGCCGTTTGACCCTGCACGGTTTCCTGGGGCGGCCGCCCGCAAAGCGGCGCAAACCCGCCCAAATCGTGGCTTTGAAGGCGGTGTCGATCCAGAAGAGTCTCTCCGACCTGAACGCCCAGCTGACGACGTTTGCAGCCATCGTCGACAAGGCCGCGGCGGCGTTCCCGGCCGCCCGCGCCCTGTCCACGGTGCCCCGCGCCTACAGCGAGTAACGGTCACGCCGCGCTTTTCGTGAAACACTCTCGACCCCGGCTGCCTCTTTGTTGCGGAGCGGGGCGAGCGCCGTGTTGTTGCTGGTCGCCGACTCCAAAATTGCCACACGCACTGGCATGGAGACGCACATGGGGACCAGGACCGAGACAGCGCCTACGCAAGCAGATACAGCCGACGCGGCCGTACGCCACACCGATGTCGCGATCATCGGCGCCGGCTCGGCTGGTTTGAACGCACGCCGCGCCGCGATGGCGGAGGGCGCCGCGGTGCTGCTCATCGATCCCGGCCCCTTCGGCACGACGTGCGCGCGGGTCGGGTGCATGCCGAGCAAGCTGCTCATCGCCGCTGCGAATCACGCCCACGCCGCACGAACGGCCGCGGAGTTCGGCGTAAAAGTCGGGACGGTGACGGTTGATGGCCCGGCGGTCATGGCGCGGCTGCGACGCCTGCGCGACGGATTTGTGAGCAAGACCATCGCCAACAGCACGGCAAAAATCGAGGCGAGCGGGGGGCTGATCCGGGCACGGGCCCGGCTCCTCACACCGACTCGGATTCAGCTCGATGATGGCAGCGTCGTGCAGGCCAAGTCCGTCATCATCGCGACCGGCTCTCGCACCTTTGTGCCGCCGCCCTATCGCGATCTCGGCGACAGGCTGCTCAGCAACGAGTCCGTGTTTGAGCTGGAGACGTTGCCGGAGCGGCTGCTCGTCGTCGGCGCCGGCGCGATCGGTCTGGAGCTAGGCCAAGCGATGACGCGTCTCGGCGTACGGACCACCGTCTTGGAGCTCCAAGATCGGATCGCCGCGCTGCAGGATCCCAAGGTCGCCGCGGTCGCGCGGCAGACCTTCGCAGCGTCGATGGACGTTCACTTCCACCATCAACTCACCAGCGTGGAGAAGCTGGAGGCGGGTGTGCGCGTGCGATTTGTCGATGACAGCTGCGTCGCGCGCGACGAGATCTACGACTACGTGCTGTCGGCCGCTGGTCGTCGCCCAGCGCTGGACGGCCTCGGTCTGGAGGCGTTGGGCCTCGCGCCGTTGCCGGACATCGACGATCGCACCGGTCAGGTCGGCGCGCTGCCGCTCTTTCTCGCCGGCGACGTGTGGGCGAAACGCACGCTGCTGCACGAGGCCGCCCACGAAGGTGTCATCGCGGGTGGCAACGCCGCGCGCTTTCCTGATGTGCTGCCAAGCGACCGGAAAACCGGGCTTGCGGTCGTCTTTAGTGAGCCGCAGATCGCCATCGTCGGCCGCGGCTTCGATCAGCTCGATCTGGCCAGCACCGTCATCGGCGAGCTCGACTTCGCCATGCAATCCCGCGCCAAGGTCATGGGAGAAGCCCATGGTTTGCTGCGAATCTACGCCGGCCGCGCCACCGGGATGCTGCTCGGCGCGACGCTGATCGGACCTGCTGCTGAGCACTTGGGGCACCTCTTAGCCTGGGTGGTCCAGCGTGGTCTGACCGCTGACGACGTGCTTGACCTGCCCTTCTACCACCCGACTGTGGAGGAAGGTGTGCAGGGTGCGCTGCGGAGCATCTCCGCCGAGGTCAAGCGCGCCAGTCGGGAGCAGCGGACCTCCATCGCGGCAGCATGACGCGCACGCGGGCCCCGCCCACGTCGTCTCAGCCCCGGCAGCGCCGTCCCGGCCCCGGCAGGCTCGCGTTGCGGCACCTCTGCCCTGGTGCAACCCCATCCACATCCCGACAGGAGTCCTCCATGTGCGCACGTGTTGGCCTCGATCATCGTTTCGTCCATGACGGTAGACCAGGCAGTCTCGCGAACACCC
>CALENB010000458.1 GCA_937910235.1 uncultured Myxococcales bacterium | reverse complement strand
GCAGCTGCTGGTAGGTTTTCTGGTCGGCCGTCGATGTGCAGAAGGACGCCAGACTCAGGGCACCTGAGCCGGCGTTTGCCGGGTCGATGGGATACACCGCCTCCACAGCGAACGACCGGCTGCGGGCGGCGTCCGTGAGCGTGTAGGTGCGCACGCCGACGGCGTAGGGGCCGGCCTTTCGGAAGTCGGCGGCGGTGTGGACCGGGCCGGCGGCGTCGGGCGCGTCGACTGTCGTGGACATGTCGACGGTGGTAGCCGTGTCGCCGTCCGTCTCGGCGGGTGGCGTCGCCTCGCCGCCGCAACTCGGCAAGCACAGCGTCAGGCTCAGACAGGCGCCGATGAGGGTTGTCGACCAGAGGGTGTTCGCAGATGGCGTCATGGCGGCGGTTCCTGGCAGAGAGAGAGGGCTGACGGCACGTCGGTCGGGACGGCGACCCCGGCGGGGCCGCGCGCGCGCATGGGCCACGTCGCGCGGGGTCGCAGGGTGGGCCACGCACGGTAGAAGGCGCAAACACGGCGCGAATTCGCGGAAAACGCGGGGCCGCGGCGCAGGAGCACAACCGTGTCTGCGTCTTGCCAGGCCAGCGCCCACAGCTTCGGATCAGGCGGCGGGACGCGCAGGTAGAGCGACGTGGGCTGCATGAGCCAGTCGATGCGGTACCGCGTGAACACAGGCCCGGCGTCCTGCTGCCGGGTGAGCATCTTCACGCCGTCGGCGATGACCTGCGCGCCAACCAGCGGCCAGCGTCCGTCAGCGTAGGTTTGAACGCGGCCGTCGAGCCGCCACGACAGGTAGCCGCCCCAGCCGTCAGGGTGAAGCGGCCGGCCGCCAAGGCCAGCGTGGTCGACAAAGGTCGTGGCCAACGTCGGGAAGGCGCCAGGGCGCAGCGTCGCGGGTTGGTGCCAGCCGCGCGTCTCGGGCGCCACCGCGACGAGGCAGAGCGCCGCGACAAGCAGCGCGAGTTGCGGTGTGAGAGGCCACGGAGCGCGACGACTCGCCAAGCGATCGACGAGCCACAGCACCGGGAGCAGCAAGAACACGCTCATCCGACGCGTCAGCGCGGCGTGCGCGACCGCGGCGCTGGCGAGGAGCGGCCCAGGCGCGCGCGGCGGCCAAATCGGCTGGCGCACCGCCCCGACAAGCCCGACCGCGACTGCCACGCCAAGTGCGGCCCACGCGACGAGCAGGAAGGGCCGAGACGCCCACACATCGGCCCGCAGTAGCGGCCACCACTCGTTGCTGAGCGCCTGGTTCACCGCCGGGGTGTGTAGCGCGTACGCCACCAGCGTCCAGCCAGCGGGCTGCAACGACGCGGCGGCAGACGTCCACAACAGATGCGCCGCCCAGGGCGCCACGGCGTCGCGTACCGGCCGACCGCTGCGCACCGAGATGAGGAGCGCGGTGAACACCATGGCGGCGCACCACGCCGGCGCGAGCAGGACGCTGGCGTGCAAGTTACCCCAGACTCCGACGATGACGACGCCGACCGCGAGGCGCTTGGGGGAGATGGTGCGAAACGGCCAGGCGCGTGCCGCGCCGATACGTGCGCTTGTGGCGGTCGCGTTAGGAGCGTCCAGCACCCAGCCGACGAACAACCACGCCGGCAGCCACGCCAGCAAATGCGGGCGAACGACGGCGTGCGGCGCGGCGAACAGCCACCACAAGCTGGCGCCAGCGAGCGCGACAGCGTCACCCGCGCCACGACGCCGCAGCGCCAAAAACGCCACAGCAGCGACCCCGGCACACCATGCGCCGCCGAGCAGACGCAGGCTCGCGAGCCCGCCAACGTCCACGATCCAGGCGAGCAGGGCCTGCGCGAGCCACTCGTGCTGAACCGGCGCCGCGCCAGCGTTGTAGGTGAACGGATCGATCGCCGGCAGGAGGCTGTGGTGCGTCAGGAGCCAACGTCCGATCGCGAGATTCCAAAACAGGTCACCGTCTTCAATCGGTCGCAGCCCGACCGCAGCGGCGACGGCGCCCAGCGCGGCGAGACCGACCCACGAGCCGACCTGCACGTGGGTTTGGCGAGGATGGGTGGGGCGGTCCGCCATGGGTGTCTCCCGCAGATCGCCGATGGTCCGGTGTGGCGGTGTCGTCGCAGGCTGCCACGGGAGGCGGAGGATTGGCAGAGGGGCGCAGCGCGGCGGACTAGAACTGCAGCCCGATGGAGAAGCGGTGTTGGGCGTACAAGATGGGCCAGCCGACCATCTGCGGTGCGGGCAGCGCGAGGTCAAAGCCGTCGATGGTGAGCGCGACGGTGTCGCTCAGCGGCAGGACGATGCCAAGCAGACGCAGCTCCAGAAAATACCCTGTCGTCCCGGCCTTGGAGCCGATGATGTCGGAGTTCAACCGCGACACGCCAAAGCCGACGCCAGTGCGGAGCCGAGCCGTGGTGCCGATGGGATGCAGGTAGTGGGCGAAGACGCCGAGGTTGGTCACGCCGGCGGACATGGTGGCGCGCTCCGCCGAATACCACGGGTTGAACTCCAAGAATCCACCCACTTCGAAGCGCGTCCAGGCGTACACACCCGCGCCGCGGATGGCGTAGGCCGGGTTTTGGACGCTCAAGGACGCGCGGACCTCGGTGTGATAGCCCGTGCCCGGCGCCGGATTGGGGGCGGTGGCGGACATGGCGCTGGGCGTTGCGCGCGCGTCAATGGGCGCGACCAGCGTCGAACCAGCGAGCGCCGCGCCGACGAACCACATCGCTGCGGGCCCGAATCTACGGCGTCTGAGCCCGATCGCAGCCAGCGCGAACAGGCCACAGAGGAGCAAGCCACCGGCCGCCGTCGACTTGGTCGTACACACGGCGCACCCAGCGCAGATGCTGTCGTCGCTCTTAGTCGAAGTCTTCAGCATCGCGTGCACCTCATTGTCGCAGTAGTTGTTCGTTGGGTCGCAGCCGGCCTTGTGGGTGAACCACTTGGTCAGGAACGCGTCAAGTCGAGCCTGACGAGTCGTGCGGTCGCCGTCGTCTTTGAGCGCTTGGAGGAAGTCTTGCGACGCCTCGATGCTCGCCGCCATGCGCGGCTCATTGTCGGGGTGGGTCTCCTCGCAGTTGTCGAGCAGCGTCTCGTGGCCGTGACCGTCGCGCCCTTCCTCCAGCGTGCACATGACCTGCTCGGACCAATTGAACACGTGCTGCACCTGCCGCCAGTCCGGCGTGCGGTAGGTGTGGGTGAAGCTGTCTTGCACGGCGTGCAGACCGCGACCGGCGTAGAAGTAGTAGCCAGAGAGGGGGTAGTCGGTCTTGCCGACACCGGGAACGAACATCGGCGCGGAGACCCGCGAATCCGGGTCGACGGCGCCCTTGGCGTCGAGCGAGGCGAGGGCGAGCCAATAGAGCGAGGTGATGGTCGCTTTGCAGTCGTTGAGGGCGGCGACGTCGCCCGCGGCGCCGTCTTGATTGGTGGCGCGCAGGCAGTGGTCTCCCTGCCCGCCCAGGGCGTTGTGAACATGGGCGAGGTTGTCAAAATCGAAGTCCGGGCCGCCCAGTGTGTCCGGGAAGCGCACGCCCAGCACGAGCGACCACGCGTAGATGTTCTTGTCGTACGCGCTGCCGTCAAACTGCACCGATTTCGGCAGCAGCACATCCTCGCCGCTGAAGGGCGTTGGGGGCGTGACGTAGCCAACCTTGGTCAGCGCGGCGTGGGCCTGACGCTCATGGCAGTTGTTGTGCAGTGGGTCTTTGATCTGCCAAGCCAGCGCGGTGGTCGGCAGCAGCGTGACCGCGGCGAAGAGAAGACCGAGACGTGAGACGACACGAGCGGGGCGAGGGCTGAGCGGTGGCATGATGCGGCTCCGAAGGTGGCGACGACTGGGGCTGGCGACGACTGGGGCTGGCGACGACTGGGGCTGGCGACGAGGCGCGCGAGGTCACTTGTAGCGAACGAGCACGGCCAGACCCGCGGTGCCGGGACCAGGCTCTAGGCTGACGGTCGTCTCGCCGGCCGCTTTGCGCGCTCGGGGCCGACCGTTGGTGCCAAAACGCCGCCAATACGAGAAATTCGCGATGGCGAGGCCGAAGACCGATCCTGTCATGACGTCGCCAAAGTGGTGCCGCCCGTCGTCGAACCGCGAGCCAGCGACGAACATCCCCGTGGTCAGCAACAGCGCTTGCGCGGCGAGCCCCACGGAGCGACTCGTCGCCGTGGCGTCTTCGCCCCAGACATACTGACCGCCGATGGACAGGCTCAGATACCCGGTGAAGTTCATCGCCGACACCGAATGGCCAGACATGAAGCTGCGCCGACCGTCGAACCAGATCTTCTCGTTCTCGTCAGCGTCGGCGCTCAGGGGCTGGATGCCTGCGGGGCAGCGCGACGCGTCCAGGTCGCCCTTGGCGCAGTGCCAGCGCCGGACGCGGTCTTGAAAGTCAGGGCGCAGGCGGCCGACGAAGTTCTTGATGAGCGCGTTGGTGCCCGTCGACAGCGCGACGGTCTCGAGGTAGCCGACCACGGTCTCGTGGAACATGAGCTGACGTCCCTGCCGATTGCCGAGCAAGCCGATCCCCTGTTCAACCAGCAAATACACGCCGCCAGCGGCGACCAGCATCGTCGCTTGACCCGTGGAGACCGTCTCGCCGTCGCCTTCTTCCAAGTGCGTGCGCCCGATCCTGTCGCTGAACTTTGGGTCGAGGATGGCGGCCGGGTTCTTGGGATCGTAGACCGGACCAAACAGCGCGCTGGTCGTCGGCTCCCGATTTCTTGCGAAGTAGCCCAGCGCGCCCAGACCGATGAGGCCGTAGTCCACCAGAAATCCGGTGTGCCACCAGCCCGGATCGATGTCGGCCTGCACCGGCGGCGCCGCGGTCGCGACGGACGCGAGCGAGGTGGTGGCGACGAGCCAGGTCGCCACGATCCAGGCTGTCTGGGGTCGGAGCCGCACGCCGTGGCGCGGCTGTCTCTCGCGTGGGCGAACCATGATGCGTCCCCTGCAGCGACCGTCGGTTGGGTCACGGTCGGTTTGGTGTCAAGACAGTTCACCAGGGGTAGCAGCCAGCCCGCCGGAAGTCGAGAGCCGCGCGGATCAAGGCGGCAAAATCGTGCGTCAATCGGTCGACAGCAGCCCCGCCAGGGCTTGGACCAACACGGCGATAAATCGATCGCGGGGTAGGTCGGCGTGTTGCACCTGATGCAACCCCACCGCCTCAGCGCAACCGACCCAGCCATAGAGCTGCGCGCGCTGCTCCGGGGAGGGCGTGTCGAGCCCCAAGTTGCGCAGCAGCCGCTCGACCTGCGCTTGCCGCACACGCTCGAGCTGCGTCGCCGTCTCCGAGTCGGAGCCGATGCCGCCGCGCACGAGGGCGCGGTAGAGTGTTCCATGGCTGGCGAGGAAGTCGTAAAATCCGCCGATCGCGCCGTTCAGCGCACCATCGAGCGGCGAGTCAGGGTCGATGTGGGTGGCCTCCAGAAACTCGTCGGCGAGGCAGGACACCACCGCGACGTAGTAGCCCCGTTTGCTGCGAAAGTAGTGATAGAGCAGGCCTTTGGAGATGCCCGCCTCTCGAGCGAGGTCCTCGGTCGAGATCTCGTCAAACGCGCGGACGCTGAAGATGCGCTTGCCGACTTCGAGCAGCTGTGTGCGTCGGTCCGCCACGCTCATTCGGCGTCGCGACGAGGTCATGCGTCGGGCCGCAGCTGCGCGAGACGCTCCCGCAGCGCGACGCGCGAACGATGCAGGCGCACCCGCACGTTGCCCGCTGACATGCCGAGTTTCTCGGCGATTTCGGGGCCAGTCCAGCCTTCGGCCTCCGCGAGCAGCACGATGGTGCGGTCGCGCGGCGGCAGCTCGAGCAGCGCCTCGCCGAGCGCCTCGGACAGCTCTCCCACCATGGCGCGCTCCTCCGGGCTGCCGGCGTCGCTGGTGAGGATCTTGTCCGTGTCGTGGAGTCGATAATCGTTCTTGCGGCCGCGTCGCATGTGATGACACGCGTTCGCGACCATGCGCACCAGCCAGCCCTCCACCGAGCCATCGCCACGAAAGGAGGTCAGGTGCGTGCCAGCGCTCAACAACGCATCCTGCACGGCATCTTCGGCCTCGGCAGCGTTGCGACAGTAGCGTCGCCCCACGGCGAGCAGGCGCTGACCATGGCATCGCGTGATCCGGTCGAGCGCCTCCAGATCTCCCGCCGCAACGAGCCGCACGAGCTCCTCGGGATCGCATGGGGTCTGGCCGGTGGTCGGCGGCTGGCTCAGGCCGATGTGGTCAACACGGGGCTGGGTGGACGAGTCACTCATAGCGGTGTTCCGGTCGGTAGATCACGATGGAGTGGGGGCGCAGCGCAGCTGCCGCGGACGCCGACCCGGCGAGTCGTTCGCCCAATCCGGCGCCGGTCGCGGCACCAAGATAGGGACAGCATCACGCCTGCGCTCGGGATTGTCACCCGCCAGCCACCCAGGCAGGAGCGGGCGCTGCGCCGGTGAAACCCCCGAACTGCCCCCGTTGGTGGTGGCGTGACGACGTCCGTGCGACTACCTTTGCAGCCCCCGGAGGTTGGTTGTGCTCGATTTGCAGCGGTTACGAAAGATCAAGCTCGCGACGCGTCCCGTTGGGCAGGTGGTGGTGGCGAACACCATGCTGCTGATTGACTATCACGTCCCGCGACGCACCGAGATCGTGTTTGAGGGGGTCGAGAACATCCCGCGCGACCGCTCCGTGATCTTCGCGATGAACCACACGGATCGGCATAATTATTGGCCGTTTCAGTACAAGATGTGTCGGCTAGGGCTGCCGTTCACGGCGACCTGGGTGAAGGGGAAGAACTACGAGAACCCCGTCGCGGCGTGGGTGCTCGACCACTGCAACAACATCCCCCTGCCCTCCCGCGGCTTCGTCATCGCGACGGAGTTTCGCAAACACACTGACCGCGCGCCCACCGAGCAGGAGTATCGCCTGATGCGCGATCTCGTCGACCGGCGGCGAGACTGGGACGCGGGGCTGCCCGACGACGCGGGCCCGCATGTGCCCGCCTTCATCGCGGCGTTTGGTGGTGCCCAAGGTGCCGACGGTTTTCTGGAGGCGTTCGATGCGCTGTTTGAGGCGATGATCCGAGAGTCGCTGCGGCTGTCGCGTCGTGCGCTGCAGGAACTCGGCAACAACCTGCTGGTGTTTCCGCAAGGGACCCGGTCGATCCGGCTGCTCCGTGGTCGCACCGGCATGATGCAGGCGGCTTGGCACCTCGGCCACGCGATCGTGCCGGTCGGTTGTAATGGTTCGGACAAGCTGTATCCGGGGCTGTCGCCGTTCTCCAAGGGCGGGCGCGTCGTGTACCGCATCGGCAAGCCGCTGGAGCTCGACGGGCCGGAGCTGTCGCCACATCGTGTGCCAGCCGACGTGCTGCCCTTCATGCGCGAAGCGACGCAGCAGTACGGCGAGGTCTATCAAGCCGGAATCGACGTCGTCATGAATCACATCGACGCGCTGCTGGACCCGAAATACCGCTTCGCGGGCGACACCAGCGAGGACGCCGCGAAGGGGATCAACCGCTTTGTGTGAGCGGCGCGGCGTCGGTTCTTGCCGCCATCGCCGCAGCTGGGGAACAGAGATGAGGAGAGGTCGTGAGTGAGGAACAACCGAAGAACCGACTCCACGGCGTCACGCTGAAGGTGATCTTGGAGGACTTGGTGGAGCGCTACGGATGGGAGGAGCTCGGTGCGCGCATCCCCATTCGCTGCTTCACTTTTGACCCGAGCGTGCAGTCGAGCCTGAAGTTTCTGCGTCGCACTGAGTGGGCGCGGGCGAAGGTCGAGCGGCTCTATCTCCATGGCCGCAAGCAGGCCTGATTCCGTGCGTACGTGCGCCGCGCTCGCCTACGGATAGGACACCCTGCGACCGGCACGCAGCGCGGCGACGTCGTAGGTGGTGCCGCGCCAAGTGATGCGTTTGCGACCGATCGACACCAGCGCGGCGCGCGCCATGATCGCCGCGAGCACCCACTGCGCGACGGGGTTGAGGAGCCCGGCCGCAACGGTCCGCCCCTGCAAGCGCCGGCCGGCGAGCGCGTTGATGACGACCGGCACCAGCGCCGCGGCGAGCAGGGTGATCCCGAGCCAGAGATGCGCAAAAACGCCGTAAAACGGGGCCGTGAAGACACCCGCCGCGGCCGTCGCCATGGCGAGGCAGCGCGCCGCTGAGAACCCGGCCATGCCACCCCAGAAGTTCTTCTCGGTGTTGTGAGCGAAGGCCCAGAGCGTCGTGTACCACTGCACCGAGAGCAGGTCGTCGGCGACGGCGAACCCGCATCTAGCGCCGGAATCATTGAGCAGTTTGGCCAGCGCGAGGTCATCGAGCACGTCGAGCTTCAGCCAGGCGAGGCCCTCTGTGGCTGCGAGCGTGCTCCGTCGTATCAGCATGAACGCGCCAAACCCAAAGTACTTTCCGCGAGCGGCGAGGACGGAGCGGGAGCCGAGGGTGCGCTGCAGATACCCGTCACCAAACGCCGACATCACCACGTGCATGAACCCGTCGCCGCGCAGGTGTGGGAAGAGCGTCAGCAGACCGAGGTCTTCGGCCTCCATCAGCGCGACCGCGCGGCGCAGCAGGCTCGGCTCGTAGTCGATGTCTGCGTCGCAGAAGAGCAGCAGGTCGCCCGAGGCGACGTCGGATCCTACGCGCAGGGCGTTGACCTTGCCGAGCCAGCCAGGTGGCAGCGTGTCGATGGTGACGGCGCGGAGACGGAGGTCTGTCCTGGCCAGCGCTGCCGCGATCGCGCCGGTTTCATCCGTCGATCGGTCATCGACGGCGACCACTTGTAAGGGTTCGTAGTCTTGCGCCAATAAGCCAGCCAGGGTGGCGCCGATGTGGGGCGCTTCGTTGCAGGCGGGCACGATGACCGACACCGACGGCCAGGACGCAGGCGCTGGATCTTGCCGCTCCGACAGGCGCGGCACGTTGCGCAGCGAGCGCGCGGTTGAGCCATAGGCGACCCACCACAGCAGCGTACCGACGGCGCTGACGGCGAGCAGCGCCATGTCGACGGAGGAGAGGCCGTAGCGGGTGGCGAGCTCCGAGAGGGTCGTGAACATGGGGACGCGGCGGCTCCTTGTTGGGGAGCGGCGATTGTGTCCTGGGGGGAGGCGCGCCGTCCAGACGTCGTCGCGCCAGCAGCGCGCGCGGCGGCGACAGGTGGTTGGTGGTTGTGGTAGATAGGCGCGGCCAGAATATACGAACGGGGTGACGGATGCAGACTCCCACACAGCTCAACCGACACGCGAAGCCGCCGAGCTTGGCGGTCGCCGTTATCGCGATGTTGCTGTCGGCGATGTTGCTGTCGGCCCCCCTGGCCGCCCAGCCTCCCGTGGCGCGGCCCATGCCAGACGCGACGCCTGACGCGACGCCCTACGCAACAGCCGGCACACCACCGCCGAAGCCGCTGATGCCGAGCGCGAGACCCATCGTGCTGGGCTGGATCCTGTTCGGTGTTGGCACCGTTGCGACGATCGGCAGCCTCGAGCTCATGCTCATCAACGAGCTGGACTGCGATCTGGGGTTCAACTCGAGCGCGTGTGAGTCGAACAGCACGCTGCCGCTGGTGGCCGTCACCGCGGGCACCGCGGCGCTGATTGGCCTGGGCATCGCTATCTATGGCCACGCGCAGCGCTCGAACGCCAAGCACGACCTGCGCGCTTGGCAACGGCGTTACGGACCACAGGCTGGGCCCCTGTCGATGGAGCTGGGCGGCGAGGTGCTGGTGTCGGTGTCGCCGATGGTTGACCGGCGGCGTGGGCTGGCTTTGACGCTGAATTTCTAGGCGATCAGGGCTCCCGAGGCGGAAGCGCCGAACCCGCCGCGATGCGGATGCGTCACGGTTCGAGCGCGACGTTGACGCCCCGCGCGGCGAGCGTGGCGGTGAGCACCGCTGGCGCCACGCTGACCAAGAAGCCGCGTTTGCCGCCGTTGAGCCAGATCTTCTCAAGCGCCAGCACGCTCTGTTCGACATAGATCGGCATGGCCCGACGCAGGCCGAACGGCGAGGTGCCTCCAACCTGATACCCGCTGTGGCGCTCAGCGACCGCCGGCTCACAGGGGCGGATCAGCTTCTCGCCCAGCTGCCGGGCCAGCTCCTTGGTGCTGACCTTGCGGTCGCCGTGCATCAAAACGCACAGCGGGTCGCCGCTAGACGTTTGGAAAATCAGCGTTTTGATGACGTGGTGTTCCGGCACGCCGAGCGCGACGGACGAGGCCGCCGTGCCACCGCGGGCGACGTAGGGGTAGGTGCGGGCGTCGAACGCCACACCCGCGGCGCGCAGGGCTCGGATCGCGGCGGTGACGGGGGGCTTGGTGGACATGGAATCTCCGGCATCCTGCGGCACACGTTGACCGGCGACGCGGCTCATCCTGCGTCGACGGCGCCGGACAGACTAGGGGCGCGGCAGGGGCTGAGGCAAGCGATCGCGCTGCGCAAGCGCCGTCTGACGGCGGCCGGCTGCGTTGCCAGAGACGGCCAGCTGTGGCATCCACGGAGCGCCATAACCGGCTGAAACATCACAGGAGCGCGTATGTCCCTGCCCGACACCACCCTGCCCGACACAGCCCTGCCCGACACAGCCCTGCCCGACACCACCCTGCCCAGCAATCTCCTGCGACCGCAGCCATCCGATTGGAGCAACGACTGGCACAACGGCCCCTTTGACTGCACCACGTTGGAGTGTCGGCCACGTCTTGCGCTGCAGGGTCTCGGCGCCCACATCTCGCGCATCGCGCCCGGGCACCGCTCGTGTCCGCTGCACACCCACGCCTTCGAGGAGGAG
>CALENB010000457.1 GCA_937910235.1 uncultured Myxococcales bacterium | reverse complement strand
CTGGAGACCGTCCGCTGAGTCAAGGAGGCGATGCGCTGCTCAATGGCGTCAAGCTGCCGCTCCCACGCCCGCGAGGGCTCGCGGAGGAGGGCCAGCGGCCGCGTCCCTTCCGCCACGCAGCTCTGCCAGGCCTCGTCGTCGGACTCACTCCCATCGCCCAGCGCGACCACGGAGAGCTCACCGGCGAGCCAGAACTGACCGGTCTCTTCGCACCGCAGCGCCGCCTCCGTCAAACGAGCGCTATCGACAGCCTCGCCAGCCCAGCGCTGCACCAAGGCGTGCAAGAGGAGCGCCGCTGGATGCGCGCCCGGCTCCAACGCCGTCGTTGGCGGCACCGGCTCACCCACGACGAGCTGCGCGAGGCGGCGGAGGTCCCAATAGATCGGGCGGCCAACACCCCGCGCGTTCATCGCGCCGAAGTCAGCGTCGGTCAGCTTGACCGCCTGCGCATGGCGCGTCCCACCCTGCAGCAGATAAGCCAGCGGTATCCACAGGCTGTCGATGTCGCCTAGCGCGAGGGCCGATCCACACCGCGACTCGCGCTGGGCCGTGACCGCCCGAGCCATCAGCGACACCGCGCGCTTCAGGTCACCGCGCATGAGCGCCACAGCCCCCGCGATCCCCGGATCGACGGCGCCTTCGAAGGTGGCGGCCTGCAAGGCTCCCGCGAGGTCGCCATGGAATAGACGCACACGGGCCAGCGCGGCCCCGATCGCTGGCTCGCTCGGCGCGAGCCGTTCAAGAAGCGCCGTCAGGGCAGGCTCGATGTGCAGTTGCCCCCACATGTGACGCACCAGAAAAGGCAAGATCAAACGTTGCAGATCGGCCGGCATGTCGCTTAGCTCGTCTGGATTCACCGGGTTGCACAACCACCGCGCAACATCAGTCTTCGGCTCAGCGCTTGTCGCCGTCAGCATGCCAAGGCGCGACGTGACCCGTTGGGCGTTGCCCTCCACCAACGCCCGCCGAAGGCTCCGGGCCACGTCCAGCGGGTCACTGCGGCCCCCGACGAAGCGCTCGTCAAAGCCGTAGGGGTCCAGCGCCGACGCGAGCGTCAGGTACGAACCATCGCGCTCACAGCGGCGGGCACAGCGTTCGAAGATGTGGACCGGCACCGTCAACTCACGATTGATCTCGATGATGTCCCCGCGCGCGATGAGCTCCTTCACCAAGGCGGCTTGCTGGCTCGCAGTCCGCTTGGCGCCGGTGGCAGAACGCGAACCAGCCTCGTTGAGGGCCCGGAGCAACACAGTACGGCTGATCGGCTTGAAGGCGAGCGAGAGGGCGTCGAGGATGTGGTCGGCAAAACTGGTGTCAGGGGTCATGTGTGGTTTGTCTCGGGCGATCGTTCGGGCGGTTGTTGTGCAGCGTTGGGCGTGGAGCCGGAGATGGTTGCGGGAGGATACCTAGCAATGCAAAATTCGCGAGGTCCTGCACTTCGCGTCGTTCCAGGTTGCGCTATACATCACGAGCGGTCGGTAAGGTGCGGCCGGGGTCTCGATCGAGGAGCGTCGCCGATGGCAACGAACAACTGGTGCGGCATCCTAGGCATCGATCAGCCCGATCTCAACGCGGTGAAGACGCATCGGGACGCCAACACCTATGCCCTCCTGATCGCCACCCTCCTGGAGCGCGGCGGACAGATGACATTGGTCGAGGTCGCGACGCGCCTTGAGGAGGTGGGGGTCGCCCACAGCGACCGCAAAGGGTCTCCGGTCGCTGTGGGCGACCAGGGCAACTTGTGCGTCGCCCCTGGGACCGACGACGCGCTTCGCGCCATGCGGAGGGCTGTCCGGGCGAGGGTTGAGGCGGAGCGACGACGTGCCTCCGCACGACCAGAGCCAGCGGTCATCGCCTCGTTCCAAGAAGCCGCGAGGCAGCGGCGGGTGGAGAGAGCGGAAACGCTCGCGACGGCGACACGCGCGCTTGTCGTGCGGTTTCCGCTAAAGAACCCGAGGACCTTTGCGCTCCTGGACGTGGAGCAACGCACCATCGACACGTTCATCGACGAGGAAGTCAATGAGCTCCGACGCCGACTCGCGCGCTACGATATCGTCGGCGCGGAGCAGGCGCGCGCGCTCCTCCATAGCCTTGAAATCGAGGCCGACGGGGTGCGCCTCGCTGAGTTGAGTCCGCCGCAGAAGCGCAAGACCCTCAACAAGAGCGGCAGGACGTTGAAGATCACCACTACGTTGCTCGTCCAGGGCTCGTGCGGTATCGGGCGGCCTTTCGGCGACCCGAAGAAGCTCAGCGCCTACCTCGCGCAAGGCGACCTCACCAAGCTGCGCCGACGCCTCGAAGCCGACGCGAAGTCCCTGTACGCGCTCTACGAATATGGTCGACTGCATAGGAACCTGCGCTTGCGGTGGGGGTTTCTCGATGAGTACGTCGCCGCGCCATGGGCCAATCGCGACGAGCAGACGTTCTACGAGCTGAAGTCGGCGGCGCTGCAAGGAGACATGGCCCTCGAGGTCGTGGCTGGAAACGCACCCGGGTGGGGGAACCCTTGGTCCCGCGGTCAACGCGTGAGTGTGCACAAAGATCCGTCCGGCTGGCGTATGTGGCTCGTGGATGAAGCCGGCCGCGTCATCGATGATGTAGATGTGCAGAAGGCAAGGCTCGTGCCCAAGGGTTGACGCGGAGCGGAGGCCCACAGCACACCGCCAAGGCGCATCGCCAAGCCGCGTCGCCAATCCCTCTCGCGGCTGGGTCGACTTGCCAGACATGGAGAGCCCTACCCCCAACCATGGCGCAATTCTGAACAGACGTAAGGAGCCTCATGAACGACACCAAACAGCCGCCCAACCCTGCCAATTCTGACCCCACGGGGCTCACGCCGCTGGAGTTGGTCGCGCGCCTCCACCAAACCCGCCCGCTGCACTTCTATCCGCGCGCGCTCCTCGACGCGTTGCTAGGTGTCTGGGATGAGGCGGCGCCCGCCCTCGTCGACCACCTTGAGCGAGCGATCGCTGAAGCCACCGCCTGTGTCGAACGTGGGGAGGAGACTCCGGACAACGATGGCGTCCTGCTCAGCATCATTCTGCTGCGCCACAAGAGTGAGACCCGTGGGTCCGCGGCGATGCAATCTCTCGTGCGCGCCCCGTTGGCGTGTGCCGATGCGCTTATGGGCGACGTGCTCACCGAGTCCCTGAGCGAGATCATCGTCGCCACGTTGCCCGCGACCTTAGACGCAGCGGCGGGGCTGTTGCGCCTCGCTGTGGAACCCGGGATCAATCACTGGTCCAGACTCGCCACGTTGAATGCGATCGTCTATGCCGTCGATGACGGCAAGATCGAGCGCCAGGCGGCTATCGATGCCATAGCGCCGCTGCTGAACCCAGATCATGCGGTGATCCGGGCGTCAGAGGAGGACCTGGATCTGTCGTCGAGCGTGGTGAACACACTCGTCGATCTTCGAGCAGAGGCGTTGGTTGAGGAGCTTCGTAGCGTCTCCGCTGAGGTCGTCTTCGATCCCTACATCGCCACCGAACACATCGCGTATTGGGTGGCGCAACCCTTCGAGGCCGGGAGGGCTCTGCGACAAGAGCGGCGCGCGAGCTCCGAGGAGCTTCATGACTGGCTCGCCTCGTGGGCATGTTACCGGCCCGAGGAAGCGGCATGGCGCAGCCCGACCGGCCGACCAGTCGCGCCTAGCGTCCGCGCGACGACGCTGGGGAAAGGCAGCGTCAATCCCGGCGTCAAAAGCAAGGCGTTGCGGGTCCAGAAGAAGAAGGTGCGGCAGATGAAGAAGAAGAGCCGTAAGCGCTGAACGTGGCGGTGACGCCAGGATCGTCACACCAACCCGGCAGCCTTCAGCCGCCTGACAAGCGTGACTTTCCGGCGATGTAGCTCGGCGATCGTCTCCACGCGCGAGGAAAAGCGCTGCTCCGCGCCATCGCGATCTGCGAGCTCCTTGAGATCGCACAGCATGGTCACCGCCTGATCGTAGGCGATCGCGCTCTTCTCCATGATGAGCGCTTCGATGTGAGGCCAGACGGCCTCGCCTCGCAGCGCGACGCGTCGCAACCGCGCCTCTTTCCTCTCTGCCGCGGCGACGCGAAGTCGATGCGAAGCTGCGGCGGCAGCGCGGGCTTGCTTCTGTTCAGCCGCTGCTCGCAACGCGTCGGCTCGCGACCGCAGCTGCGCAACCGTGTACGGCTCAGGCTCGGCGTCCCCCACTCGAAGCGCCGCCCGCGCACCACGAGCGAGATCACCCTGCACCATCGCATGCTCGCCGGCCCACACCTGTACGAGCCACTGGTCCTTGTCCTCTTCGGGTTGGTCCGCGAGCCACGCAGCGAGGTCGGTCTCGTCGATCGGACGCAGCGGCGCGCTACGCTCCATCGCCGCGGCGAGCAGCTGCAGGTCGAGGCAGAGAAACTCGACCAGCGCCGCGAGGGTGTCGGGCAGGTCGCCCAAGCCAGCAGGAGCGGGAGGTGCCGGTTTCACCGCGTTGTCTGGTTGTTCCAGTAGGCCTTCGTCGGCCCAGCCGAGCTTGGCGAGCCAACCTAGGAATAATAATTCCATCTGGCCCCACCCGGGGGTCAAAGTGATCATCACAACTGGCCCCACCTGGCGTGATACTCCCCGCGCGCACGAAGTTGCTCAGGGGGATGGAGATGACCAAGGTGGAGCTATTCGAAGCCATTCGGCGTAATCACCTCATCAGCGGTAAGTCGGCGCTCGCCATCGCACCTGAACGTGTCGTGTATCGCCCGCGCCAGCGAACTGCCGAGCAAACGCGGCAACAACCGTTGGTCTCCCGTGATCAACAAGCTCCGAGGCGCAGGCGTTTGTGAGGCAACCCGAAGCGGGCGACCGAAGCACACACTCCGAACGCTAGCCAAACAGAAAAGGCCCCTCGCGGAGCCTTTTCAAGTCGCTGATTTTACTGGAGCCAACACGCGGAGTCGAACCGCGGACCTACTGATTACGAATCTCAGAAACTAGCGTTTCAGGGCGTTCCATCTCGCGTCATACGGCTCACGATAACTGTTGCAAAATCAAACGACTAGATCAATACTTGTTTCACCCTGTCCCGGCAGGTCGCACCCGCTGCAGGGTGCAAATTCCGTCCCCAATCCGTCCCCAATCCGTCCCCAGTCCGTCCCCGGGGACGGCGCACACAGAGAGCCCCATGAAGTTCACCGACGCCAAGGTTCGCAACCTGAAACCCCGGGCCAGCCGCTATGAGGTCCGCGAAGACAGCGGGCATGGGCAGGGCAACCTCGTGCTGCGCGTCACGCCAAGCGGCCACAAGAGCTTCGTCTTCCGATTCACGCTTCTCGGCCTAGACAAGCGCATGACCCTGGGTCGGTACCCCGCCATGAGTGTCGCTGAGGCACACGCGGCCGCGTCGCAAGCGCGCCTGGACGTCGAGCACGGGATCGACCCAGCGGCGAAGACCGTGGCGGTCCGAGTGGCGGAGCGGCAGGCCCCCACGTTTGCGGAGCTCGCGGAGCTCTTCATGGCGCAACATGCCCGGGTGAAGAAACGTCCTGCCTCGGTAGCTGGCGACGCCGCCAAGCTGAAGAGAGATCTGCTGCCCGCTTTCGGACCTCACAAGGCGGAGGCCATCGAGCGCGCCGACGTGCGCACGCTGCTGCAGGGTATCGTCGCCCGCGGCGCGCCGATCCAAGCCAACCGGACGCTGGCGCTGCTTCGCAAGATCTACAACTGGGGCATCGGCGAAGACTTGGTCACTCGCAACCCATGCGACCGGCTGCCGGCGCCGGCCAAAGAGCGGCAGCGAGATCGCGTGCTGAATGTGGTTGAGTTGCGGGCGTTGATGGCCGCGCTGCCCACGTCAAGAGTGTCGCGGCCGGTGCAGCTGATCCTCCAGCTCCAGCTGCTC
>CALENB010000456.1 GCA_937910235.1 uncultured Myxococcales bacterium | reverse complement strand
TGCTGTTCGGTCGCTGATTTTTTCGTGGTGGACGAAACGATGACCAAGGCCGGGCCGCCTAGCAAGCGAAAGCGCGCAATGGGACTGTCAACCCGCAACACCGCAGACGCGGGGCTCGACGCGGCCCGGCTGCCGTTGAGATGATGGGCGCCCATGCCGCCGGCGACGCCGCCAACCAACCCCAGGACCAAGGCCGCTTCCGGTGATGCTGCGCGTCTGCGGACAGCGAAGCCACCGATCGTGCCCAGCGGCGTCCCGCCGAAGGTGCAGCCGAGGCAGCAGTCGCCGCCGCTGAGGTCGGCGGCTCGCAGCGTGACGACGCCGATGCCCCAAACGCCACACTGTCTTAACCTTCCGACTCACTGGCGCGGTGGTGGGGCGGCCGCGTCACGAGGTGGCGCTGCTGGGATCCGCTGGGACCCTCACACGTTTGGCCATGAAGCCCCCCAGAGGAGATGACGCGCCCCACTATTTTGGCTTCAACGCGGCGCTACCTCACGTCAAACCCGACGTGGAGGTCGCGCTTGGCTTCCGCTGCAGCATTGGCGCCACGCCTGTTGACCGGATGCGCGTTGATGTGTCTCGACTCGGCAGCCAACTGGTGCCGGACGTGTTCTGGTCGCCGTAGGAGGGACTCGCGGCGACCATCCGACCGAGTGGCCTTCAATCGGCCCCCTCAGGCGCTCGACGTCAAGTGAGACTCGGCGAATTCGATTGACATTTTCGTCTGATTCGACTAGCACCCGCCGACCGAAGAGTTCTTAACACCGTGATAATACGGTGTTGTGGAGTTGTCACCATGAGAAATCGCAGAAAATTCGGGGTCTGGCTTGCGCTCATCACGATGCTGCTCGCCATCACCATGCCAGGCTTCGCTGTGGAGACGATGCAGCAGCTGACAGCCCCAAGCACGGTGGGAGACTACAAGCTCGGCAGCGTGGCGCTGGCTGGCGATACCTTCATTGTGGGTGTGCCCGATCTGCGCACAGGTGGGGAGTCTTTCGCGCGCGTGGGCAAGGTCCTCGTCTATGTGCGCGGCGCCGACGGCAAGTTCGCCAGTACCGGTCAACCGTTGGTTCCGAGTGACTCCGCCACGGATGACGGGTTTGGTCGCGCTGTGGCGCTGGATCAGGACACGATCTTCGCCTCAAAGAAGGGCAAGGTCTACATCTTCACGCGTTCGGCAAACGGGAGTTTCTCGGCCACCGAGGTGGCGACGTTGGTGCCGAATCTTGCGTCCGACCATTTCGGTGGCCGTATCGCGGCTTCGGGCGACACCGTCGTGGTCAGCGACGCCAACATCGCCTATGTCTATGTGCGCCCAACAAGCGGATGGGTCGGCCAGCAGACAGAGTCCGCCAAGCTCAACTCGGCTTCGCTGCTGGGTGGGCTCGCTGTCGAAGGCGCGGTGATCGCCTTGGGTCAACCGACGAAGCGACGCGTGGGCCTCTTTGTTCGGCCTCAAACCGGCTGGTCAGGTGTGCTCTCAGAGCAGGGCGTGCTCAGCAATGGCGCTGGCGGGTCGTTGGACTATTTCGGTCAGGGCGTGGCGATTCGTCACAATGAGATCGTGGTCGGAGCCCCGTACGCCCTCGTCGGCGGGGTCCAGACCGGCGCTGCCTATGTGTTCACCCGGCCAACTCTGGGGTGGTT
>CALENB010000455.1 GCA_937910235.1 uncultured Myxococcales bacterium | reverse complement strand
CCACAACGTGCACTTCATCAAGCCGGTAGGGCAGCGCTACGTCCGGCGCGAGGACGTCAAGGCGGACGAAGACGCCGTGCTGATCCGCGATTATTTCGGGCAAGCGGGCGCCCTGCGCGACATGAGCCCGGTGACCGTACCGACTGGCTTCACGGCCAACTATGTCTTCGACCGCGACAAGGACGCGATCTACGCGGCGATCGACGCCGCCATGGGGCGCATCGCGCCGGACGTGGACATGGTGTTGGTCGAAGGCACCGGCCACGCCGGGGTGGGGTCTGTTATCGACGCCTCCAACGCCGACGTCGCCGCGCATCTCAACGCGAAAGCCATCATCATCGCGGGCGGCGGTATCGGCAGCAGCATCGACGAGATCTGCCTGAACAAGGCGTTGTTTGAGCTCGCCGGCGTCGAGGTCATCGGCGCGATCATCAACAAGGTGCGGCCCGACAAATACGAGAAGGTGAGTGTGGCTGTGCGGCAGGGCCTCGCCAACAAGGGGATCCGCTGCCTGGGATTGGTGCCGTTCGAGGCCGGGCTGACGTATCCAACCGTACGGCAGCTCAGCGAGGAGTTGAGCTTCGAGTGCGTCGCCGGCCACAGCTATCTCGATGCCCGGGTCACGAGCACGATCGTCGCGGCCATGTCCCCGCAGAACACGGCCCGCTACCTCAAGAGAGACACGTTCGTGATCGTGCCTGGGGATCGCGTCGACAACATCCTCGTCAGCATCGCCACGCAGCTCGTCGGGAAACTCAGCGACGAGCGCCGTGTGGCCGGCATCTTGCTCACAGGCGGGATGGTGCCCGACGAGATGATCCGCGACTTGATGCGCGAGAGCCACGTGCCGGTGTTGCTGACCACCGACGACACCTTCAGAGCGGCGGCGCGTGTTGAGCGGCTCACAGTCAAGATCGGGCCGGCGGACAAAGACAAGGTGCAGACGGCGTGCGAGATGATTCAGACCTATGTCGACATCGACGCCATTCGCGCGGCCATCGGGCTGTAAAACCAAGCGTTCAGCGCTGTCCACCACGCAGTTCGAGGCGCCACATCGGCCGCTGGGTTACGTCCAACACGACGCGTCCGGTGCGACCCGCCGCGCTCGCGAACCCTTTGACGTAGCGCGTCGCCGCGGCCTTGCCGAACAACCGCTCAGCCTCATCGCTGGGCACGGGCAGGCCATCGATCAGAAACGGCACCTGCAACACGCAGCCGGACCGCCAACGCGCGCAGCCCCACGCCGCTCTGCCAGCGATGACGTAGCCGGGATCCTGCTCGCCGGCGGCTTCACACGCCGGGCATGACCGCAGCTTCTCAAAGGCGTGGGGCGGGCCGCCGGCTGGTACGACTCGAGGCGGGTCGTCAGCGGTGTAGTCGATGCGCACGCCATCGGTGTCCAGCACCAGGGCGGCCTTGAACACGGCGCCGTCCGGGTGGCGATCCGTGGGGCGCTGCCGGAAGCCATTGAGCCGCTTCGTGCGGCCGACCCGCAGCAGGGCGGCCACGTCTTCCGGCCCGATTTCACGGCGCGACAGCAGCCCCGGCACGCGAAAACCGCACGCGCAGACCCAGTCCCGGCCGTTCCAGCTGACGCCCGCCCCGCAGCGAGGGCAGGCGCCCACAGCGCCGGCGACAGCGCGGCGATCGACGTGCATCACACGAACGCGACCGTCGACGAGGCGCAGCTGGCCGCTCCACTTCGGCCTGACGTCGGGCGACGTCGTGGCGGCGTCACCGTCGCTGGGCGCGGGGCGGTCGCTGAATCCCTCCAACACCTCGGATTCGCCGCCGTTCAGCACGGCAACGACGGCGCTCTCCGGGATCTCGCGGCCGTTCATCTCGCCAAAAACCACGAACGAGCAGTCGCGGCCGCTTGTGCAAGACCAGGCACGGCCGCGGCGCCGCACGGGCGTCTGGCAGACCGGGCACGACCCGAGGGGCTCAGGCTCCTGAAACTCAAAGCCCACGCGACCGTCATCTTGAACGACCAACGCGGCCGAAAACGCGGTGCCCTTCTTCGATTTGAAGTTCTTGACGACAGGGGTGCGCCCCTCGGTCAACAGCGCCTTGGCCATGCGCACGCTGACGGGGCGCGAGGCGACTTGCCCGGGAATCCGGAACGTACAGCTGCCACAGCCCCAGCCAAATCGGACGGCGCGAACCGTCCCTCCGCTGCAGCGCGTGCAGCTGCCCAACACCTCGCCGCCCTGCTCGGGTGGGCTCAGCGTGCGCGCGACATCAGCCGCGGTCGTCATGTCCCGGATCGCGTCGACCACCTTGACCGTGAGCTGTCGGACGTCGGCCATGAAGTCGTCGCGAGACTCCCGACCCTCCGCCATGGCGACGAGTCGCGCCTCCCACAAGCCCGTCAGCCGCGGCGAGCGCAGCTCGTCGACCGGCAACGCCGCGATGAGCGCCCTGCCCTGCGGCGTCGGCACCAGGTGTTGGGCGTCTCTGCCGATGTAGCGGCGCGACAGCAGCGTCTCGATGATCGCCGCCCGTGTCGCCGGCGTGCCGAGGCCGTTGCGCTTCATCGCGCGCTCCAACTCGGCGTCCTCCAACCCTTCACCGGCGCGCTCCATGGCCGAGAGCAGCGTCGCCTCCGTCAGCCGCGCCGGGGGACGCGTGTGGCCGTCGTGCAGCGCGGCCTCCTCGACCGTCGCGATGTCGCCGCGATCGACGAGCGGCAGCAACAGCTCCTTCTGTTTGGAGGGCGGCGGATCGATGGCGCGCCACCCCAGCGAGACCAGGGTGCGGCCCCGCGCCAAGAAGCAGTCTTCGAGGGTCGTCGCGCCATGCGTCGCGGCGTCGGTTGTCGCGGCGTCGCTGGCGTCCACGCCTGAATCGCCATCGGTCGTCGTGTGAAACCGCACGTCGACCGTCGCCGTGGCGAACACCGCATCGTCCGCAAATACGGCCAAAAAGCGCCGGGTGACGAGATCGAACAGGCGCTTGTCGTCGCGGTCCAGCTGCGCGCTGCGGGGGTCGATGCCCGTCGGGATGATCGCGTGGTGATCGCTGATCTCGGCGTCGTTCACGACACGTTTGGTCAACGTCACCGGCCAGCGGTCCAGCGTCTCAGCGGCGGCGGCCTCGTAGGGACCAAACCGCACACCGCGGAGGATGTCCGGCAGCCCCGCGACCTGATCTGCGCCGATGTGGCGGCTGTCCGTTCGCGGGTAGGTCAAGACCTTGTGGACTTCGTAGAGGCGCTGCGCGACCTCGAGGGTGCGTTTCGCGCTGAAGCCGAAGCGCCGATTCGCCTCTTTTTGTAGGGTCGTCAGGTCATAGAGCAGCGGCGGCGCTTCGCGTTTGTCGCGGCGCTGCACGGCGTGAACCACCCCCGGCGGCGCCCGCCTCACCCGCGCTAGCACCGCGTCGGCGTCGGCGCGCGACCAGACGCGATCTGGCCAGGCGTCGTCGGCCGGTTCAGCGCCCTTTGCCGGCGGACGCAGCGGCGCGCCACGTGCATCCAGCCGCGTCCAGTTGGCCTGCCACGAGCCGGCGTCCGCGCGCAGCGTCGCTTTGATGTGCCAGTAGTCCCGGGGCTCGAACGCCTCGATGTCATCCTCACGCTGCGTCAGCACGGCGAGGGTCGGCGTCTGTACCCGGCCCAGCGAGAGCAAGGCGTCACCGCCGCCCTCACGCATCCGCACCGTCATGGCGCGCGTGGCGTTGAGCCCGACGAGCCAGTCCGCCTCGGAGCGACAACGGGCGGCGTCCTCCAACGGTCGCTGCGTCGCGCCGTCCCGAAGCCGATCAAAACCTTGCCGGATCGCGCCGTCGGTCATCGAGGAGATCCAGAGGCGGCGCACCGGTCGACTGCATCCTGCGAGCTGATAGGCGAGCGCGAAGATCAGCTCGCCTTCGCGCCCGGCGTCGCAGGCGTTGACCACCTCCGTCACCCGTCGATCGCGCAGCAGGCGTCGCACGACCAACCACTGATCGCTGGCCCCCTCGCGTGGCGACAGGTCGAAATGGTCCGGGATCATGGGCAACGAGGCGAGTCGCCAACTCTTCCACTCTGGGTTGTACGACTGCGGCGCGGCGAGCTCGACCAAGTGACCAACGCACCACGTGATGCACGTGCCGTCGCTCTCAATACAGCCCTGGCTGCGACCACGGACGCCGAGCACACGCGCGATATCGCGGGCGACGGAGGGTTTTTCTGCGACGATGAGACGAATGACGACCCCCCAGGCGATGTGACAACCCGCCCACCTATACAACGCCACAGCGGCCAACAATCGTCGGGCTAGCACAGAAAAAGGTCCAGCGTTAGCCTGCGCCGAACCGAGGAGACCCGATGCCGACTGCCACACTTGACCTAACCCTGCACCCAGCGGGCGCCACCCTGCCGACGGACGCCACCCCTGTCGAGTGCGTCGAGGGCTGCGCTGCGACGATGCGATTGTCGGGCGGCACGGCCATCGTGCACACCGCGCTGTATGACGGCGCGCTGACCGAGCAGCGCTGGGCGTTGTGGCACCTGGTGAAGCGACTGCGGGGAGTTCTGGGCACGAAGTCCGTGTTGTTGCGCCGCGCCGCTGGCGTCGACGACGCCTGCCTGACGAGCATCGGGTTGGATCTGCACAACGCGCTCAAGGGTGCCTGTGAGTTGCCAGACGAACCCGAGGTCACCGCTGCGATCGCGCCCGTGGCAGCCGCAGAAGATCGCTATCGCGCCTGGATCGACGAAGATCCTGCCCAACGGACCAGCCTGCAGATCGCCAGCGACGTGGCCTCCTTCGCCGAGCACACGGCCCACGTTCACGCCGAGATCCTCGACGAATCGGCGCTCCAGGCCGCCAGCTGCAACCTGCTGCTCGCGGTCGGTGGCGCCTCGCGTGCCTCGCCGCCCAGGCTGGTGACGGCGACGTGGGACCCGCCGGGCGCGACGGGCGATCCGCTCATGATCCTCGGCAAGGGCATCACGTTTGACACAGGTGGCATCAACACCAAACCGTACGCGTCGTTCGTCAGCATGATGAAAAATGACATGGGCGGCGCCGCGCTCGCTTGGGCGCTGTTTCGGGCCTTGGTGGAAGCGAACCACCCCGGGCGTCTGGTTGTGGTGCTGCCGACCTGCGAAAACGCCGTCGGTGAGGAGGCGATGCGGCCCGGCGCGTTGGTGACGGGGCATCGGGGCATCAGCGTGCGCATCGACCACACCGACGCGGAGGGCCGGCTCGTCTTGGCGGACGCCTTGTCGTGGGGCAGCCAGCGCTTTTCACCCCACAAAATCCTGTGTTTCGCGACGCTAACGACCGCCGCGCTCAACAGCTACGGCCCGTACGCCACGCCTGTGCACTTCTGCGACGCCGACCTTCAGACCCGGCTCGCCGCCGCCAGCGCGCTGACCGGTGAGGATCTGCACTTCTTCCCGTCGCGCGTGTGGCACCACGAGGCCAACCGGGATCAGGAGGCCGAGCTGCGCAACACCGCGCGCCTGCCCAGCAACGCCGTCGGCGCGGCGGGGAGTCGTAACGCCGCCCATTTTCTACGCTACTTCACCGACATCCCGCTCGTGCACGCCGACATCTTCGCCAGCACGTGGAACTGGGCCGGAGATGCGCCGGGAGCTGGGTACGGGGCCACAGGCGCGCCGCTTCGGACCTGGCTGCGCGCGATCCAAACCGACCGCTAAGCCACAGCGGTTCGCGTCGGCAACAGCGAAGACCGCACCACCAGCTCGGCGAAGCGTTGACCGGCCTTGCCGAGCGGGCGGTCGACGCGCTGCACCAGCTGCGGCGTGAAGGCAAACCGCGCGCCTCCGTCCCAGGCCAACCGGACCAGGCTGCCGTCGGCCAGCTCGTCTTCGATCATCGCCTCTGGCAGCCAGCCATAGCCGAGCCCTGCGTGCATCGCCTGACGCTTCGCGCCGAAGTCTCCGAGGAAAAAGCGCAGACTGCCACCGACGGCGTGGCTGCTCGGCGTCGGACGCGGCGCCCCAGAGTCGTAGACCAGCAGCTCCCGGTGCGACTTCAGCGCCTCGTCGGCGACCACTTCGCACTGCGCCAGCGCGTGATGTTTCGCCGCCACGAGCACCATGTGAACCGGCGCGAGCCCCCGCGCGGCGAGGCCAGGACCCGGCACGAACTCCTTCACGATCATCAGGTCCGCGTCGCTGTCCTGAAACCGACGCTGCACGCCGCCAAGCGTCGCCATCTGCACCTCGATTCGGGTCGGCGCGCCATCCAAGTCCAGCTGCTGAACGGCCGCGAGCACGGGGTGTAAGGGCAAAACGCTGTCGACGACGACGCTGAGCCGCGGCTCCCACCCCTCCTTCCAGGCACCTGCCACCCGCTCGAGGTGCGCGGCTCGCTCCAGCAGGATGCGGCCCTCTTCCAGCAGCGCAGTCCCGGCGGAAGTCAGCAGCGCTCGGTGGCCACTGCGGTCGAAGATCTCAAGCCCCAAGCTCTCCTCGAGCTGTCGCACGCCATAGCTCACGGCCGACTGCACCTTGTGGAGGCGTCGCGCGGCCGCCGCGAAGCTGCCCTCCTCGTCGATGGCGACAAGGGTCTCAAGGGCTTCAAGCGTAATTTTCATGACATCCGTGGACTAGGAGACTCGGACAACCAGCTGGCTGGAGCTTGGATATCTTCATCTATTTTGGCGATGAAGTCAAGTGGATCATTGCGCTAGAAACGTCAGCCCGCGATGCCACACTAGCCCCCGACGGAGCGACTGGCGCGTCAGGGCGGGAACGGGGGTGTGCCGCTGTGCGGACGACGTTCTGACGTGCCTCGCTCCCCACTCGTCGGCCGGGGTCTCGCATGGGACCTCGGCCGTCTTTTTTTCAGCCGCACGCACCGCAGCCCCGCGTGCCGTTCGATCCACGCGCGGCTCCGCCGACGCCTAGGATGTGTCCATGTATTTCAGTCGAGGCCGCGTCACGCGGCAGGCCCACGTTGATATCCCGGAAGGCACTGTCGAAGAGGAATACGCCCGCGAGGGGTTCTTTGGCCGCACCAGCCACCTCTACCGGAGCCATCCACCGGTGGATTGGATCGCTATTGACGGCGATCTCCGCCCAGTCGCCCTCGACACGGCCGCCCTGCCCGGGCTCATCGACAACTGGATCGACGGGCGCGTGGTGTTTCTGCACAACGCGGACTGCAAGCTCGGTCTGTGCAGGCTGCGCGATGCGATGCCCTGGTATTTCCGCAACGCTGACGGTGACGAGACCCTCTTCATCCATCGCGGCGGCGGTCGCCTAGAGACCGATTTCGGCCCGCTGACGTACGAGCGCGGCGACTATCTGGTGATCCCGCGTGGCACCGTCTACCGCCTGGTCCCGACCGAGGAGACCGCCGTTCTCACGATCGAGACGACGAGCGAGGTCAAGATCCCCGACCGCGGGATCGTCGGCCAGCACGCGCTCTTCGACCCGGCCGTGCTCGACGCGCCGACGCCAGGTCCGGTGCCGGAGCCCGACCGCGCGTGGCAGCTCAAGATCAAGCGCGCCGACCGCATCACCACCGTGACTTACCCGCACAACCCCATCACTACGGTGGGTTGGCGCGGTGAGCTCACCGTGTGGCGGCTCAACATTCGCGATATCCGGCCGATCATGTCGGAGCGCTACCACCTGCCACCCACCGCCCACGCGACGTGGATCATGGGCGCGGTCGTGGTCTGCACGTTCTTGCCACGCGGGCTCGAGACGGGCGACGCCGGCGCTCTGAAGGTGCCGTTTTATCACTCGAATATCGACTATGACGAGGTGTTGTTCTACCACGATGGCAACTTCTTCAGTCGTGAAGGCATCGACCCCGGCATGGTGACGTTTCATCCCCAGGGGATTCACCACGGTCCGCAGCCCGGCGCGGTGAAAGCTGTGGAAGGTAAGACGCGCACCGATGAGATGGCGGTGATGATCGACACGCGCCGCCCGCTTGAGCTGACGGAGGCGGGCCAAGCCGCGAGCTTCGTCGACTACTGGAAGAGTTGGCAGCGAGGCTGACAGTGACCCTGGCAGCGTGCGCATGACCCACGCAGCACGCCCTCCCCCACCGCACCCCCAAACCCGAGAGAGGACATCATGGCCAGCGAGCTGCTCCCACGCGACCCCACCAACCCCTGTGGCCTTCGCGGCGTCGATTTCGTTGAATTTACGGGACCAGAGCCCGATCAGCTCGATCGGATCTTCACGACATTTGGCTTCTCGAAGCTGTCTCAGCATCGCAGCCTCGCCGTGGACTACTACCGTCAGAACGACATTCATTTTCTGCTCAACCGCGCCTCCGAGACGTTCGCCCAGCGCTTCGGCCAGCTGCATGGCCCCAGCATCTGCGCCATGGGCTGGCGTGTGGACGACGCGCACGACGCGCAGGCCACCGCCATCTCCCGCGGCGCCCGCGCCTTCGAGCCCGGCGCCTCGGTGCGCGGCAGCATTGACGCACCCGCGATCTACGGCATCGGCGACAGCCTGATCTACTTCGTCGACAAGTGGGACGAGGCGACGGGGTGGCGCGCTGCCGACTTCATCCCCCATCAGGCCCCAGTGCAGGTGGCGAGCAAGGGCTTCACCCGCGTCGATCACCTCACCAACAACGTGCATAAGGGCACCATGGCGCGTTGGGCGGACTTCTATAAGGACGTTTTTGGCTTCACAGAGGTGCGGTACTTCGACATCCGTGGCGCGAAGACCGGCCTGACGAGCTACGCGCTGCGGTCGCCGGATGGCTCGTTTTGCATCCCGATCAACGAAGGCGACGAAGGCAAAAGCCAGATCGAGGAGTACCTGAATTCGTACAACGGCCCGGGAATTCAGCACTTGGCGTTTCTAACGGAGGATCTGCTGGGCAGCCTGGATCTGCTCGACGGCGGCAAAATCGAGACGCTCGACATCGAGGACAACTACTACCAATCCGTGTTCGACCGTGTGCCCAACGTGACGGAGGATCACGCCCGCATCCAGCAGCACAACGTGTTGGTGGACGGCGATGACGACGGCTACCTGCTGCAGATCTTTACGAAGAACCTCGTCGGCCCGATCTTCATCGAGATGATTCAACGCGAGAACCACCTCAGCTTTGGCGAAGGCAACTTCGGCGCGCTGTTCCGCAGCATCGAGCGGGATCAGCAGCGCCGTGGCGTGCTCTAGACGCGGACCTCGACGGGCGGCGGCGTGCGGCGGGTGACGAAGGCGGTGGCCATGCGACCGCGGCCCTTCACGTTGATTTGACCGCGTGGCTGCACGTCAAAACCGTCACGGAGATCCGCAGCGACGGCGGCGCTGACGTGCACCTGCGACGCGGCGCCGTGCGACTGCATGCGCGAGGCGACGTTGACGGTGTCCCCCCAGATGTCGAACTGGACGCGGTCTCGGCCCAGCACACCCGCCACCAGCGGCCCCCGATGCACACCGACCCGCAGCGCCAACTGTAGACCGCGTTCGGCGCAGACCGTGGCGACCGCATCTTGGAGCGCAAACGCCAGCTCGGCCACGACACCGATGTGATTCTCGACCGGGATTGGCGCGCCGACGACGGCCATCCAGGCGTCCCCCATCGTCTTGATTTTCTCGGCTCCCAGCGCGTCGCAACACGCGTCGAAGCGGCGGAAGATGTCATCGAGCAGCGCGACGAGCGCGGTCGCGTCGATGGTTTTGGCGTGCGCTGCGAATCCGACCAGCTCGGCGAAGACGACCGACACGTCCAAGAAGGCGTCGGCCAACGGCTGCTCGCCGCGGTCGAGGCGTCTGGCGATCGTCGCCGGCAACGTGTTGGCGAGGAGGGACTCGGCGCGCTGATGCTCCGTGGCGATGCGCGCTCGCAGCTCGAAGTGGCGGCGGTCGGCCAACTCCAGGGAATACCCGGCCACCGTGCCCGCCAAACAGCCGAGCGCGCCGAGGTGGAGCGCGATGGCGACGGCGCCATAGTCGACCCACGGCACCGTCAAGATCGCCACTGTGCTGCCCGCGATCGTGGCCACGCCCAGCGCAGCGGCATACACAAACGGCAGCCGCAACAGGATGTAGAGCACACACATGGCGGTGAGATAAGCGAGGGTGAGGTAGATGAGCGGATCGCCGCGCTGCAGGTGCATGACCTCCAGCCCCATGCCCGCCAAGGCCACGAGGCACAGCAACGCCAACCCCGACGAGATGGGCTGCAGGTAGGGCAGCGCGACGTGCTCGGCCAGCACTGGGACGGTGACCAAGACGATGCCGACGAGCGCCGCAGGCACCAGCAGGCCGAATCGCCAGAGGTTGAGAGCGTCCGCGATTTCCGGGAAGAAGTGGGCTTCTAGCGGCACGATGGGCAGCGTCGACAGCACGGCGAACAGGCCCATGACGCGCATGATGGGTCGATTGCGTGCGAAGAAATCCGCCCAGTAGCGGGCTTCGAGGGCGCGGTCGCGAAACCGCAGCGTCAGC
>CALENB010000454.1 GCA_937910235.1 uncultured Myxococcales bacterium | reverse complement strand
GCTGCGACGGCCAAAACCAAGGCTGCGACGGCCAAAACCAAGGCTGCGACGGCCAGGGCCAAGGGTGCGACCGGCAAAGCCATGGCCACGGCGGCCGAAGCGGAGGTCGGGGTCGCCAAACCCGCCAAGGCGGCAAAAACGCCGCGCGCGCGGGCGAAGAAGGCGCCGAAGGAGACCCCTGAGCCGCCGCGCGACGAGGTCGCGGCTTCGGCGACGAGCACCAACCCGGACGCCAACGTGATCCTCGCGTTGCTGAGCAAGATGCCGATCGCCCGGCGACCCAAGTCGGCGGCGTCGCTGCTCAACGCGGTGCGAAACTACCGCGAGGCGATGGGCCTGCGGTCGCGACCGACGACGATCATCAAACACCTGCAGGCGCGGGGGCTGCTCGATGCGGACGTGAGCCCCATTGCGTACAACCTCGACGCTGGCACCTAGCGCGCCGATCTGACCGCGGCAGCGGCGCACAGGTGACGCTGCACCGTTCAGTCGTCGCCACGCCGGCCCTCGCGTCGATCTGCGACCGCGCCCAACCGAATCGCCTGATAGCCAAACTGCGACCGCACAGAATCAACCGCGGAGCTGATCTTGGCGCGCGGCCGGCCATCAAACGAGAGCTGCAGCTGCCGCTCCGCCTGGGCGAAGTTCGACAACCCGACGCCGAGCAATCGAATCGCCACAGACCGCGTGTGGGCCTGGGCGTACAGCTCAAAAACCGTGCGCATGATGTCCGCCTCCGTGTCGGTCGGGGCGATCGTGCGAGACCGCGTCAGCGTCTGAAAATCGGCGTAGCGCAGCTTCAGCGTCACCGTCCGCGCGCACACGTCGCGACGCCGCGCACGCCAACTGACCCGCTCGGCGAGCGCCCTGAGCTGGTTGTGCACCTGCTGCTGATCGTGCACATCGGCCATGAACGTACGCTCGTTGGAGATGCTGCCGACGGTGCGGCCGTCCGGATCGAACTCACGAAACGCCGGGCGCTCCTCCCGCCACTCAGCCGCCCCGACCGGCCGCAGCACACGCCGCACGCACGCAGCGAGGGGGCCAAATCGCTTGGACCCCGGCTGATCGATCGCCGTCATCAGCTGGTCGAGCGTGTGGATGCCTGCCTCGTGGAGCCGCTTCTCCGCCACCGGCCCGATCCCTGGGTACTTTCGCACGGAGAGCGGGGCGAGAAAGGCGCGCTCCTCGCCGGTGCGGATCATCAGCGTGCCGGCTGGCTTGGCGCGTCCACTGGCGATCTTGGCGATGGTGTGGCTGGTGCCGATGCCAGCGCTGGCCGGCAGACCCAGCTCGGTCTGAATCGCGGCGCGGATCTCGGTGACGACACGCGCGATCGTGGCGTCACCGTCGGTATCGGTCGGCTGACGGTAGAGCCGCTCGCAGCCTTCAAAGTCGATGTAAAACTCGTCGATGCTGGCGGGACGGACCACCGGCGAGTAGCGCTCGATGATGGCCCTCACCTGCTTGGAATACTGGGCGTACGCGCCATCTCGGGTCGGGACGTAGATGGCGTTGGGGGCGAGTCGCACGGCCTCGGTCATGGAGATGCCCGAGCGCACCCCGAACGCGCGCACCTCGTAGCTGGCGGCGGTGACGACGCCGCGGTTGCCGGGCATGGCGCCGACGACGACGGGCTGGCCGATGAGGGAGGGGTCGAAGATGCGTTCGACGGAGACAAAGAACGTGTCGAGGTCGAGACAGCAGATGCGTGCGCGCCGACTGTCCATTCGTGGTGCCCTCCACCGATACACTGAACAAGTGTACAGGTGATTTCCGGTCTTGTCGAGCGGGTGAATGCCGTCTTCTAGCGGCGTCCTCGAGCGGCGTCTCCCGCGATCCGTGCCGGAAAAGCTGATGAATCGCGGGGCGAAGCGCGCGATCCCGCGGCTGCCGGCGGTGGCTTCGGGGGTCGACGCGTGGCTCATCCTGCCCGAAGGCGCGCGGCTGCAGCGGCTGGGTCACGCCAGCTTGCTCGTCGAGTCGGCTGGCGTGACGGCGCTGATCGACCCCGTGTTTGGCAAGGCTGGGCCAGTGGTGCCTCGGCAGGTGGCGGCGCCGCGGTCGGTCGGTGACCTCCGCGAGCCCGACTTGGTGCCGCTGGCCTCGATCATCGTTTCGTCCATGACGGTAGACCAGGCCGTCTCGCGAACACCCGTCTTTGACGCAGGCGAAGGTGGGTGGCGCTATTGGAGGGTGAGAGGGTGCATGATGAGAGACCGCAAAATGAGAGGCCGCAGGGTGAGACGGTGCAGGGCGAGACGGTGCAGGGCGAGACGGTGCAGGGCGAGACGGTGC
>CALENB010000453.1 GCA_937910235.1 uncultured Myxococcales bacterium | reverse complement strand
GACGGTCTCGGCGCCGCGACTGGCCCTGGCGCCACGAGCGCTCCGCGGCCCCGTTAGGACCTGGAGACACGACTGGCGCGGTGGACGCCGGGAGCCACGTCGGCGCGCCCGCGCTGCCACCGGCTGCTGGCGGCAGGTCAGCGCCAGACGTGGACGCGATCGGCGGTGCCGTGGACCGGCCCGCTGCGGACACAGCACCAACGCGCCGGGCGCAGCCCGCCGTCGACCGCGGCTCGGCCACAAAACCGCCGACCACAATCGCCGCCGTGACAGCCCCGACAGCGCCCAAGCGGCGCTCGGAGCCCGCCCGCACGCCAAAATCGCGGGCGACAACGCCGCCGCCGCGCAAAGTGCCCAAGCCTCCCCGAGCGCACCATGCACCGAGCCCGCCGCGTCCCAGCGCGCGGCCCAGCGCGACCGATGATGTGCCGCTGCCACCCGGCAAGGACGCGACGGACCTCTACTACGACGGCAAACGCGCCCTCCAAGCGCGGCAATACGCCGCCGCGATCGCCGCGCTGCGCGCCTCCCACCAGCTGCGTCCCAGCGGCCGCACGCTCACGCTGCTTGGTCAGGCGTACTTCGACGCGAACCGTCTCAAGGACGCTGAGCGCGCGCTCAGCCAAGCTGGAAACCTGGCCGACGCCCTCCTGCTGTTGGCGACGTTGCACCAGCAACAAGGCCGGAGCGCCAAGGCTCGACGCGCGTTCAAGGCGCTGCTGACCTATCATCCGAATCACCCGCGGGCGGAATGGGCGCGGCAGATGCTGAAGACGCTCTAGCCTCGCAGGGTCGGGCGCACACAAGGAGAGACCGATCATGCTCAAGACCACCCGCTGGATGTGCATCTCAGCCGCGTTGCTGGCGGCCGCCTGTTCACGCACGCCAACACCGGCAGCTTCGTCAGCCACGCCGCCCATCCCGCCCCCCGCGAACGCTGGCTCCGCCGCGGCGTCGCAAGCGAACAACCAGCCGCCTGGCCTCGCAGGCGAGAAGGGCGGCGGTGTCGTCGCGCAGCGCAGTGAGTTTGTCGCGGCGGGTACGCCGACGCCGCCATGTCGCGATTGCGACAAGAGTGACGGTGGCGCCTCGCCGCAGTACCACGGCAAGCCGCACATGAAGCTCGACGACAAGACCCTGGCCGACGTGCGCGCCACGGTCGACGCCACGTGCGCGCTGCTTGAGGAGGGCGTCACGATACTGGAGAAGAACGTCAAATCACCCAACGAGGCGACGGTCGCGTTGAAGGCCTATCAGGAGAAGAACAGCGCGAAGATCAAAGCCGTCTTTCACCGGGCCGACGAGGTGCGCAATCGCTTGCGCGGGGCCGGCTACGACCAGGACATCCCGGCCGAGGTCCAGCCCGAGTTCAACAAGCGGATGGGCGCCATTCAGGTGCGCTTGGAGAAGATGCGGACGGTCTACGCGCAGCATTCCGCGGTCCTCGAGGCGTTTGGCGCGCTGTTTCCCCGAGGCGGCTAGCCCTTGCACTCACTCGATGAGCAGTCTCAGCGCGAGGCGCAGCGCCTTGAGTTGGCCCTCGTTCGTGTGCGGCTGAGGCAGGCGTTCGGGCGTCGCACCGTCGTGGTCTGGGCGATCGCCGCGCTTATCCTCGGGGCCGGCGTGTTCGTGCTGGGCGGCGAGTATCTTGGCGTCGGCGAGCTGGCGGAGCGCGTCGTGCTCAACGGCGCGTTGATGCCCGAGCGCGTAGCCGAGGGCGAGTGGTGGCGGCTGCTCTCGGGGACGTGGCTGCACCGGAGCTGGCCGCATCTCCTCACCAACCTCGCAGGCCTCCTCCTCATCGGTCGTGCAGTCGAGGTCGCGTTCGGCCGCGCCGGCTTCATCGTGCTCTATGTCGGCGCCGGCCTAGCGGGTGCGGCGGGCACGGTGACGGCAGACCACCTGATG
This sequence comes from uncultured Myxococcales bacterium, assembly GCA_937910235.1. GTDB lineage: Bacteria > Myxococcota_A > UBA9042 > UBA9042 > UBA9042 > UBA9042. The sequence continues at coordinate 12,396 of CALENB010000453.1, read as the reverse complement.
TCGGTGGGTGCTTCCGGCGCGGTGTTCGGGCTCATCGCCGCGTTCGCCGCGATGGGACTGCGACTCTGGCCACGCCTGCCGCCGCGGATACGACGCAGCCTGATCGGCGTACCGGTTGTGCTGGTGGTGGGCTTGCTGATCCTGGGCGTGCTCTCGGACGACGGCGCGAGCCAGACGGACGTCGCCGCCCACCTCGGCGGTAGCCTCGGTGGCCTGGCGCTCGGCCTGATCTTGCCGATGCACCTACGCGACCTTGAGGACCAGCCGCTCGGCGAAATCAGCGCCTCTTGGACCCTGCGCGTGGTGGCGCTGGTCGCGCTGCTGGCCTTCGTCATCTCCGCCGTGGCGATCGGCGAGCTGATGAAACACGCCGGCCGCGCGCCGTCGGTCTTCGTGCCCGCTCAACGGCATCGTGACGTGGGAGGGACCGCGATTAGCCTGCCAACGGGTTATCGTTCCGGTGTCTGGCGGACCGGATTCTGGCGCACCGGGGCCCGGCGGGCCGGTCGCTGTGACGGCGTGCTGGTCGACCCTGTCTGGACCCTGCAGAGCCATCGAGTGGCGTGTTTTGCGCTCCCCGTTGGCGGGACGCTGTTGGTCGGCCGACCGGATCAGCTGCTGACCTTGGACGCTGGCGATCAAGAGGCCATGGCGCGGGCGTGGCGCGAACGTCGATTCGTCTGGCGTCAGCCGAACGTGCTCATCGCGCCGGCGAGCCGCGACCTGTTGTTTGTGGCGCGCGGGCACGCGGCCATGCTCACGGGTTATGCGGCCGCGCTTGCGGCGTTGCTGCCAGCGCCCGACGACCGCCCGTGGCATCCCGTGGTGCCTCCCGCCCGCGACCACTCAGGGCAGCCCAATCTGTCGCCAGACAGCCGCGCGTTCGCGCTCGACCCGCCCGCCGGCGCGACCCCTTCGGCGGCCCACGGCGGCCCGTAGATTGAGATGGCGGCGACAATGCGCTACAGCGGTTCGGAGTCTGCGCGGTCCTGTGCAGCCTGATGTGGCGCCTCAGGCGCCGCGCGCCGGAGATGAGCCGTGACCGCCACCAGAGTGTCGTCGATGCGCAAACAACTCGTGGCCGGGCTGGCGGTGGTCCTGATCGGCGGCACCCTCCTCGCGCGCTTGTGGAGCGGGGCGGCGAGCGAAGATCGCGCGCGCCGCGTGGAGCGGCTGCTCACGGCGGTCGGCGCGCAGTCGGTCGACCGCCCCCTCGCGCTGCCACGGCTTGACGTACCGCTAGAGGCCCACCCGGCGACGGGGGTCAAGGGGATGCACCGCTATCTCGGCGCGCTCCTCGGCGACCATCCCGTGATTCTGCTGAATTTCTGGGCTTCTTGGTGTCCTCCGTGCCTGGAGGAGCTGCGTTCCCTGCAGGAACTTGGCCGCATCTTGGCGCCCTATGGCGTACAGATTGTCGCCGTCAGCTACGACGACAGCTGGGCACCGCAGCTGCGTGTCTTCAAAGAGCTGCTCGGCACAGAGGTGCCAGCCTATGTGCTGTGGCTTCGCGATCCGCAGGGGCAGGATGGGGAGGTGAGTCGCATGATGCGCACGGCGTTGGGCACCGACAAGCTGCCGGAGACATGGGTGCTCACACGCGGCACGGTCGTCGCGCAGTTCGTGGGCGCGCAGGATTGGACCCGAGACGCCGTTGTGCAGTACCTCGTCGCCTTGGCTGGATCCGTGCGATGACACGCGACGGCGAGCCCTCGTCTACAGTCGCCTCGGACGATGGCCTCGTCGAGGCTGTCCTCGTGCCACCAGCGGGGCTCGTCCCGGCGCTGTTGGTGGTCCTATTTGCAGTCAGCGCTTGGGCGATCTTGCTGCCAGCGCCCCTTCAGCCCCTCGCACGCCCCGAGTTGGCGTTGGTCTCGTGGCAGGAGGGCGCAGCGACGCTCACAGCTGACCGGAACACCACCTTGCGGGCCGCTGCGCCGCTGCCCGGTGAGGACGCCATCGCTGCGGATCTGGCGCTCTGGCTGGCCCGTGAGGCAACTCAGGGCGCGGCCGCGATCGCGGGCGATGTCGTCGCCAGAGGGCAGCTGGGCGGCCTGGAAGAGCGGGTCAGGCGATTTGGTCTCACGCATGGTCGAGACAAGGTGGTGGTGGCTGCCATGCGCTGGTCCGTTCAGGTGCGCCAGGCGTTCGAGGCTGATTTGCGTGCGCCTGACGCACCGTCGTCGCTCGATCGCGTCGCCCCCGGATTGGGTCGCTCCCTGTCACGCGCCGGCCTCGCCGCGTGGCGTCAAGCGGACGGTGCCCTCGCGCCCGCCGCCGCCCTGGTCGTCGAGGCGCTCGCCATGCAGCGGTATGTCGCCCTGGCCCGCCGCATGCCCGGCCAGCGGCCTGAGCTCAGCTCCGCCCTGACGATTCTGCTCCTGCGTTTTCGCGTGGAAGCCCACAGCGGGCTGGACCTGCGCCGCCGTCTGCTGCTCGCCGAGCAGCTCGCCATTCTGGACCCAGCGTGGTCGAGCACTTGGGCGACCGCGGTCTTGATGGCGCGATCAGGTCGCTATCGGGCCGCGTTGGCGTGGTTTCAGCGGGCCGCTGCGTCAGGGGAGCACCCCGACGCCGCGCGACGGAACGCGCGTTGGTGCCGCCAACAGCTGCGCCTCGCGCGCTGACGCAACCAGCCCCTTCATCCGTCTCTGATCGCTAAGTCGCCATCGCCGCTGCTAACTGCTGAACCGCGAGCCGAAACGCGTCGCCGCGGTGTGCGTAGCTCGCAAAGGCGTCAAAACTGGCGCAGGCCGGGCTGAGCAGCACGACGCCCGTATCGCCAGCCGCCGCAAGCGCCATCGGCACCGCCGCGTGCAGGTCTGGCGCGAAGAGGACGGCGGGCGGATTGGGCTGTCGCGCTAGGGCGGCGGCGATAAGCGGCGCCGTAGCCCCGGCGAGGACCACCGCGTGCGCCCGCGTCGCCACGACCTCCGCGAGCTCATCAAACGACGCGTCCTTCTCACTGCCGCCGCCGATCCACACCAGCCGCTCGTCCGGCCCAAGGGTGGTGCCACGAATCCCAGCCATGGCGGCGTGTGGGTTGGTCGCCTTTGAGTCATTGATGAAGCGCACCGCGCCGATCGCGCCGACGGGCTCGCAGCGGTGCGGCGGCGGCGCAAAATGCATCAGTCCACCGCGCACGTCTGCCGGTGACAACCCCATCGCCAGAGCGGCGCCGCTCGCCGCCAGGGCGTTGTCGACGTTGTGCACGCCGCCCCATGGCCGCGCTCCCGCTGCGCCCAGGTCCGCGGTGTCGGCCAGCGCCACGTCGCCAGCGCCGGTTCGCCACAGCAGACGGGACCCATCCAGCGTCAGGCCCTGCGCCAGCGTGCGTCGCGCCGAGAAACGCCAGAGCCGCGGGCCCGGAGCGCCCGCTTCGATGCGCGCAGCGAGCGCCTCGAGGCGGCTGTCGTCGCCGTTGATGATCACGACGTCGCCCAGTCCACACTGTGCGGCGACGGCGACCTTGGCGTCGACGTAGGCGTCGAAATCGCCACCGAAGTAGTCGAGGTGATCGGCGGCGATGTTGGTCACCACAGCGACCCGCGGGCGAAACAGCGGCGCCGTGATGAGCTGGAACGCGCTGACCTCCGCCACCACGACGGCGTTGGTCCCCATCTTGCCGACATAATTACACAACGGGTCGCCGATATTTCCGGCCAGCACGGTCTCGAAGCCCGCCAGCTCGAACAGGGTCGCGACCAAACTTGCGGTCGTGGTCTTCCCGTCGGTGCCCGTGATCGCGATGATCGGGTGACCGAGGCCCTGGTTCGCGGCGCGATCAAGCCGATAAAACAGCTCGATCTCGCCAATTACGAGCGACGCTGAGGCACGGGCACGGCGGAAGGTCGGTGTCGTCGGGCCGATGCCAGGGGACAACACGGCGATCTCGCCCGGCCGCGCTACATACGCTTCGCCGCAGCGCGCTGTGACCCGAGGATCCAGGCGTTGTAGCTGAGCTGACAGGCTGGCGGGTGACTGATCGTCCCACGCGATCACATCCGCGCCGCGGCGGGCCAGGGCGTTGGCTGCTGCGACGCCGCTGCGGCCAAGTCCGAGCACGGCAAACGTGGCGTCCGTCACGTCGTGCCAAACCGCCGTCTCGGCCAAGCGGGCTTGCGCGCGCACACGCCCTGCCGGATCGCCGCTCACGCTGCGCCACCGCGTTGCGCCACGTACGCGTCTGCGACCTCAAAGAGATCATCGCCGCCGAAAAACAGCACCGTCGCAGGGGCCACGACGTGTGCCTGCAGCCACGCCGGGATGCTATGCAGGTCGTGCACATACGTGACCTCGGCGCAGCGCTCGCGGATGCGACGGCACAACAGGTCGGTGTCCGTCCCTGCGATAGGCACCTCACCCGCCGTGTAGAGCTCCGTGATGACGACGCGATCCGCGTCCTGAAACGCCTCCGCGTAGTCGTCCTGCAGGTAGTGGATCATGGTGAACCGATACGGCTTGAACACAGCGACCACTTCACCCTCAGCCTGCGCGCGAGCGGCCTTCAGCACGCGTCGAATCCCGGTGGGATGGCTGATGTAGTCCTTGACCACCTCGACCCCGTCCGCATGCACCAACGTGAAGCGATTCTCTAGCCCGAGGTACGTCGGAGCCGCCTGTTGCACCGTCTCGAATGGCACGCCGACCTCAAGCGCGATCGCGATGGCGCCGAGCAGGTTCGCCGAGTTGTAGGCGCCGGGCAGGCCGATCTCGATAGGTCCAAGCGGACCCTGCTCCTGGTGCACCAAGTCAAACGCGCCGCGCATCCGACCGTTGTTGAGATTCACGCCGCGATAGACTGCGTCTTCGCTCTCAAAACCGAAGCCAACCACACGAACGCCCCGCTCACGCAGGTCGCCGAGCTGGTCGTAGATGCGCCGAGCGCCGACGTCATCGAGGTTCAGGACAGCGAGCTCAAGCCTTGGATTATCGCGGAAAAAGCTGAGGACGAGTCGTTCGAGCTGGTCCCAGTCCTTGTAGTAGTTGAGGTGGTCGAGTTCGAGGTTGTTGAGGATCGCGACCGTTGGGTGCGAGTTGATCAGCGAGCCGTCACTTTCGTCGACCTCGGCCACCATCCAGGTCGCGCCGTCGCGGGCGTTGTTGTCGTAGTTGAGGAGCAGCCCTCCGATGATGTAGCCCGGCGCGTAGCCTCCCGCGTCCAGCAACCACGTCGTCGCGCCGCTGACGGTGCCCTTGCCATGCGTGCCGATGACCCCGACGCTGTGCCGATCCTCCAGCAGTCGGCCAAGCACCTCCGAGCGGTGCACAATCTTCAGGTGCTGCGCGCGCGCGGCGACGAGCTCCGGGTTGGTCTCGGGGATCGCGGTGCTGACCACAACCGTGTCGACGCCGATGAGATGCTGTGCGTCGTGCCCGATGTGGACGGTGACGCCCAGGTCGCGAAGGGCGAGGGTGAGCTGACTCTCGCGCACATCGCTGCCTTGCACCGTGGCGCCGCGGCTGTGCAGGAGGCGGGCGACTGCCGACACCCCAATTCCGCCGACCCCGATCAAGTGCCAGGTTCCTGTAATACTTGCGCTCATGCTCTGCTCCCGCCTCGCTGTTCACCCGTCGATCGGCCTCATCGGCCCGCCGTACCAGCGTCTAGCAGGGCCTTGGCGCGAAGTCGAATCCATGGCGCCGCGTGCCCATTCGCCGCCGCGCGAATCAGCGCCGTCGCTCGCTGGCCGCCGATGTCGTGCAGCGCGTACAGCGCAGCGTCAGCGACTTCTAGGGGCGCTGAAGACAGCGCGCTCGCCAGCGCATCTACGCTGCGCTGTTGCCCCAGGCGGCCCAGCGTCGCGCATGCCACCACGGCCAGATCGGCGAGCGAATTGCGGGTGGCCGCCTCCACGGTCGCCACCGCCTTGATCAACCCGCGCTCGCCGACCTCTCGCAGCGCCGCCGCGCGTCGCCACGGATCGGTCGTCTGAAGCGCTGTCTGCACCTCAGCGTCGGTTTGATGGCGAATCCACAGCTGACCGAGCGCCCGGCGCACCGCCAGGGTCGCCGCAGCTTCGAGGCGGGCGTGAATGCGGCGCGTCATCCCAGCGGCGTCAGCCTTCACCAGCGGCCCCGACGCTTCAACCGTGCTCTGCGCGACCTCGGCCTTGGCATCGGGCCCAGCGCGCTCCACGTGCGCGGTCGCGGAGACATAGAGCCGATCGTCCGGCTCGGCGTGGTCGGGTCGAATCAGCCCGCGCGTCGCGCTGGCGCCGGCATAGTCCAACGTCACGGCGACGCCAACTTGTTCGGCGACGGTGGCGCTCGCGCAGCCCGCGCCATCCACGCCGCGGACCCCACTCAGCTCGGGCACGCGTGTCAACGCGCGCCGCACGAGCGCTTTATTCGGCGCGACCGCTGTCATCAACCGCTTCTCGGGGGTCGCGCTGGTGACTTGGATCGCCATGACGCAGAAGCGATCCGCACGCCAACGGGAGGCCCTACGGGGCGTCGTGTCTTGTCCGCGTGGAGGTTCGCTCGGTTGTCGGCCCGGGTTTCCGCTCGTCTGTCCGGTCGGTCGTCCGGTCGACTCGTGGGCTCCAGGGCGCTGCTTTTCGGCCGGGTTGGCGGGCTTTTCGCGCGGTCGCGCAGGGACCCGCTTGTCACATCCCGGCAGCAGCAGGCCGATGGCGGTCACGAAGGCGGCGACAATCCACCGGTCGCTGCAGGGCACTCGCGTGGGCCTGGGGTTCACCGGCGGGCCTCTGTCGGCGGCAACGCGTCGTCCAGCACGATCAGGTGGTTCATGGCCCGAGATGCGCCGACGTAGAACAGCGCACGCGTACGCGCAGGGGCGTACCCGTCGAGCTCCGTCAGAATCACGACGGGCGCTTCGAGGCCTTTGAACGCCTGCACGGAGCAGAGTCGAACGACGCCGGGGCCCCCCTCCGCGCTCACCACGACCGGCCCAACCGGTTGCGTCAACTCAGCTACCTTCGACTTGTGGGGGTTGCGCCCTGTGAGGATCACGATGTCCTCTGGCCGAAGCCCGCCCGTGCCCACCAGCCGATGCAAGATGCGTCGCAGGGTCTGTTCGTGGCCTGCCGTGAGCCGCTCGACCTCGACCGGCACCCCGGCTGGCGCTGCGCAAGGCGTCTCGCGCAGCCGCGGTTCTGCGCGCCCGAGCCAAGCGTGAATCGCCTGCGTGTTTCGCCAGTTGGTCCGCAGCACGATCGCCTCGTCGGCGCCGGGCACCGCTGGGCGATGGTCGCGCAGGCACTGGCCGTCATCGTAAAAGAGATATCGGATCGCGTCCGCGCCGTCAGCACAGACGGCGTCCAGCGCGGACCACCAGTGCGGCAGAAAGTCTTGGGCCTCGTCGACGACGACGGCGTCGAACCTCGGCCCGTGCGCTGCGGCGTGGTCTTCAAGGACTTGCGGCAGGTCGTAGTCGAAGAACCGGCTCTCGGCGCCGCGCGGCGGTTTGACCCCCGCCGCCTCCAGCTCGCCGATCTGCCAACACAACTCGTGAAAGTGCAGCGCTGTGATCAGGGGCTCTTCAGCCGTCTGGTCGCGGAGAAAGTGGCCGAGCGCCTTGTTGTAGCAGGTCAGGAGCACACGCTGGCCCTGGGCCGCGAGCAGCCTCGCCTTCGCCAGCGCGAGGACGGTCTTACCGGTACCCGCAGGGCCATACACGGTCAACCGACGCACGCGCGACAGCATGTCGAGCACGGCGGTCTGCCGATCGCTCAGCGAGAGGATCTCCGCTCGGTCGGACTCGACGCGATCGCGCAGTCGCACGCGCACCTCTCGCGGCGCCACGAACAGCTCCTCCATCGCGCGCCACCACCAACGGGTCGCGGCGTTGCCAGCGGCGGGACGACGCGCCTGCCAATGTTCGAAGAGCTGCGTCAGTCGCGTATGCAGATGGTCCAGCCCCTGGCGGTCGATGATGCGCGCCTCTGGCGCCTGCGGGGCCAGGCCGTGGCTGCCCACGTGGGCGCCGGGCAGCACCAACGCCCAACCTACCAGCGGGCGCGACATTGGGGACGCCGGCTGTCGGCCCAGCAAGGCAGCGAGACCCTCCGCGTGGCGTTCGAGGCGCAGGACCGGATCTTCGTCGAGCGGGCCGGTCAGTGGCGATCGCCAGCTGTCGCTGTGTGGATCGTAGGCGAGCCCACCTGGGTACAGGTCGAGCAACATCAGCCCGCAGTCGGGATTGGCGACGAGGAACGTGCACTGCCCGTCTGGCGGGGGGGTGCCAGCGCCAACCCAGCGGGCGCGGTGCACGATGAGCCAGTCGTCGGGCAGGCTGCGCGCCACGCGATCGTACAGCTGACGCTCGGTTGCGCCGCAGAGCTGGCCGCCTCTCGGGCCGTTTGTGGGGACCATGCGTGACACGTCGCGCAGCATAGCGCCCCGCCGCATCGCGGTCACCCGTCTTCCTCAAGGAAGCGCGCGCTGGTCCATGCCGAGCGCCGCGAGCGCGGCAGCGAGCGTGGCGTCGCCCTGGCCCTGCGCCTCTTGAGCGAGGCCGCGAATCCAGCGCCGCTGGCTACCCGGACGGCTATGGCGCAGCCAGGCGGCGGCATGGCGCAGGCTCGCGCCACTTCGCCCGGCACGCAGCGCGGCACGCGCGGCCGTACGATGGGCACGGTGGTAATCCGGTTGCGCGGTGAGCGCGCGCTCGCACAACGCGAGGGCGGTGGCGCTGGCACCGTGGTTCATGCGCAGGACCGCGAGGTTGTTCAGCGCGGGCGCCGACGCCGGCGCCCACGCCACCGCCGCTTCCAGGTAGGCCGGTGCCTCGCTCACTTGCTTACGCAGCAGCCAAGCACCCCACAGCGTCGCCCACGACCCGATCGCGCTGGTCGCCGGCCGGTGACTCCGGCAGACGCCCTCGCCGGCCCTCACGCAGGCGTCATGAGCGGCCGCACGCGCCGCCGCGAAGTCGGCGACCGTGGCTGGCGCGCCGCGAGACGGCGTGAGCTCGTCCCACGGATACCCTGGCCGCAGGTGGTCGCCGACCTGGGCGTCCTCGAAGCTGTGGCCGCGCTCCCACAGCACAGGGCCCGCGTCGACCGCTGGGCGCAGCCACGCGCCGAGCGCTGCCGCCCGTAATCTCGGCGTTGTAGCGCGGCGCAGGCGCGCGCCCGCCGCAAGAAAGTAGGCCCCGCTGCCCGTCTCCGCGAGCCAACTCGCCATGCGAGGTGCACGCGTGAACACCAGCGGCACACAGCGACTGTCGGGTCGTGCGCCCACCGCGACTTGCTGCCAAATACAGGCAGAGGCCCGCTGATCGCTGCTCGCGAGCAGGAGGCTCCCTGGAGGCACGTCCGCGAAGAGGCCGTCGGCCAGGTGGGTCGCCGCCCGCAGGTCCGCGTTGGGCGCCACCGCGAGGAGGCGCTGGACTCGTACGCCGATGAGGCTGCCCAGGATCAGCGCGGTCGCGGTCGCGGCCAGCGGCGGTCGCGCCGGAACACAAGAACGGACGTGCCGTAGGGCGCTGATCAACGCGACCCAGCCCAGGAGGGCGAGCCCGATCTCCGCGATGAGGCCGACCTGTCCGTCGCGCAGCCCCATCGGGTTGAGCACCAGCGCGTAGGCGATATCCAGGCCGATGAGCGCGACCGTCGCCCAGCCAGCGAGCCTGCTGTGCCGGAGCGCCAGCACCGCGCCGGGCAGCGCGGCGAACGCCAGGGGACCGAGGTCGCGCCAGAGCTGGGCGGCGAACATGCGGGCTGCGTCGGCGACACCGGTGCCCATGCGATCCGAGAAGGCGTGCCGGATACTCGCCGCCGAGAGATGCGCCCACAGGCTGTCGAGATCCCGTACGTCGCCCCAAGACAGCCGTGGCATCCGTGACGCGGCGAGCGGCAAATAGGCCAGGCCCGCCGCGGCGCCGACGGCCAGCGCCGCGCCCATGGCCGCCGGCCGCAGGCGCTGCCCCTTAGGTGCGATGCCCGTGACCCACACCGCCGCGCAGGCCGCGAGACCGGCCGACTCCGCGTGGACCAGCGCGCCGACGCCACCCAACGCCCAGATCGCCGTCGTCCGCCGCGCACCGCGCAGCTGCACGACCGCCGCGACCAACACCGCCGCGTGGAGCCAGACCCAAGCGTACACTTCTGCACCGCGGACGTGCATCGCGACGCTGGGCGCCAGGAGGGGGACGAGCATCGCTCCGAGCCACGCCACACCGCCGACACGCGCGGGGGCCAGCGTGCGCCACCACAGCGCACATGCCGCCACCGCGGCGAGCGCGCCGGCCAAGTGCATGCGTAGCGCGAGCGGGCCAAGCGGCAGCAGCAGCAGCGGGTGGCTACCGAAGTGAAAGAGGGGAAAACCGGTCGGATGCGGCACACCCAACGTAGTGGCCGACGCGGCGAGCTCACCTGCGTCGAACCAAGCGACCGACGGCGCGAGCAGCCACAACAACAGCGCCACGGCCAGCCCGGCCTTCACGACCACCTCGCTTGGATGGGCCGACGATGCTTGATGGGCCGACCTACTTGGCTGGGACAGGCGGGCAATACAACTCGACGTGGCTCAGCGCCGCAGGTGCCGCGCCGACCGTGGCGCCGCCCGCCAGCAGCGCGCAGCCGCCAAATGGGCTCGAGCCCTTGATCTCCGCCAACCCAGCCGCGAAGCGCGCCTGCTCCAGGGGCACACGCGCGACGACGCCGTCCTTGTCGAAGACGAGCGCGCTGTCCGCCGCCTTGCCATCGGGCATGATCCCACCGGCGAGCAGGGCGTGCCCCGAGGCGAGCCCGATCGCGGCTCCAAACAGCCGCCTTCCGGCGTCCGCGCCTGCGAATGAGCCCAGTTTTACAGCCTCAAAGTGCACCCGTCGCTCCGCGCCTGCGTCGTCGATGATCACCTTCAGCGGGCCGATGCCAGCGGTGGACTTGGTCGATCGCCCCTCCAAGAAGAGCGCCGCGCTGGAAGCTCCGAGGAGGTAGAAGGTGCTGCCGGCTTTGACGAGGTGACCGCCAAAGACCAGGTCCGGTGCGCCATCCGACTTCACCTCAACAAACGTATCCGAGTCGGCGTTGTACTGCTCGACCAGCGACGAGCCCGCGCCGATATGCCCGCCGATGATGAGCAGCGTCTTGCAGCCGTCAACGGTGTCGTCGATGCAGCCAAAGGCAGCGTTGGCGCGCGCGACGTTGAGTTTGCCTCCTGCGCCGCTGCACTCCGCGGCGCTGCCGCTCAGCTCGCAGAGGCGCGCATCGCCGCGTCGGCTGCTGCCTGACTTCGGCACCGGCTGGTCCGCTCCGCCGGCGATCAGCAGCCGTGGTCCGTTGCTCGTCGCGACGCGGGCGACGATCGGCATCGCGACCGGGCCACTCAACTCGACGCCGGAGGACAACGACGCGGGCAGATCAACCCGCCACACCGCTTTGGAGGCCGGACAGCTGGCGCCGCCACCCGCACACGTCGCGTCCTGCAGCGTCGTCGTCACCGTGGTGCCCGAGACCTTGATCTGTGCGCGCTGGGTGCCTCCAACCACGGCCAACGTGGCGCCGCCAAGGGGTGCGCCCGCCGCCATGCCAACTCGCCCCGCGACGTCGAAATTGTCGAGGGTGGCCGCCGGCGCGGCGAATCGGCCGAGCGATGGGTTGAAGTGCTCCACCGTGCTGGTAGTCGCCGACCAGACCCCGGTCGCTGGATCCACGACGGAGAAGCCGCCGGCGATCGCGACGGAGCCGTCGGTCAGCGTGACGAGCGTCGGGAACGCGCGCCGCGCCCCGCCGTTCAACGGAAACAGGCTGGAGATCGTGCAGCGATTCTGGCCCGCAGAACACGTCGCCGCGGGGTGCACGGCGGCACAGTCCTGGTCCGACGAACAGCTGCGCTGCGCCGCCTCGGCCTGCAGCGCGTCGTTGGCCTGCGCCATGCCCACAAACGAACCGAATCGCACCGGCTGCATGTAGTACGGAGACGCCGCCTCGGCCTCTGAGCTGCCCGCCTTCACCTCGACCCCACCGCGATAGGCGTGGAGCTTGAGCTCGCCGCAGCCCTGATCGCCGAAGAATTGAACGAGGACGCTGTAGTTCTTGCCCGCCGGCATGTCTCGCAGCGTGAACGCGTTGCGGTTCTCCGTCGCCGACACGAGGTAGGGCGCACATTTCAACTCAAAACGAGGCGACTGCGTCGGGCTGGTGAGCGGACCCTCATAGATCGCGAGTTTGAAGGCCTGCACACCGGGGAGCGTGCCGCTCAGCGCGAACGTGAACGTGCCCAGCTCGTTGTCAGCAGGCGCAGCACTACCGTCGTCGCCGACCGCGCATCCCGCGAGGAGGGCGCAGAGTGCACCGGTGAGCAGGGAGGTCATACGCATCCAGGGCTCCTTAGGGTGCAATGAAGACTGGATCTTTGTGAGCGTCCGCACTGTCGATTGAGAATCCGACGGTGCCAGTGCCCGCTGGGTCGTCCTTGCGGGTGATG
>CALENB010000452.1 GCA_937910235.1 uncultured Myxococcales bacterium | reverse complement strand
GTGCTGGTGCCGCCGCCGCAGCCGGCGCCGCTGCAGGGGGCTGCCGGCTGGGCTGGCGCCGCAATAGCGGCCGCAGTGGCGGGTTTGGCGTCCCAGCGTCCGACCAAGAAGCCGCCAACGGCGACAAGGGCGGCGATGGCATAGGCGTTCGACTTGTCCATGGGTCCTCTCTCCTCAGGTCACGCTGCCGGATGCGCTGTTGCGTCCGCGCGGGCGTTCGTACGTTGTCGTTTGCAGGTTCTCGTGCGGTTCCGCTCAGGTTGGCATCTGCCGTGCAGACGGCGCGCCGTGAGCGCCGCCCGGTTGCATGAACGACAGCGACCAGCCCGACATTCCCGCCCGGCTGGTCGCTGCGATGCGCAGCCTACTTCGACGAATCCCAGACGAGCATGGCATCCGACAGCGGCTGGAGCTTCCAGTGCTCGTAGCTGTAGGTCAGGACGCCCGAGATCGACTTCAGCTTCTGACCCTCGACAAGCTTGGTCGTCCACTTCTTGGTGTCCTTGTCGTAGGTGTAGAACGTGGTCGGGAACTCGAAGTTCGTGCGCACGATCAGCCCCTCGTCGCCCTTGGCCTTGCCGATCCACAGGTCGCCGTGCGGCTTGCCGTCGGTACCGAGCGCTTCGGTCTTTGAGATGACGACGTCGTTGAGGGTCACGAGGGCGGCCTCGTAGCTGTTGTTGGAGTCGGCTGTGCCGGCCTCGCCGATGTCGGCGAGGGTGACGGTCGTCGCCTGCGGCAACACCGCAGCGTCCGCGCTCTTGGTGAGCTTCGTGATCTGAATCTGAACCTCACAGTAGAAGATGACGACCTGGCCTTCGATGTCGAAGCCGGTGCCCACAGTCACACCTTCAAAGAGCTTGCTGGCTTTGTCGCCGACCAATCGCAGGCCGCTGAACGCGCCGCCGCCCTTGACCTGCACGAACAAGCCGTCGAGCGTCGTTCCGGCCTTGTAGACCGGCGTGACGGCAACCAAGCCCTTGACGGAGACCTTGCTTAGCGCCGGTGGATTCGCAAACGCTGGGCAGGTCTTGACCTTGCCCTGCACGGCCTGCGCTGCCTGGAGCAGCTCCTTGACGGTCATGACCTTGGCCGTGCCGCCGCCGCCGCCGGTGTCCGTGCCGGCGGCGCCGGTGTCCGTGCCAGCCGCGCCGGTATCGGTCGCGGTACCGTCGGTGCCGGTTGAGCCGGTGTCGGTGGCGACCGCGCCGCCGTCGCCCCCCCCGCCGGTCGGCGAGGTTTCGGCGCAGGCCATGGCCAAACCGGCGGCCAGAGAAAGGACCAGCATGGTGCGCAGCGCGCGGGAGACGGGGAGCGTGGGCTTCATCGGATTCCTCAATGCGGCGCACGATGCGCCTGGGGCAGACTCGGCGGCGCAGGATGCGCCGGGGGCAGACTCTGGGGTCAGCGTCGCGCACAGGTTGGCTTCGCTGCGCGACGCCGGCAAGAGTAGGGATCGCCCCAGAGAGCGTCAACAATCCATCAGCATCCGCCGCCATCTGGACGCAGCGACGCGACGAGCGGCCGTCAACCCGCTAGAATCAAAAGGCGAATTTTGGCTTTCACGAGTCTTTACGCTTTCTTGACGGGTCCCTGGCCCCCCTCTAGCCTTAGCGTCGTGTCCCACCGTCGCCTGTCGGGTAGCGGATGCCCGCGTGAACGACCCAATCTGCGACACCGCGAACCCCATCGCGCCAGTCAACCGGACTCAGGAAGCCAATGGCCGCCAAGAACGTCATCGGGCTCGACATCGGCACCTCGTCGATCAAGATCGCAGAGCTCAAGGTGACGAAAAAAGGCACACATTTGGTACACTTCGACTCGATCATGCTGCCGCCAGATACGATTCGGGACGGCCAGGTGATGCACGCCCCGCAGCTCTCGAGTCGTATCCAGGAAGTGTTCGGGCTCAACAAGATTCGAAACAAGAAGGTGGCCGTCTCCCTGTCGGGGCACTCGGTCATCATCAAGAAGATCTCCCTGCCTGAGATGACAGTCGAGGAGCTTGAAGACTCCATTCAATGGGAAGCTGAGCAGTATATTCCTTTTGATATCAAGGATGTGTTCGTCGACGCGCAGATCATCAACCCGCACGCGGGTCAGGGTCAGATGGACGTGCTGCTCGTGGCCGCGAAGAAGGCGATTATTGAGGAGACGCTTGAGGTCGTGCGCGACGCGCGCGTTGACCCTGTCGTCGTGGATGTCGACGCTTTCGCGCTCTTCAACGCCTTCGAGCTGAACTATCCCGTGCCGATGGACGACACGATCGCGCTCATTAACGTCGGCGCGGCGACGATCAACATCAACGTGATCGCCGATGGGCTGAGCAGCTTCACGCGCGACATCACGGTGGGTGGCAATCAGCTGACCGAAGAGATCAGCAAGCAATTTGCGGTGCCGTGGGAAGAGGCTGAGCACATGAAGACGTCGAGCGAGACGACGCTCTCGATGAGCGGCGTGTTGCGCGAAGTGCAGCGCATCAGCGAGCGCATCAGCGAGAACCTGGTGAGCGAAGTCCAACGCTCGCTCGACTTCTTCGCCGCGACGTCCATGAACGCTAACATCTCGACGATCTATCTTTCTGGCGGCGCTGCCCTACAATCCGGCCTCATCGAGGGTCTGGAGCGCCGTCTCGGCGCTCAGGTAAAGGCGCTCAACCCATTTAATAACCTGATCATTGACCCCAAAAAGTTTGATCTCGCGTCTCTACAACGCTCGGCGCCAGTGGCGGCGATCGCCGTCGGGCTAGCGCGGAGGGCGCGCAGCGATCGCTGAGGGCTCGTCACGCTGATCGCCCAGTTTCTCGAGAGCCCAGTTTCTTGACAGCCCAGATTCGTGACAGCCCGGTTCCAAACCCCGCAGTTCTAAACCCCACACACAGCATGACGCTCCCATGATTCGCATCAACCTCATCGCCACTTCCAAGGGCAAACGCCGGGTTCGTCCCGGCATGCCCGACATTCCAAATGTCGGTCTGTTGCTGTTTGTGTTGTTGTTGGTGATTGAGAGCGCAGTGCTGTACTCGATGCACGCGGGTGCGAGTGAGCAGGCTGAGCGCTATTCGCGGAAGCTCACAAAGGTCAAGCGGGACCTCGACGGCGCAAAGAAGACGCACGCTCAGCTGACCGCCGTACGCAAAGAAGTGGGGCGGCTGCGCACGCAAGCGCTGCTCTTTGAGGAGCTGGACGCCGAGAAGACCGGCCCTGTAGGCGCGCTGAGCTTCCTGAGCTTCATCCTCAAGCCGCGGGACGAGGCCTCGCATTCTGCCGACGAACTCAAGCAGATGGAGGCGGCGGGCTGGCGTGTGAGCTGGGACGCCAACCGGGCCTGGTTCACCTTTATGAGTGAGACCTTGGGCGTGGTGACGTTGCGCGGCGCCGCGATTCACCATGACGACGTGGCCGAGGTGCTGCGGCGACTGGAATCCAGCGCGCACTTTCGAAACGTGAAGTTGGTGTGGCAGGAGCGACACCGCCATCTCCAGTTGAACAGGGACTACATCGTCTTCACGCTCAAGAGTGACCTCATCTACCTCGTGGACCCCTATTTGACGGCGGAGCAGCGCGCCGAGAAAGAGGCGGCTGTGGCCGAGAAGAAGGCGGCTGAGGCAGAGCGCAAGGCCGGTGACAACAAGACAGGGGACAACAAGAGCGGTGAGAAGGCGGGTCAGGCCGCAGAACCGCCCGCCGCCGCAGTCGCAGGGGCCAGGGCGGGCCCAGCCAGGCGCGAGGCTGAAGCGGCGGCGAAGTCCGGGGCTGAACCGAAGTCCGCCGCCGCAGTCGGCCTAGCGGCAGCGACGACGCCGACCATCGATGGGCTGCCAGCGACGACGACGGCGACAGACCATGCGCCACCGAAGCAGAAGCGGCCCGAAGCGGCAGGGGAGGTGCAGCCATGATGGAGCAGTTCATGAAGCTGCCGCCGGCCCAGAAAGCCGGTGTGTTAGCTGCGATTCTCGCCGTGATTGGTGCCGGCGCCTACTTCATGCTGATCGATCCTGAGGTCTCGCGCGGCGACAAAGCGCAGGCGGATCTGCGCAAGGTCGAGGGCGAGCTGCAGGGGCTGACGTCCGCGGCGAGCGGCAAGGAGCTGCAGCGCCTCCGCAAGCTGAAGGACGAGCTGGTCGAGCAGGACAAAGAGGATCGAAAGATGCTGCCGGCCAACGAGGAGGTCCCGGACTTTATCGAGCAGGTCAACCGCGACGCGCGCGCCTCGGGGCTCAGCGTGTCTCGTTTCGAACGCTTGGCCACACTGGAGCGGTCGATGGTGAACGCGATCCCCGTGCGGATGGTCGTTCGCGGGTCGATGATCGATCTGGTCAAGTTCCTGCGCATCTACGCCAGCCCGAATCGCCGTGTGATTCACCTCAAGAAGCTGCGGATCGAGACGATCGAGCCAGAGCTCGGGCTGTTGGGCAAAGAGCTGACCGACGCCAAACCCATCGAGGAGCAGAAACGCGAGCTGACGACGCCAGAGGAGTGGCTGCTCGAACACATCGGTGTGCATGAGTTGGCACGGAAGCGGTCCAAAATCAAAGCGACTTTTGTCGCGTACGCCTTCACTTGGACTGGCAAAGAGCCCGTAAATCCACAGCCGCCGGAGACCGAAGGCAAGAAGAAGAGGACTTGATGCGGATGCCTCTTCTCCCCGTCTCGCCCGCCCTCGTCGTCGCCCTGGTGGCGCTGCTGCTCACGGCATGTGGTGAGGAGAGCAAGAGTGCGCGGCCGAAGCCAAAGGGGCCGGTGGCGGCGCCGAAGGTGCCTGATCCTGTGCTCGCCAACTTCGACATGCTCGGCGAGAACCCCAAGTGGGTGCCGATTCAGGCCATCTTCAAGACGTACGAGAAGGCCAAGATCGAGGAGCTCGCCAACCCGTTTCAGTCGAACCTCGTCGTCTTTGTCGACAAGCCGATCCTGGAGCGGAAACCGAGGGCCGAGGGCGATGGCAGGCCGGTGTTGCCGCTGCCGAAGTCGGAAGCCGGTGGGACCCAGGACGAAAATGACCCCAGGCGCAAGTTTCCGCTGGCGGAGTACAAGCTCATTATCTTGATGACGGGCACCGCCCGGCCCAAAGCGGTGGTCATCTCGCCGACCGACGAGCGCTTCGAGCTCATGCGCGGGGATCCGATTGGCAAGGAGGGGGGGCGCGTACGGGCGGTGACGCAGTTCAACATGCTCGTAGCGATCCCGGGGACAACCGAGCCGAAGAGCATCAGCTTGCGCCCGCCTCTGACGAAATTGGACGCTGGACTGGAGCCGAAGAAGAAGGCGCCAAAGGCGGAGTTCTAACATGGATGGTTCTTCGCAGATCGCCGGCACCCAGCTGCGCAGCGACGGAAGCAACCGCGCAGTGCCCCGATCAGCGGAGTGGCGACGATTAGAATCCGAAGGAATAGACGGGCCCTGGTACCGTGGAAGTAGCGCGAGCGAATCCGCTCCGTTAAAGAGAGTTGACAGGTTGGGGTCGGATCTTACGATTCGACGTGGACCCCACCTGGGTCAGGCGAGCCGCAGGAGCACTCCTTGAGACGATCCGGTACATCCTTTCGCAACAGTCACCGGGTCGCAGCGCTGACGTTGACCGTGCTCATGGCTCTTCCCATGCAGCCTGGCTTGCTGGCGGCCACGCCACAGGTGACCAACGTGCTGACGCAGCTGTTGGTCCAAGAGGCGGCCGACACCACGGTCATCACCGTGCAGGGTGGCAGCGCGCCGACCTTCACGACGTTTCGCCTGGAGCGACCCACCCGTCTGTTTGTGGATGTCGCCGGCGCTGACGTGGAGGCGATCGCTCGGTCCGTGGCGGTGGGCAACGGCGTGATTCGCAGCGTTGAGGCCGTGCCTTTTCGTCGGCGAGGCGGGCTGTATGGCCGCTTGATTGTGACATTTTTGACCGAAGCGCTGTACCACGTGCGCGCGGATGGCAACGCCGTCATCATCGTCGTTGACGGTACCGACCGAAAGCTGAGCGAGGCACAAACCAAAGCGATCGCTGACGCTGGCACCGCCGCTCGCAGCGCCGCTGACCGAGAGCGCACGTTGCTGGAGACCCTGCGAACGATCCGCGCGCGAGAGCAGGCGGCCGAGCAGCGTCGCGCCGAGGCCCTCACGGCGCAGAAGCGACTGCGCGGCGAGCTGGCGACGATGCGCAAGAGCTCGGCGTCGCGCACCGCTGAGATAGCTGAGCTCTCAAAGCGCGCAAAACAGGCGGAAAAGCAGCTCGCTGGCCGCGACGCTGAGCTGGGGCGCATTCAAACCGAGGCGACGCTGTTGCGCGACCAGCTGCGCAAAGAGCGCAAGAGCTTGGCCGACGCCGTCGCCCAACGTCGGGCCGAAGAGGCGCGGATCGCCTTGCTGCGTGCGCAGATCGCGACCGAGCGCAAGGTGGCCGGTGGCGAGAGCAAGGCCCGCGTCGCGGCGCTTGAGACGTCGCTGGCCAAGGCCCGGTCGCAGGCCGAGGCGCTGCGCAAGCAGGTCAAAGAAGCGCGTGAGGTGCGGCGGACCGCGCAGGCCGAAGAGGTGGTGCGTTTGAAGGATGCCGTCGCCAAGCGCGACGCGGACCTCAAGAGTCGCATGCGCGACGCCGGCAAACGGGACGCCGCCAATCGTAGCGAGCTGGAGCGCCTGCGCGTCGCGCTCGCGACCCAGCGTGGTGCGCTCAGCGCGCAGCAGGCGCAGCTCTCTGTGGCGCGCAAGGCGGACGCACAGCGGGCCGTGGCCGAGCGCCGTTGGCGTGACGCAGAGGCGCGCGCTGAGGCAGCCTCGGCGCAGCTCGCCGAACGCACCAAGGAGCTCGCTAAGGCGCGCGCGGCCATGGTGGAGATCGCCAAGCAGGAGACCGCGTCGCGCAACCGGGCGTCGCAAATCGCGGCGCTGCTCTCGCGTCGTGAAGCCGAGCTATCGGCGGCCCGCAGCTCGCTGCAGTCTCGCGACAAGGCGCTCACCGGCGCGCTGGCCGCGGCCAGCGCTCGGGAGAAGCTCGCCGTTCAGGCAGGGCGGAAATCTGAAGCCGCCGCTGCTGCCAAAGAGCGGGCCCACCTAGAGGGTGTGCGTGTGCGTCTCGCCAAACAGCTCGCCGATCAGGGACGATCGCTGTCTGACCTGCAGAAGCAGTCGCGCACCAACGCCGCGGCGCGTACCAAGGCAGAGGGCGAAGCTGCCGGTCTGCGCACATCGCTCGCCGCGCGCGAGGCCCGTATTCAGGCGTTGTCGCGCGACCTGACACGCGAAGCCGATCGCAACCGCGCCGGTGATCGCGCCGCCAAGAAGAAGGTCGCGGCGTTGAAGATCGAAGCGGACCGACTGCGGCAGCGACTTCAGGCGCAGGTGAGCAAGCGCGACAAGCAACTCGACACCATCGAAATCGAGCTCGGCAAGCGCATCGCCGCTGCACAGAAAGAGCTCGACGCGGCCCGCAAGACCAACGATGACCTGGAACGCGATCTGACCAGCGCTCGGCAGCAGGCCGCGACCACCAAGGCGGAGCTGGCGCGCACGAAGCAGACGATGGCGCAGCAAGATGCAGAGCTGGTCCAGGCCCGTAAGTTGACAGCCGAGCTCGAGCGCCAACGCAAGATCGCCGCCAACCGGGCGGTGGAGTTGGAGCGCCAGCGCAAGATCGCCGCAGATCGGACGACGGAGTTGGCGCGGACAAAGCGCACTGTCGCGGAGAAAGACGCCGAATTGCGTCGCGGCCGTAAGATGACGGCCGCCTTGGAGCAGCAGAGCAAGATCGCGGCGAATCAGGCCATTGAGCTGGAGCGCCAGCGCAAGATCGCAGCGAGTCAGGCGACGGCGTTGGAGAAGCAGCGCTCGCTCGCCACGGCAAAGACCGCGGAGTTGAGCCAGGCGCGCGCCAGCGTGACGCGTCAGGAGATGGAGCTCGCGCGGACCCGCAAGCAAGTCGCCGCCGCGACGGCTCGGGCCGATCGTGTCGCTGCGCTGCTCGCCGCCCGGGAGACTGAGCTCGGCCGCATGCAAGGCGAGCTGAAGCGTCGTGACAAGGTGTTGAGCGCGGAGTTGAGCCGCACCAAGGCCCGCGAGGTCGCCGCGCGTAAGGCAGGGCGCGCCGCCGAGGCGGACGCGGCCTCGCGCACCCTCAGCCGACTCGATAAAGAGCGTGGCGCGCTGCGCAAACGTCTGGCCGCGCATCAAGCCGAATTGGCGGACGCGCGAAGTGAAGCCGCTCGGAACGCGAAGGCGCGGCAATCGGCCGAGGCTGAGGCGCGCGAGCTCCGCAAGCAGGTCGCCGCCGCGACGGCTCGGGCCGAGCGTGTCGCCGGCCTGCTCGCCGCCCGGGAGGCTGAGCTCGGCCGCATGCAGGGCGAGCTGAAGCGTCGCGACAAGGTGTTGAGCGCGGAGTTGAGCCGCACCAAGGCCCGCGAGGTCGCCGCGCGTAAGGCAGGGCGCGCCGCCGAGGCGGACGCGGCCTCGCGCACCCTCAGCCGACTCGATAAAGAGCGTGGCGCGCTGCGCAAACGTCTGGCCGCGCATCAAGCCGAATTGGCGGACGCGCGAAGTGAAGCCGCGCGGAACGCGAAGGCGCGGCAATCGGCCGAGGCTGAGGCGCGCGATCTCCGCAAGCAGGTCGCCGCCGCGACGGCTCGGGCCGAGCGTGTCGCCGGCCTACTCGCCGCCCGGGAGACTGAGCTCGGCCGCATGCAAGGCGAGCTGAAGCGTCGCGACAAGGTGTTGAGCGCGGAGTTGAGCCGCACCAAGGCCCGCGAGGTCGCCGCGC
>CALENB010000451.1 GCA_937910235.1 uncultured Myxococcales bacterium | reverse complement strand
CGAACCGAACCCCGCCGAACCGAACTTCAAAGCACCGCATGGGCGCGCGCTTCACCGTGCATGGATGCACCCGGAAACGACGAGACCCCCGCCGCAAGCGACGGGGGCCTCGACGTCTTCACTGGGTGACTCCCGATGGACTCGAACCATCAACCTGCGGATTAAGAGTCCGATGCTCTACCAATTGAGCTAGGGAGCCGTCGTGTGAAGTGTCTCCTTATCTTGAAGCGTGAACTCCAAAGTAACGAGCGCTGGGATTCCAATGAGCGTTCCGGTGAGTCAGGCCCACGGCGCGAACGCCGTGGATCCCAAATCTCCCCAGGGGTGGATGACGGGGCTTGAACCCGCGACCTCAGGTACCACAAACCCGTGCTCTACCAACTGAGCTACACCCACCGTGGTCCGCACAGCAAGCGCGCGTAGCGCCTCGTGCGGATGCGGAGTCTAGGGAGCAGGGTGACCGTGTCAAGACTCGAACGGGATTTTAATCGACCGAACCTTCCCCTCAGTCGACCGCGTGCTTCCTTGAAGGAGAGGCTACCGGAGACCGACGCTAAAGCGAGCGTGACCGAAGATCGGAAAAGTGCTGCAGCGTCGGAATAGCGCTGCTGGGCGGTGCGTTGGTAGGATGGATGACCCAGGCTTCACCGCGTGGGGAGGGAGAGAAAAACAATGTTGGGACTCTTTGGACAAGACCGAACAAAGGCGAAGGCCCGCCGAGAGTTCGAGAAAGAGGCGATGCCTCATCTCGACTCCCTGTATGGCTACGCGATGCATCTGAGCCGCAACCCGGCGGACGCGGAAGATCTCGTACAGGAGACCTACATCAAGGCCCTGAAGAATCATCACCGCTATGAGCCGGGTACGAACTGCCGTGCGTGGATGTTTCGCATCATGACAAACACTTTTTTCAACATCCAGCGGGCCAAGAAGCGCCGGCCGATGGTGGAGACGGACGCGTTGCCGGACATCGAGCTGCAGGTCGCCGAGCACCACCAGAGCACCGGGATCTATCGACCGCTGGAGGAGCAGATCCTCGACGGTGTGATCAGCTCCCATATGCAAGAGGCGCTGGATTCGCTGCCTGAGGACTTTCGCACAGTGTTGCTGCTGGCCGACCTGGAGGACTTCTCCTACAAGGAGATCGCCGAGGTGATGGACTGCCCGGTGGGCACCGTCATGAGTCGATTGTACCGGGCGCGCCGGCAGATGCAGCGCAAGCTGCTGGACCACGCCGTCAGCGAGGGCATCGTGGATCGGCCGGACGTCAACGAGCAGGGCGTCATCCCGATCGACGCCTTCCGCCTGCGCGCGAAGCGGACGCCGAAGGCCGCCAACGGTTGAGACGGATGGATTGTTCTGGTGATGATGCGTGATCTGACGTGGAACGAACCCCGGAGTGAGCTGTGATCTGCGACGACGTACGCAAGTACGATTATACATACCTCGACGGTGAGTTTGATCGACGCGAGCGCGCCGAGTTCGAAGCTCACATCACGGTCTGCGCACCCTGCCGCGGCCACGTGGAGGCCGCCGCCAGTTTTCGTGACGGACTGCGACGGCATCTGCGCTGCGACGAGGCACCGACGCACCTGCGCGCCCGAATCTGTGCGGGTTTGGATGCATCAGACGTCGGTGACGGGCTGCCGCGCTGGGTGATCCCGGTCGCCATGGCGGCAGGTCTCAGCCTAGTCGTGGTCGGATGGCAGTGGAGCGTGACAAACGCCGATGGGCTCGCCGGCACGCCGGTCGCCCGAGCCGGTGGGCTTGGAACGGCGATGATCCGCGGCGCGATCGTCGGGAGCCCAGGGTCGGCAGCGGCGTTGTCGGCAGCGGCGTTGTCGGCAGCGGCGTTGTCGGCGAGCGCCGCGCCGATTCGCACCGTGAAGACGCCGACGCTCGTCGCGGGAACGATGAAGATTGGCGTGCGTGGCTCGGACCCGAAACGGACTGCGCAGCACCGCCCGGCGATGCGTGTGACGCGCTCGCTTCGCGACAACATGGAGTACTGCGAATCCGAGCGACGCGCCGGCGCAGGCGTGCGGTTGGTGGACCACATCGAGACCACCGAGGTGCTTGGCGGCGGCGTGGGCAACGAGTTCTTGGCCCAAGACGGCAACTACGGCGCGATTCGAACGCGGGCCAACCTGCGCGCGCTCGTCGGCAGCCACATGCAGCCGGTGCCGCCCGAAGTGGCGGGCAGCGCGCGTGTGCAGGACTGGTTGCGTCGAGCGGCGCCTGGCCACAGCTCGGTACCGATCGCTGAGGGCGCCGGCGTGCGACTGCTCGGCGCGCGTTTGGGTCACCTGGGTTCTCGCCGGGTCGTGACGTTTCGCTACGTGGCCTTCGATAAACCCGTGACGGTGGTGCGCTACCTGCCGGTCCTGGGGCGGGGACTCTTCGACGACCGACCCGAGCCGGCCGCCGATCAGCAGCCCGAGCCGAGCGGCGCGGTGCGTGACATGGTCGCCGGATACAGCGTGGTGCACACGGTGAAAGGTGGCGAGATCATGAGTGTCGTCAGCGAGCTCGAGCATCAGGCGCTGATGGGCATCATCCAGCCGCCGTCCTTTCTGTAGCCGGCCACGACAGCCGTGCATCCGCAGTGCTAGGCCGACTGACGCTGCCGCAGCTCACCCAGCACCTTCGGCAGAAACGGCGCCGCGACGACCAACCGCACAGCGATGAAACCGAAGATCATGGCCGTCGACCAAGCGTCTATCACGGGGCCGGAGGCGCGACCGTCAAGGACAAATGGGGCGTAGAGCGTGCGCATCAGGATCTGAGTGGTTCCGAGCCCCGAGACCGACAGCGGCACCACGCCGACAACGGTCAGGACCGGCACCAGCACCAGCAGCGCACCCAGGTTGGGCGCCATGCCAAACGTCTTCATGAGCAAGTAATTGGCGACAACGTAGAGCAGCACAAAACCAGCGCGCATGACCACTCCCACGACCATGTCGAGCGGTTTGAGGGCCGCGAGCGGACGCAGCACCGCGACGCCGCGCAGCCGGTCGAGCAGCGGATGGCGGATGGGGGACTGCAAGGCGAGCAGCAGCACCAGCGATCCTGCGAAGATCGCCACCACGACGAGATGCAGGCGCGCGACCAGCTCGACCTGCGCGCCCAGCACCTGAGGCGCGATGGCCAACCCGGCGACGATCAGGGTGGCGAGGGCGACGAGATCGACGTAGCTCAGCACCGCGAGCGCGGCAGCGGACTCCAGGAACGACACGCCTTTGCGGCGCGAGACGACCCAGGCCATGCCAAGCGTCGCAGCGTTGTAGTTGACGATGTTGAGCACGTAGGACGCGGCCTTCAGCGGCATCAGCTCCGCCAACGTACCCCCGCCGACGTGGCCGCGGTGGCCGAGGGTGCGGCGAACGAGCCACACCAAGCACAGGCTGTCGTAGCTCCACGTGATGAGGGTCGCGACCACGAGCACGGCGATGGCTTGGCCCAGGTTGGCGCGGGAGAAGGCCTCCGCGACGGCGCTGAGGTCGGTGCTCCAGCCGAGGTAGATCAACAACACGGCGGTGCCGACGGCCGGCAGCCAGCGGCGGAGTGGAGAAGCGCGCTGGGCGCCCGCGTCCTGAGTCATGGATGACAGCTCCGCGCACACCAGCGCTTGACAGGGTTCGGACCGGCTCGCCAGCCTGCACACGCGGCCAGTTCGCCGCGCGAGGGTAACACGCGCCATGACACCTCCCAACCGGCACCCACAGGACGACGGCTACTCCGCAGGCGGCCCGCACGCGCGTGGTGGCGATGGCGCCCGCCGCCGCGCCTTCGAGGCCCTGATGGCGGTGCAGGAGCGCGGAGAAGGCAGCCAGGGCGCGGTAGACCGGGCTGCGCGACGTGTGCCAGCGCTGTCGACCATGGATCGCGGCCTGGCGACCGAGCTGGTGTACGGCGTGCTGCGGCGACAACGACCGCTCGACCGGTGGCTGGATGGCGCGCTCGACCGCGGCCTTCGTGGCGTCGATCCCGCAGCGCTGACGGCCATGCGGCTCGGCCTCTACCAGCTCGCCTGGCTCGATCGCGTCCCCGATCACGCCGCAATTGCGGCCACGATCGATGAGAATCGCGAGGCGATCGGTCGTGGTAAGGTCGGCTTTGTCAACGCCGTACTACGCCGTATGAGCCGCGATCGGCCTTGGCAGGCCGGGGTCGGACCAACCCTGCCGCCGTGGATCGAGACGCGCGTGCGTACCTACGCCGCCACGCTGAAGCTAGACGCCGACGCGCTGGTCGGCGCGTTTGCCGAGCGCGCGCCGTTGCAGGCCCACGTCGTGGCGCCCGCGCGGGCGACCGCACTCCAGGCGTTCGCGGCCGACGGCATCGACGTCGCCACCGTCGGCGGCATCCCTGGTGCGTTTGAGGTGCTCGACGGCGGGCTGTTTGCCGGGCGGCTGTTCGAGGCGCGCCAGGTCATCGCCCAAGACGCGGCGAGCGCCGCGGTCGTCGAGTGGGTGGGCGCAGCCCCCGGCATGACGATCGCCGATGTGGCCGCTGGGCGCGGCGCGAAGTCGTTATTTCTCTCGACGGCAGGCGCCGCGGTGACCGCGGTCGACATTGGCGGGCCGCGGCTCGCCGAGGCGGCGCGGCTCGCAGATTGGGCCGGTTGGCCGCTGGCGGACACGCTCGCGACGGACGCGAGCAGCCCCATCGACCTGCCCGAAGCCAGCTTCGACGCCGTGTTGCTCGATGCGCCGTGCAGCGGGCTGGGCACGATCAGGCGCCGCCCGGAGATCGCGCAGCGACGCCGCGCGGCTGACCTCACCGCCAATCATGACTTGCAGCTAGCCATGGCCCGACGCTGCGCCGACCTCGTGCGGGTTGGCGGCATCATGGTCTACGCCGTCTGCTCCTTCGCGGAAGAGGAGGGCCCGCTGGTCGTAGCCCGCCTGCTCGCCGAGCGGCCCGACCTGCAGCGCGCGCCGCCGGACGATCACCAAGCCTGGGCCACAGCGCTGCTCGACGAGCGCGGTGATTTGCGCACACATCCGCTGTGGCACGGTGTCGACGCGTTCTACGCGGCGCGGTTGATCCGCCGGTAGACCCGAAAGTTCAGAGAATCTTCCGGCCCAACCGACGATTTCGGGCCGCCGCTTCGTCTTCTCTATGACGGCCCATCGCTTTTAGGGTGCCGTCGGGAGGAGCGATGCCAGCAGATTCATCATCCGGTTCACCCCCTGCGTCGCCACCCGCGTGGCGTGCGCTGACTGGGAATGCGCTGATGCGCGCGCCAGGGCGTCGCACGTTGTGGGTCGAGGGCGACATTGGGCGGCTGCGTGGACCACGGATCGCCGTGATCGGGTCCCGTACCCCCTCCGAGCAGCAGGTCGCCTTCGCCGCGGCGTTGTGTGCCGCCCTGAGCGATGCGGGCGCGGTGGTGTGCAGCGGCGGCGCCCTGGGGATCGACGCCGCGGCCCATCGCAGCACGCTGATCGCGGGCGGTGTGACGATGCTCGTGTCGCCGATCGCGGTCGGCAAGGTGTATCCGCGGCGTCACGACACGCTCTTTCAAGCGGTCCGCGACAACGGCGTCCTGATCAGCCCCTTTGGACCGGAGGACATCTTTCAGCGCAGCCACTTTCGCACGCGGAACGGGGTGCTGGCGCGCTTGGTGGACGCCTTGATCGTGATCTGCGCCGATCAACGGTCGGGTTCGCTGCATTGCGCGCGCCAAGCCTGGAAGTTGGGCTTGCCGGTGTTCGCCGTGCCATGGGACCCAGGCAGCCTGCACGCCGAAGGGACCAACCTGCTGCTATCCGCAGGGGCGCGCGCGATCGCGGGGCCGGAGCAAGCCGCTGACGTGGTGACACGGCTGCGCACGGGGCCGGGTCACGCCTGGCTTCAGCGCGACCAAGCGCCGCCGGTGCTGGCGCTCAATCAGCCGGGGGAGCCGTCGAAACCGGACGTCAAAAAGCCGGATACAGCCGCAGCCATTGACGCCGAGCGTGGGCGCTGGCAACGATACGCGCCCGCTGCCCTGGTGTCGCACCGTGGAGACGCACCCGCCGCGGAGACCGATCCGGAGAGGCAACCGGTTGAGCTGAAAGCGCTAATCGCGCCGAATGAGGATGGGGCCGTGCGGCTGGCCCTCCGACAGCAGCGCGACGGCGTGAGTTTGGAACAGCTGGTGCGTCACACCGGTCGCACCAGAGCCGACGTCGCACGACTGCTGCTTCACTGGACCCTCGCGGGTTCGGCGCGGCGAGACGCATGGGGGCGCTACCACGATGGTTGAGCGCGCCACGGAACGAACGCAACGACGACGCCCTGCTGCGCCGCGTTGTGCCCCGGTTTTCCGGGTATGAGATGGAGATGGGATGTCAGCTGCAAGCACCCCGGCGAGCAAGAAGACGAAGAAGACCGGCCCCGTGCTGGTCATCGTCGAGTCACCGACCAAAGCCAACACGATCCGGAAGTACCTCGGTGAGGGGTACGAGGTGGAGGCCAGCGTGGGTCACGTCCGCGATCTGGTGACGCGGAAGTCGGACCTGACGCCGAAGGACAAGCGTCGCGACGAGGCTTGGGTCAAGTACGGCGTCAACATCGACAACAACTTCGACCCGCTCGAGGAGATCTACCGCGTCCCTGCGTCCAAAAAGCGCCAGATCGACACGCTTAAGCGCCAGCTCAAGGACGCCACGGCGTTGTATCTCGCGACAGACGATGATCGCGAAGGCGAGGCGATCTCTTGGCACTTGGTCGAAGAGCTCAAGCCGAAGGTGCCCGTTCGCCGTTTGGTCTTTCGCGAGATCACCAAGACCGCCATCCAGCACTCGCTTGAGTCGCCGCGCGAGCTCGACATGGACCTCGTCAACGCCCAGCGGGCGCGTCGCGTCGTCGATAGGCTGTACGGCTGGGATGTGAGCCAGGTGCTGTGGCGCAAGATCAAGCCGGGTCTCAGCGCGGGCCGTGTGCAGAGCGTCGCGCTGCGGATGCTGGTGCAGCGCGAGCGGGAGCGGATCGCCTTCATCTCGACCGAGTATTGGGACGCCTCGGCCAAGCTGGTCGGCACCGATGGGACCGCTTTTACGGCCGCGTTGTCGGCGGTGAACGGGACGCGGATCACCAGCAGCCGTGATTTTGACGGCACCACGGGCGCGCGAAAGACCAACGAGTCGCAGCTGCTGAATCGTGAGGCGGCCGAGGCGCTGGTAGCACGAACGCGCACAGCGACGCCCGCGGTCATCGAGCGTGAGGTGAAACCAAAGAAGCAGAAACCGTCGGCGCCGTTCACGACGTCAACGCTGCAGCAGGAGGCCAATCGCAAGCTTCGGCTCAGCGCGCAGCGCACCATGCGGTTGGCTCAGAGCTTGTACGAGCAGGGGCTGATCACCTACATGCGAACCGACTCCACGTGGCTGTCGGACGAGGCCGTCGAGGCGGCGCGGCTGGAGATTGGCGAGCGTTTTGGCGCGGCGTTTGTGCCCGACGCGCCGCGTGTCTATGTCACCAAAAGCGCCGGTGCGCAGGAAGCCCACGAGGCGATTCGACCCGCTGGCACGCGCTTTCAGCACCCGGACGACCTGAAGACTAAGCTAGGGGAGTCGCACTGGAAGCTGTACGACCTGATCTGGCGACGCACTGTCGCGAGCCAAATGGCCGACGCGCTGCTCGAGGCGACGAGCGTCGATATCGCCATCGGTGAGGCGACGTTCCGCGCCAGCGGTCGCGCGATCGTGTTCGCGGGATACCTCGCCGTGATGGCGCCACAGAAGACTGACGAAGACGGCTTGCTGCCCCTGATGGCGGTCGGCGACACCTTGGCGTGGGGCGATGAGCCGGCCCTGGAGGCGCTCGAGCATCACACGCGCCCACCCGCGCGTCTCACCGACGCGACGTTGGTGCGCAACCTGGAAGACAAGGGCATCGGGCGGCCATCGACGTACGCGGCGATCATCCAGAGCCTGCTAAACCGGGGCTATTGTTTCCGGCGCGCGAGCGCGCTGGTGCCGACGTTCATGGGTATGGCGGTGGTCCGGATGCTCGAGCAGTACATGCCGCACTTGGTCGACTACGGGTTCACGGCGCAGATGGAGGCACGCCTCGACGCGATCTCCCGTGGCGACGCGGATTCAGCCACGTACCTGCGCGGGTTCTACAACGATGGCTTCAGCGAAGCGGACGGCTCGGCCGACGTCAAGGGCTTGGTGCCGCTGCTCGACGAGGTCCGCGACCAGATCGATCCGGCCACCGCGAGCGCTGTGTGTATCGGTGAGGCGGATGGCCAGCCCATCAACGTGCGCATCGGCCGCTGGGGCACGTTCGTCAAGTGGGGCGACCGCACCGCCTCCGTGCCCGAGGAGTCCGCGCCAGATGAGGTCGATGTCGCCGCCGCGGTCGCGTTGATCGAGGCCAAGGAGCGCGGCGATGCGCCCCTGGGTCAGGCCGCAGACGGGACGGATGTGTTCCTACGCAACGGTCGTTATGGCTGGTACTTGCAGCTGGGTAAGGTCGAGAAGGATGCGGAAAAACCGAAGATGGTCAGCGTCTCCAAGGGGATGAAACCCGAGGACGTGACGCTGGCGTTGGCGCTCAGGCAGCTGGCGTTGCCGCGCGAGATTGGCGTGCATCCCGAGAAGAAAGAGCCCGTGATCGCGCTGGTCGGTCGCTATGGCGACTACCTGAAGTGCGGCGCTGAGAGCCGGTCTTTGCCGCCCACTACGTTCGCGATCGACGTGGACCTGGAGACGGCGGTCCATGTCCTGGCGCAGCCGCGGGCGCGTGGTCGTGAGATGATCAAGGACATCGGCAAACGCGAGAGCGATGGCGTTATGTTGTCTCTGTGGCGTGGGCGCTACGGGCCGTACATCACCGATGGCACGTCCAACTTCAACCTCGGCGAGCTCGATCCGGAAGGGGTCGATGTCGAGTCGGCGACGATCCTGCTGGAGCAGGCGCGGCGCGACAAGATGGGCATCAACGTCGGCAAAAACCCCGAGAACGATGGCGAAGTGCGTGTGCTCAAGGGTCCGTGGGGGCACTACGTCACCGACGGCGATTACAACGCGTCGCTGCCGAAGGGCACCGATCCGGAGGACGTCGATCTGGTCCTCGCCCTGGAGCGGCTCGCCAGCTACGGCAAACCGGTGAAGAAGAAGCGCGCGCCGGCGAAGAAGAAGGCTGCAACGGACGACGCCGCAGCGAGTGACGCCACGCCGAAGAAGGCGGCTGCCAAGAAGAAGGCGGCGCCGAAGAAGACCGCCGCTGCGAAGAAGGCAGCGCCGAAAAAGACCGCCGCTGCGAAGAAGGCAGCGCCCGTCACCTCGACCGTGACCGTCGTGAGCGCGCGGGCGGCGAAGGCGAAGGAAGCCCCAGCCCAGAAGCCATCGGTTGTGCGTAGACGCCCCAAAACCGCGGCGCCAGAAGCGTAGAAGCGTAGAAGCGGCTACAGCTCGGGCGGCCCAAACAGGGCGACGGGGCTGAGCCCCTCCAGCCGACGCGCGATCTTCTTCTTGAGGTTGACCTCGATCTGGCGGACCCGCTCGCGCGAGATCCCGTACTGCTCACCCACGTCTTGGAGCGTGCGGCCCTCGTCGGCGAGCAGGCGCTCCTCCAAAATCGTCAGCTCTTTGTCATTGAGATCTGCGTGCAGCTCCGACAGGCGATCGGCGACCATGGCCGT
Organism: uncultured Myxococcales bacterium; assembly: GCA_937910235.1. GTDB lineage: Bacteria > Myxococcota_A > UBA9042 > UBA9042 > UBA9042 > UBA9042. Next base: position 23,801 of record CALENB010000451.1, on the reverse strand, counting down.
GATCTCTGCGCTGGCGTACTGCTCCTCGATGCTCGGGTCATCGGCGGCCAGCGTCTCCCCGAGCGTCATCCGGCCGTCCTCGGAGATGGTGTTGTCGAGGTTCATATCGCGACGCGCGGCGTGGGCGGCCTTGCGCCACACATCGACTTCGTCCTGAGTCGGCTTCTTCGCCTTGCGGCGCTTGGTCCCGGGCGCGTCGGCGACCTCCGCGACGATGAGGAAGGTCGCGTCGTCCTCGATGTTCGCGTCAACATCGATGATCTCGGCGGTGCCGTCGGCGAGGAGCCGCGTGATGTCGCCGTGACCCTGCTCGGAGGGCGCAGGCAGCTCGCGTTTGCCGAACAACACCTTGCGCTGCTGCGCGACGGGCCCCACGCGCACGAGCGACCACGTGTTGATGATGTAGTTCTGGATGTAGGCCTTGATCCACCACACGGCGTAGCTGATCAGACGAAAACCGGTGTCAGGCTTGAACTTCTGCACAGCCTTCATCAGGCCGATGTTGCCCTCTTGGATGAGGTCGGTGAGTTTGATGTCGTAGTTTGAGAACTGGTAGGCGACCTTGACCACAAAACGCAGGTTCGCCGTCACCAGCGCGCGGGCGGCGGCGGGATCCCCGGTGTCTCGGAAGTGGGTGGCGAGCTCATACTCCTCGGCGCGACTCAGCAGCTCGTACTGATTCACCTCACGGAGGTACTGCTCAAGCGGGTTGTTGAGAATGGGCTCTTTCGACATGTTCGCCTACTCCTGAGTACACTAGCTCTCCTGGAGAGAGCCTTCCTGAAGGGAGCCTTCCTGAGTGGCTTCTTGACAAACCCCGCGGCCGATCGGGACATTCCCCCGACCTTGCCTCCCGAAGCAGCTATTGTGACGGGCCTACACCATAGCCACAACGCCCTAGTGTGCAACGCCACGGCCCCGAGCCGCGGACCGCCGAGGTACCATGCCACAGCCCCCCCACGGTCAGTCGACCATCGACTTCTCCACGTTTGTGCTCTCCCTCGCCAGCTCGGCGATGATGCACCTCGGCCAAGTGCCGGATCCGCTCGGAGGCCCAGCGCACACCAACCTGCCGCTGGCGCGCCAAAGTATCGACATGCTGGCGATGTTGCAGGAGAAGACCCGCGGCAACCTGACCAGCGATGAGGAGCGACTGTTGGGTCGGCTGCTACACGATGTGCGCATGGCGTGGATCGAAGGCGACCGCGACGAGGCCTCGTAGCGATGACACAGGGAGCCAGCGAGTCGGGTGAGGTCACGATCTTAGTGGTCGATGATGAGTCGACGTTTGGGCGTCTGATTCGCGATCATCTGGAGCGCGCGGGCCACCAGACGATCGGCGCGGCGAGCGCGGAAGAGGCGATTGAGGTGCTGAAGACGCGCACGCCCGACCTGATGCTGCTTGATGTCCACATGCCAGGGATGACGGGTCTTGAGCTGTTGCAGCTGCTGCGCCGCGAAGGGCGACTGCCACCGACGATCGTGATGAGCGCGTATGGCCAGCTCGACACGGCGCTGCAAGCGGTGCGGTCGGGCGCGATGGACTTTCTGAGCAAACCGTTTCGCTTGCCCGAGGTGGAGCTGAAGGTGGAGTTGGCGCTGGAGCGCAGCCGGCTCGATGCACCTAAAACCGCGCGGCGACGGGCGAGTCGCGAGCACAGAGCGGCGACGGATCCGGGGCCAAATCCTAGCGCAGACGCGGTGCCCGCTGCGTTTCACGACATGGTCGGCCGCAGCCCGGCGATGCTGGAGCTGTTCAAGAAGATCGAGCGGGTGTCGCGTTTCACGTCGACCGTGCTCGTGCACGGCGAGTCGGGCACAGGCAAGGAGCTGGTGGCCCGCGCGCTGCACGACGCCTCGCCCCGGCGCGGCAAGCCATTTGTCGCGGTGAACTGCGGCGCGATCCCGGCGAACCTGCTCGAGAGTGAGCTTTTTGGCCATGTGCGCGGCGCGTTCACGGACGCGACTGGGGATCGCGACGGACTTTTTGTGCAAGCGACGGGCGGCACGCTGTTTCTCGATGAGATCGTCGACTTGCCGCTGAACCTCCAGGTCAAGCTGCTGCGCGCGCTGCAGGAGGGCGAGGTTCGGCCGGTGGGCGCAAATCAGCCGATCCCCGTGGATGTTCGTGTGCTCGCGGCGAGCGCAGTGTCGGCGCGACAGCGCGTGGCGGAGGGGCGTTTTCGCGAGGATCTGTTCTACCGACTCAGCGTGATCGACCTGAAAGTGCCGGCGTTGCGGGAGCGCGTCGAAGACATCCCCCTGCTCGTGCAGCACATCGTCTCGCGTGCCAACGCGCGGCTGGGCACCGTGATCACCGGGGTGCATCCCCACGCCATGGCGCGGCTGATGGCGTACGGCTGGCCGGGTAACGTGCGCGAGCTGCAGAACGCGATCGAGCAGGCCTGTGTGATGAGCGAGACGGCGGAGATCGGCCCCGACGGGCTCGCTCCGCAAGTGCGCGCGGCGCCGCCGGTGGCGGGCGAGCCGGGCGGACCGGTGGTCGTGCCGCCGTCGGACAGCCTGAGCATTCCGCGGGCGATGGAGGCCACCGAGCGGGCGCTGATTCAAGCGGCGTTGATCCGCACCAACGGCAATCGCACACACGCCGCGCAGCTGCTGGAGATCTCGCAGCGCAGCTTGCTCAACAAGATCCAGCGATACGGTGTAGACATCCCCGGGCAGGTCGGGCGACCACCGGGCAGCTGACACGTGTTCGTGAGGGACATCACATGGATCGCAGCAACCCGCTCTACAATCGCATCGCAGCGCGTTATCCGCTGCTCGACGTAGTGACCGCCGACGCCAGTGACGCCAGACGCCTTGTCGCGGACTCCGCACAGCGCGCCGGACTCAAGCTGCTCGCGCCGCGCTTTGGCACCACGCCGCTGATCGAGGCCGGCTGTGGCGCCATCACGGCGTTGCTGAAACAGACCGAACGTCATCTCGTGATCGTGCCGGCCGCCCAGCACCTGCTCGCTGACCCGGTCTTTGTGCAGCTGCTGACCGAGAGCCTGCGCGACATTGAGCGCGGCGGGCACTGCGTTGTGCTGCTCTCCGCTTGGCGCCGACCCTGCCAGCAGCTCGATCGAGAGCGGGTGGTGTTGGAGTTGGGGCTGCCAAGCGACGCCGAGCTGCGGGACTTGGTGGTGGCCGCGCTCACGGGCGACGCCGGGCTGCCGCCCGATCTTGAGCTGGTGCAGCAGTGCTTGCAGGCGGCGCGCGGGATGACCCGGAGCCAGCTGCGACGGGCGTTGCGACGGCTGAGGTTGGGCCGCGATCATCTCGATGAGGAGGACATCGCCGCGCTGCACGCCGAGAAACGCGACCTGATCGCGCACGGCGGGGTCTTGGAGGTGGCGGCCTGGGCGCCGACGCTGGAAGACATCGGCGGCATGGACACCTTGAAATCCTGGCTCGGTCGGCGGCGTCGCGCGCTGAGTGAGGACGCGCGCGCGTTTGGCTTGCCGGCGCCGCGCGGCCTGCTGCTCGTCGGCGTGCAGGGCTGTGGCAAGTCGCTGTTTGCCAAGGCGACGGCGCAGTCGCTCGGGCTGCCCCTGCTGCGTTTCGATCTGAGCCGACTGTTCACACGGGAGTCGGCACCGGAGGAGAACCTACGCCACGCCTTGGCCGTCGCAGGGGCCATGGCGCCGGTGGTGCTCTGGGTCGACGAGATCGACAAGGCGTTCGCCGGTGCGACGACGGGGTCGGACGTCACCGCGCGGATCTTCGGTACGTTCCTGACGTGGCTCGCGGAGCATCCCGACGGCGTTTTTGTGGCCGCCACCGCCAACCGCGTCGATCACCTGCCGCCCGAGCTGATGCGGAAGGGTCGCTTCGACGAGACGTTTTTTGTGGATCTGCCGGACGTGCAGGTGCGCGAGGAGATCTTCGGCATTCACATCCGCCGCAGCGGCCGAGATCCCGCCCGATTCGACCTGGAGCGCCTCGGTCGCGCCTCCGCCAAGCTCACCGGAGCAGAGATCGAGCAGGCCGTGGCGGAGGCCCTCTCCGTGGCCTTCGACGAGCAGCGCGGGCTGCTGACCGAAGACATCGAACGCGCGATCAGCGAGACGGTGCCTTTCGTGGAGACCTACGAAGAGCAGGTAAAAGAGCTGCGCGAGTGGGCCCGACGGCGCGCGCGATCGGCGGGGCAAGATCGCAGCCTGCGCGACCTTTTTGTCGACGCGCGGGACGGCGGAGAGAGCTGGCGGCCCTAAAATTCGGGGTAGCAGGCAGTGGCGAGCTGCCTGTCGTCGATCGACGGTCGACAGCGCGGGCCGGTGCGGCGACCATTCGCCGACCACGCGACGGGAGCGGGGTGACGGGAACTGGGCGACGCGGCACAACGGGAGCACGAGATGTACATGGACAAGACGACGCGGGTCGGCGTGATCGGCTCGGGTGCCTGGGGCACGGCGCTGGCGATTCACGCGGCACGATCGGGCCACGACACAGTGCTGTGGGCACGTGAGCCGCAAGTGGTGGCCGACATCAACGCGCACCGCGAGAATCGGGTCTACCTGCCTGGCTTCGAGATCCCTGGGAACCTCCGCGTCACCAACGACATGGAGGCCTGCGTCCGCCACGCTCACCTGTTGCTGAGCGTGACGCCGACCCCCTATGTGGGCCAGACGATGAAGGGCTGCATCGACTGGTTGACGGACGATCACATCATCGTCAGCTGCTCGAAGGGCATCGAGAACGAGAACCTGGAGACCGTCAACGAGATCCTCGAGCGCGTCCTGCCGCGCCGCCTGCACAGCCAGCTCGCCTACCTCTCAGGCCCCTCGTTTGCGACCGAGGTGGCGCTCGAGCACCCGACAGCGGTGACCGTGGCGAGCTTCATGCCGCGGGTCGGTCACGAGGTGCAGGAGCTGCTCAGCTCACGGCGCTTCCGCTGCTACACCACGCGCGATGTGGTGGGCGTCGAGATGGGCGGCGCGCTGAAGAACGTGATGGCGATCTGCACAGGCGCCGCGACGGGGCTCGGGTTTGGCAACAACGCGCGCGCTGGCCTGATCACCCGGGGGCTCGGTGAGATCTCTCGGATGGCGGTGCGCAAGGGCGCTAATCCGCTGACGTTGCAGGGGCTGGCGGGGATGGGCGACCTCGTGCTGACCGCGACGAGTGACATGAGCCGCAACTTCACGGTGGGCAAACGGCTCGGCGCGGGCGAGACCTTGGACGAGATCATGGGCTCCACTGTGACGGTCGCCGAGGGCGTGCTCACCAGCCGCTCGGCGTGGCGGCTGGCGCAGAAGCTGGGCGTCGCGGATCAGGTGCCGATCATCGAAGCGGCCTACCGGGTGCTTTGGGAAGGCATGGACATGGGCGAAGCGCTCGAAGGGTTGATGAGCCGGCCCTTGAAAGATGAGTGGATCCCGCTGTAGACAGCGCCGGCCTCCCGCCCGCTCCAGGGCCCTGCCAACGATGCCGGTTGCGGCGCCACCACCACGGAACCCAACGTGACCGATGACATCACCCACGGCGATACGCCGGCGGACGACAGACCTGCTGACGAGATCGGCGCCGACGGCAAAAAGACCTGGGTGGCCATGGCGCGAATCGGCCGGCCCCACGGGGTGCATGGCGAGTTGAAGGTGCAGCCGTTCAACCCCGAATCGACGCTGATCTTCGACGTGGACGAGCTGCGACTGAGCCGAAAGGGCAAGCCGCCGGAGCTGCTGCACCTCGTCGCCGCGCGTCACGCCCGAGACCATTGGATCGTAGAGGTGGAGGGGGTCGACGACCGAGAGGCCGCGTCTCGGCTCACGCACGGCGTGCTCTCGGTGCGCCGCGAGGCGATGCCGCCGCTCGAAGAGGGCGAGTTTTACCACGTCGACGTGCTCGGCGCGGCCGTGGTGGACGCTGACTCCGGCGCGCGGCTCGGTGTGGTGCGACATGTACACACCACCGGCAACGAGCTGCTCGAGATCCGCCTCGATGCCGGCGGTGATGTGTTGGTCCCGATCCTACCGCGCTATGTCACCTCGATCGGCGAGGTCCCTGGCCGCGTCGAGGTCCGTGATCTCGACCACTGGCAGGCGTAATCACACCGATGCCCTGCTTCCGCTACGACATCCTGACGCTGTTTCCCGGCCTCTTCGCGGGATTTATCGACGAGAGCTTGCTCGGTAAAGCCCGCGCCCGTGGCTTGCTGGACGTACAGCTCCACAATTTTCGAGACTTCGCCGAGGACAAACACAACACCGTCGACGACGCGCCCTTTGGTGGCGGGGCTGGGCTAGTGCTCAAGCCCGACGTGCTGATGCGCTGTGTAGACGCCGTGCGCGCGCAGCAACCAGCGCGCACGCCGCTCGTGGTCCTGACGCCGGCCGGGCGACCTTTTGACCAGGCCACGGCGCGGCGTTGGGCCGACGGGCCGGGGCTGACGCTGGTCTGTGGGCGGTATGAGGGGTTCGACGCGCGCATCGAAGACGCCGCCGACGAGCTGGTGTCCCTGGGTGACTATGTGCTCAACGGCGGTGAAGTGGCGGCGATGGCGATCATCGAGGCGACGGCGCGGCTGCGGCCTGGGGTGATCGGCAACGTCGCGTCGCTAGGGGAGGCGCAGGGTGAGGAGTCCCACGCCGCCGGGCTGTTGGAGTATCCGCACTACACCCGGCCGCGGGTGTGGCAGGACCAGGAGGTGCCGGCGGTGCTGCTGTCAGGCAATCACGCCGCGATCGCGGCTTGGCGGCGCGCGGAAGCCGAGGCGCGGACCCAAGCGCGGCGGCCCGATCTGTGGCAGAAGGTGCTGCAGTCCCGCGATGACGACCCACCCGAGGCCAAGCGTCAGACGCCGCGCCGGACAGCGCGTGTGACAGTGCTTCGGACAGGGCGAAATCACGACGATTCAACAACCTCTTGACTGGATAGTTTCGATGCGTATGTTCCTCGCCCTCGTGCACCATCCCTGCGTCGATAGACAGGGGAAGGTGATCACGACCGCGTTGACGAATGTTGACGTGCACGACATCGGTCGCTCAAGCCGTACTTACGGTGCCGAGCGGCTCTTTATCGTGACCCCGGTGACGCTCCAGCAGAAGATGGTGACCGAGATGGTTCATCATTGGACGGTTGGAGAAGGCTTGACGCGAAACGATCGTCGAGCCGAGGCCATGCGCCGTGTCACTGCTGCGCCATCTGTAGCCGCGGCCTGTGAGGTGATCACCTCGCTGACCGGTCAGGCTCCCCTGGTGGTGGCCACCAGCGCCCGTATGGAAGGCCCAGATTCAACCTGGGCCGGCATGCGGGAACGACTGCGCCACCATGACGGGCCCGTGCTGATGTTATTCGGCACAGGCTGGGGCATGGCTCCCGAGCTCGTGGAAGGCGCCGACGTGTGCCTCCCCGCCATCGTGCGGGACCCCGAGCTCGGCCCATCGGATGGCTACAACCACCTGTCGGTGCGTGCCGCTGCGGCGATCGCGCTCGACAGGCTGTTCGGCGCCTGAGTGGCGTCGAATGACTTTACCGGCTGCCACGCGCAGCCACTCGCACCGGGCACGTACAAGGCGACCGCTACCCGGAGGAGCCAGCACCATGAACTTGGTAGATTACGTAGAGGCGCAACACGAGCGCCATGACCTCCCCGAGCTCCGCACCGGCCAGACCGTGCGGGTCTACAACCGCATCATCGAGGGCGTGAAAGAGCGCGTTCAGGTGTACGAAGGCACCGTGCTGCGCGTCGCGGGCGAAGGTCTGAAGAAGACGTTCACCGTGCGGAAGCTGAGCCACAGCGTCGGCGTGGAGCGGATCTTCCCGCTGCACAGCCCACGTCTGCTCAAGATCGAGGTCATGCACCAGGGCTACGTGCGTCAGGCGCGTATCTACTTCTTGCGCGACCGCGTCGGCAAGAAGGCCAAGCTGCGCCGCATCGACCAGCGTTAGTTTCGCGCGGCTGCCTCGACGCAGCCGTTAGCCCTAGGGCCGTCACCCTCACGATGACAGCCGCACTCAGACCGCCTCACCCGGGTCGCCATGGTTCATGGCAGCCCGGGTGTTCGGCGTTTTAGCGCACCCCTACCATGCGTCCAACGGTATCCACCGCACCGCCTCGTGATTGCGTTCAAGGCGCACCAACGCGACGACGACCTCCAGCTCCGCCAGCCCGGCTTGCTCACCGAGGTGCGCAGCGACCCGCCAGAGCCGCGCCTGACGACGCCGGTGGACCAAGTCGGTCGATGGCCAGCGGCCGAGCGCGGTCTTGACCTCGATCACGACGCCGATCGCCTGAGGCGCCTCCGAGCGTCCCGGCAGGCGATCCGCTGGGCAGCGCCGCGTGGCGAAGATGTCGGCCTCGCCAACCGGCGTTCGTAGCCGCATCCCCTGCACCTGCCAGCCGCGCGCGCGCGCCACCGCGGCGGCTACACGTTCGCCGCGCAGGCCGATCCCGTGGGCGCTGCCGGTCTTGGGTTGGGTGGGATCGGTGCTCAATCGCGGGCTTTGAGCAGCGCGGCGACGGGCGCGAACGTCGGCCGGTGATGCACACAGGGGCCCAGCGCGCGCAGCGCGGCGAGGTGCTTGGGGGTCGGATAGCCCTTGTGGCCGGCGAAGCCGTAGCCCGGAAACTCAGCGGCCATGGCCACCATGAGTCGATCCCGATGCACCTTGGCCAGCACGGAGGCCGCGGCGATGGCCCGGGAGCGGCTGTCGCCCTTCACCACGGCGCGCTGCGGCGGTCCCTCAAGGCCTGGGATGGGTCGATTGCCGTCCACCAACACCAGCGCCGGCGGGACCCCTTGGTCGCGCGCCGCGGCGCAGACGTGGCTCACCGCTTGGTGCATCGCCCACATCGACGCGCCGAGGATGTTGCGTTCGGTGATCTCTTCAACCGAACATTCGACCACCGAGAACGCCACCGCCTGGCGCTCGATCTCGGGAACGAGGGCCTCCCGCTGCGCGGCGCTGAGCTTCTTGCTGTCGTCGAGCCCCGGCAACCGCGCGCCATCGGCCAGCAGCACAGCGGCGGCGACCACGGGCCCGGCCAGCGGCCCGCGACCGACCTCGTCGGTGCCCACCACGGGCCACGTCCCCTCGCGACGACAGCGGCGCTCTTCGTCGCCGATTCGGAGCGGCTTGGCTGTGAACAAGTCCCCTTGGTTTGTCGTGCGCAGCGACGCGTTGGATGTCGACTCGGACGTCGACACCTTGCGAGCAGACGGCGAGCGGGTTTTCCTGGCCACGGCGACCTCCTTGGTCAAACAGACGCCGCGCAATCGCCGGCACCCCTTCAGTACAACGCTACAGCGGCCCGAAATCGTCGGGTAGGCCGCAAAATAGGCCTGCTAGTCGCCCCGACTCCGCCCCGACTGGGCCCCGACTCCGCCCCGACTGGGCCCCATCCTTGCTCACGCAGAGCCCTCGTGCTACCTGCCGGGGCCCACCCCCTCCGGAGACCCAACATGGCACTCAGCTGCGGCATCGTCGGCCTACCCAACGTCGGCAAATCGACCATCTTCAACGCGCTCACGAACGCGGGCGCACAGAGCGCTAACTACCCGTTCTGCACCATCGAGCCCAACGTTGGCATCGTGCCCATGCGCGACGCGCGGCTCGACAGGCTAGCGCAGACGATCGGCAGCAAGCAGACCATCTACAACACCGTTGAGTTCGTCGACATCGCCGGCCTGGTCAAGGGCGCGAGCAAGGGGGAGGGGCTGGGCAATCAGTTCCTGGCCAACATCCGTGAGACCGACGCGATCGCCCATGTGGTGCGGTGTTTTGACGATGACAACGTGGTGCACGTGGAGGGCGGCGTCAATCCGACGCGCGACGCCGAGATCATCAACACCGAGCTGCTGATCTGCGACATGGAGTCGATGGAGAAGCGCCTCAAGAAAGAGACGCGGGCGGCGCGTGGTGGGGACAAGGAGTCGAAGATCTTTGCCGATCTCTGCGAGCAGATGCTGGAGGCCTTGAACGACGGACGACCGGCGCGGACGGTGCAGGTCGACAAAGACGTTGAGAAATACGCCGATCAGCTGCACCTGCTGACACGCAAGCCGATGCTGTACGTGGCCAACACCGACGACGCGACCGAAGACAACGCCCACGTGACGGCGGTGCGCGAGCTGGCGGCGCGAGAGGGCGCGCACATGGTGGTGCTGTCGGGCGCGATGGAGGCGGAGATCGCTGAGATCGACGACGAGGCCGAGCGCACCGCGTTCTTGGAAGACATCGGACTGGCGGAGTCGGGGCTGGATCGCATGTCGCACGCGGCGTTTGAGCTGATGGGGCTGCAGACGTACTTCACAGTTGGGCCGAAAGAGGCGCGGGCTTGGACGATCGGGAAAGGTTGGACGGCGCCGCAGGCGGCTGGGGTGATTCACACGGACTTTGAGCGCGGTTTTATCAAGGCGGAGATCTACGGCTGCGATGATCTGTTTGAGTACAAGTCTGAGGCGGCGGTGGCGGCGGCGGGGAAGAAGCGGTTGGAAGGCAAGGGGTATGTGATGCGGGAAGGGGATGTGGTTTTGTTTCGGTTCAATGTGTAGAGAGGCTGCCTGACGACCTGTCATCAAGCACTAGCCCAGAGCGGCGAGTCCAGAATCCGGCCCGAATCGACCTCGTTTGCCTCGGCTCTCGCGCCGCTGACCGGGCGGCTTGAATGCGGTACGTTGACATTTTGCGCTGCCATGGAGGTCGACATGAGAATGACGATGCTGGCGACCGCCGTGGGGCTGTCGCTGCTCGCAGGCACCACCGAGGTCGAGGCCGAGTCAAACCACGCCAAAGTTCCGGTCCACGTACTGCAGTCGCGCAAGGCCGTGGTGCGCCAGTTGGGACAGAAGGCCGCCGATCAGGTCCCCGGCTACTTCGACTTTCGGAGCTACGCTTTGGTGTGGATACCGCATCCGCTCGCCGAAGCCCCGAAGGTCAAACTGCACGAAGTCGCGAAGACGCGGGAGTTTCAGTTCTCGGTATCCCTGTCGTTCCTATTTGCCCCCACCAAGCGCGGCCTCGCCATCACCTTGCTCCCCGGCGAGACGTGTTCCGGCGGCATGGCGAGGAGCGGCCCGGCGAAGCAGGCCTGTTTGGAACGCGCGCGTGCCAGTGAGGCGCACGCGGCGAAGACCCTGAACCTCTTCGCGCTCAACCGTCTGAGGGCGAGACGCGTCCACGCGACAAGGCCAACTACGCCGCAGCCGTAGCGTGGTGCAACGCTCACTTGGACGAAGGTAGGCTTTCATCACCGCGCCCAACCGAGGTGACGCTACGGTGCAACCAGGTGGCTCCCGCTGCGCCGCCCCGCAACCTGCCTATGCCCTCAGCGCTGGCACCGCACAGGCAACCCGTGTGCGGTCGGCTATGGCGACTCGAAAATGGCACATCATCGGTCACCGTCTCCAACCGATTTCCGAAGCTCTCCAAAAGCGTCGCTTGCGGGGCCAGCTGAAGCACCAGCACCAGGTGCTCAGGAGGCTCGCTGCCAGGGGGTCATTTTTCACGAGCAGGGGTGGGTCAGTTTTGGATAGCGTCGAAGGATCTGGCGACGCTGTTGGGAATGAGCAAGAGCCAAGTCATCGACGAGGCGCTGTCATTGTTCCTGACGGCGGTCATGGAAGTCCGACGTGGGCGCCGCTTTGTCGCTATTGGACCCTCCGCCGGTGACCAGACTAACCTGATGACGCCCACGCTCGCCCAGCTGGAGTGGATGTTCTCCAAGCATCCGACCGGGCTGAGCGACGAGGCGACAAAGCGCATGGCGACGCTGGTCGAGTCCCCGTCAGAGGCCAATGAGGCGTTCCTGCGGCCGCTCGGGCTGACCCAAGTGGCCTTCCCCGCCACATCCGCGTACCGATTCAGCGGATCCACGCGGCCGAGAATCGGGGTTTCCACCACCGAACCAACCCCGCCTCCAAACTCCCCGCTTGACTCTGTACCCTACTACGGAGTGCATACTTAAGCCTGGAGGTCCGTGATGCAGTCCATGACCATCGGTCGCGTCGCCCAAGCCGCGGCTGTCGGCGTCGAAACGGTGCGGTTCTACGAGCGCGAGGGGTTGATCCCCGAGCCGCCGCGTCGCTCGTCTGGCTATCGGCAGTACCCGCCGTCGACGGTGGCGCGACTGTTGTTCATCAAGCGCGCCAAGGGCCTAGGTTTTACGCTCAAGGAGATCCGACAGCTGCTCGGGCTGCGGATCGAGCAGGGGCAGGCGTGTGGCCAGGTGCGAGCGGCCACGCAGGCCAAGCTCGTCGAGGTCGAAACCAAGATCGCAGATCTACAGCGACTGGCCGCGGTGCTCGCCGAGCTTGTCGCCGCTTGTGGCGATCAACGGCCGACCTCGGACTGTCCCGTCTTGTATGCACTGGAAGGAGAACCCAATGAAACAGCTTGAATTGGTCTGGGAGACGGACTGCCCCAACGTAGACGCAGCCCGGGCCGTCCTACGCGATGCGCTCGGTCAGATCGGGCGGCCCAAGCGATGGCAGGAGTGGCAGATCGGCGTCGATGCGCTGCCCCCGCACGCACAAGGCTATGGCTCGCCTACCATCCTCGTCGATCAGCTGGATGTGACCGGCCAGGCCAGCGGCGGCTCAGATGATTGCTGCCGCGTCTACCTGACGGCCGACGGGCTGGTGGGGGTGCCATCCGTGGCCGCCGTCGTGACGCGACTTCGCGGGGAACGGCTGTGACGCCCCGCCCGGCAGACCCACGCATCGCCACAGCGGGGGCGTTTGTGGCGGCCGTGCTCAGCTCGGCGTGCTGCTGGCTGCCGCTCCTGCTGGTCGGCGTCGGGGTGTCTGCCGGGGGCGTCGCCGCGGCGTTTGAGGCCTACCGAACGCCGCTGCTCATCGGTACCGGCGGGCTGCTAGCGACGGCGTTCTACTTCGTCTACCGCCCCGAGCGGTCGTGCTCGGATGGTGTCTGCGCCGCTCCAAATCGCACGCTCCAACGGCTCAACCGCGGTATCTTGTGGGTGACGACCGTGATGGTCCTCGGCTTCGCCACGTTCCCGCTGTGGATGCACACCATCGTCGGTCCGACGCCGGCCGCCTCCGTGCCCGAATCGCCCGGTGCCGTCGAGGTGCGCTTCTCGGTCGCTGGGATGCACTGCAAGGGCTGTACGGGGCTGCTGGAGACGGAGTTGGCGAAGATCCCAGGCGTGGTGTCGGCCAAGGTAAATTACGGTGCAAAGCAGGCGGTGGTGTCCATCGAACTAGGTGTTACGTTGTCCGACGCCGCCGTAAACCACGCCGGGGAGGTCGTCGGTTTTCAGCTCCGACGACAGTGAACGCAACGCCAGTCCCAAGCGTGGACCGGCATTGGAGGACAGGATGGAAAAGGTCATGGGCATCGGTGGGTTCTTCTTCAAAGCGACCGACAAAGTCGCCTTGGCCGCTTGGTATCGCGACAACCTCGGCGTACCGGTCGACGCGAGCTGGCACGGCGCCGTCTTCTCGTGGCGCGATAACAACCCCGCAGGTGACGCGCACACGGTGTGGAGCCCATTCGCGAGCGACACAACCTACTTTGAGCCCAGCAACAAGGGCTTTATGGTCAACTTCCGCGTCAGCGACCTCGACGCCATGCTGGCCCAGCTGCGCGCCAACGGCTGCGAGGTGGACGACAAGGTTGAAGACAGCGACTTCGGCAAGTTCGGCTGGGTGATGGATCCCGAGGGCAACCGCGTCGAGCTCTGGCAACCGCCGGCCGCATCGTCCGCGCCCGCGTAGGGCAGGTCCGACCACGGGGCGTTCGGCTTGGATTCAGTCCCGGAGTCTGCTACGTCCCTCGCCCGCAGTTTCCCAGCCCGAGCAGCCCACCTATGCCACAAGACCCGCAGCACCCCATCGTCGCCGACGAGCGCGCGCTTTTTGCCCTGATCTCCAAGCAGCTCGCGGTGCCCGAGACCCGGATCACCCCGTCGGACGCGCCGCTCGAGGAGGAGCTGCTGCGCATCCGCGGCGAGCTGGCCACCGCCAAGGGTGACGATCTCGGCGCGCTGCAGGAGCAGTACCACGCACAAGTGTCGCTGTTGGAGCAGCTGCGCAGCGCGCGCGGCAAGCCGCAGGTCGATCCTGCGAGTCCGTACTTTGGCCACCTGCGCGTCCGCGAAGAGGTCGACGGCGGCCTGCGGACGCGCGATCTGTGTCTCGGCAAAGCGACCCGCATCGAGCGTGGCATGCGTATCATCGACTGGCGCCACGCCCCGGTGTCGCGGCTGTTTTATCAGTACCGCCAGGGCGACACCTACGAAGAAGAGCTCGGTGGGCGGCTGGTCGAAGGCGAGGTGCTGACGCGGCGCACGGTGGCGATTCGCGACGGCGCGCTCGAGGCCATCTACGCGCCGGAGGGCGTCTTTCAGCGCACGCCGCCCGCCGCACGTCATCGCGACGACGCTCAGCCCGACGACGCTCAGCCCGACGACGACGATGTCGACGAGGGCCAGCTCGCCGACGGCTGGCGCCAGACCGCCATCGAGACGCCACGCCTCGCCGGTGGCGCCGGCAGCGCGCTGCACTGGCACACCGAGGGCGCGGCGGGCCGACGGCTGGGCCAAGACCGCCGCGGACGGCAGAGTCGCCGCGACAAACACCTCCCCGACATCGCCGGCCTCATCGATCCAGACCAGTTCGACCTGATCACCCGCCCCGAAGGCTTCGTCGTGATCCGCGGCTCGGCCGGCTCGGGCAAGACCACCGTGGCGCTGCATCGCATCGCCTGGCTCGCCCACAACGACCACCGCATCAACAGCGGTCGCACCCTGTTTCTGGTGTTTTCGCGGGCGCTGCGCGACTACGTCAGCCACGTGCTGCCGGCGCTCGGGGTCAGCGAGGTCAACATCCGCACGTTCGGCGAATGGGCCGGTTTTCAGCGGCAGCAGCACTATCCACAGCTGCCGCATGGCCATCGCCACGACACCCCGGCCGTCGTCGTCGCGCTGAAGAACCACCCGGCGGTGCTGCGCGCGCTAGCGTGGCAAGTGGCGCGTACCCCCGGCCGGGCGACGCGTGCGCAGGCGATCGATGATTGGACCAACGCCCTCACCAACCCGACGCTGCTCGCCGAGGCCGTGGCGGCGACGGTGCCGGGCGCCTTCAGCGAAGAGGAGCTGGAGCGTGCGACGACGTGGTGCACCACCCAACACGCCGAGCTGCTGGTGTGGCTAGAAGACCGCCAGAGCGGCGATAGCCTCGACGCGGACGTCTATGGTCAACAGGCGTGGGGGCGTGGCCCTGGCGGCGACGACGGCGATGGGGGCCACCATGGCGGCAGTGATCGCGTTAAACAGGGCGGTGGCAAGCGCCGCAAGCGGCCACCCTCCATGCTCGACGAAGAGGACAACAGCTTGCTGCTCTACGCGTGGCAGCTGCGCGTCGGCCCGCTCGTCGGCAAGCACAAGCGCCCGCTGCGCCTGCTGCACGTCGCCATCGACGAGGTGCAGGACTTCTCGCCGGTCGACGTGCGTGTGGTGCTGGGCTGCCTCGATGAGCGCCAGAGCATCACGTTAGCCGGCGACACGCAGCAGCACGTGATGAAAGACGCCGGGTTCACCTCCTGGAGCGATTTTTTCCGCCATCTCGGCGTCGACGGCGCGGCGGTGGAGACCTTGCGGGTGTCGTATCGCTGCACCCGCCAGGTCGTGAACTTCGCCATGGACGTGCTCGGCCCGCTGCGCGAGGACGATCCGCCCCTGGTGGTGCGCGCTGGCCCAGAGGTGGAGCTGTTCCCCTTCACCGATCACGGCGCCTGCGTCGTCTTTCTGGCCGATGCGCTCAACGCGCTGGCGGACAGCGAGCCCAACGCGTCGGTGGCGGTGCTCACCCCCTCTCGCCAGCTCAGCGACCTGTATTTCCGGGGTTTGGAGCGTGGTGACGTGCCGCGCCTGCGCCAGGTGACCGAGCAGAAGTTCGCCTTCGCGCCGGGCGTCGAGGTCACCGAGGTGAGCGAGGTCAAGGGCCTGGAGTTCGACTACGTGATCTTGGTGGAGGTCAGCGCCGGGCGTTATCCGAACACCGACGCGGCGCGGCGCGTGCTGCATGTCGGCGCGACGCGGGCGATCCACCAGCTCTGGTTGACGAGCGCGACGCCCGTGTCGCCGCTGGTGCTGGAGGCCCGGGATCGGGCTGAGGCGCGCGAGGCATCTTGTTGAAATTTTCAACATGGCTTGGTTCGTGAACAGTTTTTGCTGCGATCTCCAGTGACGTTCAACGCGACCAGACCATCATCTATCAACCTGTATTTGTAGCCGAAACGTCAAGAATACGGCCCGTGGCACAACCCTCGCAATCTTATTGCCCGCAACGACAAGCCGTCTGCGCGGGAGGATGACATGGCCAAGGGAATGCGAACGATGGTGGTGCTGCTGGTTGCGCTGAGCGGCGTGGCGTGTGGCGCCAGCACTGACCCCACAAGCAGCAGCGCCGGGGGCAGCGGGTTCTACGGCCTCCAAGACGGGGCGACGAGCGTTGCTTCCGACGCGGTCGCGACGGACGCCGCGTGGGGTGGCCTGGACGCATCCGCAGCGGCCGACACCAGCAGCGCCGCTGACGACGCGTGGGGCGGCTGGGGCGGCGCTGACGCGAGCGCGAGCGACGTCGGCGCTGAGTCTGATGCAAGCGGCGGAGACGCCGGCGAGGCGGACGGCGGTGGCCAATCCTGGCAGCAGCAGTCGGACTCGCCGCCGGTCGCGCAAGTCAGCCTGGGTGGCGGCAAGACCCTGGAGCTGGTGAGCATGCGTGTGGCCGTGCGCATCGAGGGCCTGCGGGCGCGGGTCTTGGTCGACCACATCTTCTACAACCCGTTCAAAGAGACCGTCGAGGGCGACTTCCGCTACACCCTGCCGCCTGAGTCTGAGGTCAGCTACTACGCGATGTTTGAGGGCCAGGGCGGCGGTCAGCCGAGCTTCTTTGGCACGGGCGATGGCCTCGGCAGCAGCGACCAGGCCACCGTCGCGGGCACCACGCCCACCAGCGTCGTCGAGAGCTCGGACGCCAAGGTCTGGGGCAATCCTAAGGTCGCTAAGATTCAGCGTCACCTCGAGGCGGTGCAGGCTTACGAGGCGGAGACCGCGCAGAAGATCGACCCGGCGATCGTCGAAGCTGTGGCGCCCAATACGTTCCAGGCCAAGGTCTTTCCCATCCCGGGCAAGGGCTACAACCGCGTCCTGATCGCCTGGGAGCAGACCCTCTCCAGCTTGCCTTCCGGCGAGAAGGGTCAACGGGTCTACGAGTACATCTTCACGGTACCGCAGGGGAAACTCGAGAGCTTCGACTTCACACTGCTCGCCAAGAAGGCCCACGTGTTGAGCGGCAAGGTGGCGGGCAACACGACGGGCGGCGTGGCGGACTACGAGCCAGGCAAGGTGCCCGTCAACGTAACGGCCATCGCGGTGACGGAGACCACGACGGCGGCCGGCTACCTCGCGCGCATGACCGATCAGGCTGACAGCAAGGGCGGCAAGCTGGTGTTTCACTTCCCGCCGGCGCTCGGCGGCGACGAGGTGGATGTGCTGGTCGGCAGCGACCCGGTGCTGAACAAGGACTACGCCACGCTGCGGCTGCGACCCCAGATTCCCGGGCTCGCAGCGGGCGCGACGGCCACCAGCGCGCACGCGGTGTTTCTGCTCGACACGTCGCGCTCCAGCCATCCGACGCGCTTCAACATCGCCCTGCAGCTGATGGACAAGATCTTGGCAGGGTCGCCCGGAATCAAGGCGTTCAACGTCATCCCCTTTGATTCGGGCGCCAGCTGGCTCAACCAGACCTGGGTGACCAACGACGCCAAGGGCCGCAAGGCCGCCGCCGCCGCGTTTGACGGGTTGCTGCTGGAGGGCGCGTCGGACGTCGGCGCCGCGCTGCGTAAGCTCGCCAAGCCGAGCTGGGCCGTGCCGCAGGGCACCAACGTCGACGTGTTTGTGCTGACCGACGGCGCCGTGACCTGGGGCGAGCGCTCCGTCGGCGCGCTGCTGGCCCGCTTTGAGGCCGACTCGCCGTGGAAAGCGCGCTTTTTCGCCTATCGGCTGGGCTTGGGCGCCGAGAACCTGGCGTTGTTCAGCCGCCTCACCGCCGACGGCGGCGCCATCTTCGACTGCCTGACGCCGAGCGCCTTGCCGGCCTGCAGCCAAGCCCACCAGGCCGCCGGCATGCGGTTGACCAGCGCCACGGTGATCCCAGATGGCGGGTCGGACGGCGCGACGGGCGGCGCCATCACCGATCTGCTCATCGGCGGTCGCCTCGCCACGCTCTACCCAGGCGCGAGCCTCACCCTGGCTGGACCCGTGGCGTCGGCGGGCAAGGCCAAGATCGTCCTCGAAGGGGTGCTGCCGAGCGGCGAGACGCTCATCCACACGATCCCCGTCACCCTCGCCCCCTCCGGCCAACTCGCGCCGCGGGCGTGGGCGCAGATCGCCATCAGCCAGCTGCTCGACAGCGGCGACAAGAAGCTCGAAGGCCTCGCCATGGCCTTGTCGCAGCACTACCTCGTCGCCAACCGGGTCGCGTCGTTTCTGGTGCTCCAAGACAAGCAAACCTGGACAAAGTACGACCTCAAAGATGAGACCGCCAAGTTCAGCGGTCAGCCGCTCGCCAAGATCATCGCGCTGGGTTTGAAGCTCGGCGAGGGCGCGTTCTCAACTTGGTCGCGCACCGTCGATGTCCTCGCCACGGTCGGCGCCAAGCTCAACCAATCGCTGCTCAACCAGAGCTTCATCAGCGACGTGCTCGGCGCGGTGGGCAAGAGCGGCATGGAGCTGCCCTACGCCACGCTGTCGTGGGCCGGCGTGCCTGCGAAGTCGGTGCCCGTGTCCTATCTCGACGCCCTGATCGACACCAACCTCGACCTCGTGCTGCCCTTCACCACCGAAGCGGAGCGCCGCCGCAGCCAGCTCAGCGACCTGCCGGGCGCCATCCGCGCCCTGTCGACCTCGGTGGAGCGCAACCCCGGCAGCGACGAGCTGAGCCGCCTCGCCGCCTATCGCCTCGCCGCGTGGGGTCAGCTCGAGAGCGCGGGCGAGCTGCTCTTCGCCGTGTTGATGCGCCGACCCTTCGAGCCGCAGTCCTGGCGGGACCTGGCCAACACCATCTCCGCGACGCGGCCAGGCTTGGCGATGGTGCTCTACGAGGCCGCGTTGGCGGGCCAATGGGACGCCAAGTGGAAGACGCTCAAGACCGTGATCACCGAGGAATACGCGCTCTTCGCCCACAGCTTTCTCGCCCAGCACCCGACGCACGCCATCGCGCCGGTCCTCAAGCAGCGGGTGCAGACGCTGTCGCTCAAGAACCTGAGCGGCGACCTGCGGGTGACGGCGACTTGGAACACCAACGCCACCGACATCGATCTCTGGATCACGGCGCCGAACGGCGAGAAATGTTGGTATAAACACAAGCAGCTGAGCACAGGCGGCGCGCTCCTCGATGACCTGACGCAAGGCTACGGCCCCGAGCGTTTTCAGGTGACCAAGGCGATGCCGGGCGACTGGAAGATCGAGGTGCACTACTTCGCCAACAACGGCAACAAGCTGGCGGCGGAGACCTGGGTCGACGTAACCATCGTGCAGGACCTGGGCAACACCGCGCCCAGCATCAGCCACTACTCGGTGGTGCTGAAGAAGAAAAATGACCTCGCCTTGGTCGAGACCGTGACCTTCAAATAGCCGGTAGACCTAGCGAATAGCCCGGAAAACCAGAGTCTGAGCCGACAGGAGCGCCCCATGATGACGCACATCCCCCGACCCCGCGGCCGCCTCATGACGCTGCTGCTGCACGGCGCGCTGCTGACGACGGTGGCGACGCTGCTCAGCGGGTGCCCGCTCATCGTCGATTGGCCGCCGGATGATTCATCACCCCGCGCGCAGCCCTTCCCCGACGTCGACACGGACACCCCCAACGAGCCGTGGGACGCCGACCAGTCGGCGACCGGGGATGTGTGGCAGCGGCAGGCCAGTCAGTTCCCACCGGTGAAGGGCGCGCTGGTGATCGGCAACGTCACCGGGCAGACCCGCGTGGTGCGTTTGCGCGCGCTGCGGTCGACGGTGGAGATGGACTGCGACGCCATCGTGCAGTCGCCGCAGCTCGCCTTGCGACCCGAGCACTTCGCGCCGGCGCAGAGCTGGTTGGTGGCGAGCGGGCGCGCGGTGCCGGTGATGCCGCGCGGCAAAGGCGCGTGCTCCGCGGTGCTGATCGACGGCACCGGCCTGCCGCGACGGCTGCTCTTCTGGCACCACACCGCGCTGCAGGTGGCCTCGATCCCCTCGACCGTCGCTGGCGCCCAGTCTGGCGGGCGTTTCGTGGCGATCGCGGCGAGCGAGGGCGAGGCGGTCTGGGGCGCCCATATCGCGCTGTTTCCAGCGCCGAGCCTCTTTGACCCGGTCGCGCCCGAGGGCTGCGCCATGCCGTCGCAGGAGCAAGACTTGAGCTGGACGGCGCTACCGAGCGGCAATCAGACGCTCATGGAGGTTGTGACCGCACCGGATGGCTGCAGCGCGATGGATCTGCTGACGGACCTGGGCGTGCAGCGCGTCTACGTGTGTGTGCCGCCCGGCATGTTGCCCTTCAGCGCCGGCGACGACGTCTACATCGCCGGGCTAGCGACCGGGCACAACGTGCTGCCCGTCACCGGCGTCGAGCTGCTGAGCGACAGCGGCCACATCCGCATGGGGCGCGGCACCGACATCGTCTACTTCGGCAAGGGCGACGCCAAGATCGCCGTGACCCAAGGCTGCCCTGCCCTGCACGACGAGGTCGGCACCTACGCCCGCGCGCTCAGCGTGACGGTCCAGGAACCCGGAAAAGCGGCGTTTCAGCTCGATAACGGCGCGACGCTGAAGCTCGCCGGCGGCGGCCGGCTGCACTTGGTGCGGGCCATCGAGCGCCTGGTTTGGGACACCGCCGTCGCGGCCTCGCTGGTCGGCAACCGCCACATCGAGAGCGTCTGGAGCAAGCCATGAGCCGGCCTATCCACGACCGCATCGGCACCGCCGCTACGCCGCCCGCACGCCACGATCGACCCTCGGAGGGAACCATGAACACCACCCAAACGACGCGCACGCTGTTGCTGATCGGCTCGCTGCTGCTCTTGCTCACGGGCTGCGGAACTTCGTCGGATCCGACCAGCAGCAGCGGCGGCACGCCGTGGGGCGTCAACCCCGTGCCGACTCCTGGCGCACGCAGCCGCGGCGCGGACGGTATGGGCGCGTCGGACACGGCCGGCTGGCGCGGCAGGGCCGACGCGGCGATGTGGATCGACGCCGGCAGCGCCGCGGCAGACACCGGCAGCACGTCGGACGCCGGGGCCTCCGATGGCGCCAGCGGGGACGCTGGCGCGACGCCAGAGGATGACGCCTTCACGGGCGGCAACACCGGCCTCTCGCAAGCGGGCGCGCAGGACTTCGGGCTCTTCCGTCAGATCCTCGAACAGGGCCAGATCCCAGCCCCGGAGACCATCGACGACCTGGGCTTTTTCGCCGAGCACAAGTTCGACTACCCCGACCCGACCTGTGGTCAGAACATGTGTATGCACGCGCTGCTCGGCGAGATGGGCAACCTCATCACCGGGTCGACCTGCACGCTCATTCAGATCGGGCTGAACACCCCCATCAAGGTCGACAGCCTCAAGCGGCCGCCGCTGCATCTGGTGCTCGCCATCGACACGAGCAACTCCATGGTCGGCCAGCCGCTGACCTACGTGAAGCAGGGCCTCAGCCAGATGCTCGACAACCTCCAGGCCGAGGATCACGTGACGCTCGTGACCTTCTCAGACACCGCAAAAACAGTGTTTGAGCACCTCGGCGTCGGTGACAAGACCAAGATGCAGAAGGCGGTGCTGAGCCTGACGGCTGGGGCCGGTACGCACCTCTACGACGGCCTGTTCACCGCATTTGCCAAGGCTTCGAAGTATGCCGGTAAAAACCTGGAGAGTCGGGTGGTGTTGCTCAGTGATGGCCAGCCGACGACCGGCATCGCTTCGAGCGCGAAGTATGTCTCGCTGGCCAAGGGTTACGCGGTGCAGGGCATCGGGATCACCACCATCGGCGTCGGCACCAACTTCTCGATCGACATCTTGCGGGACATCGCCGAGGTGGGCGCGGGCAACTTCTACTTCCTCGACAAGCCGGCCGCCGTCAAAGAGGTGTTCACCGAGGAGGTCAAAACCTTCCTCGTGCCGATCGCGCTCGACGTCAAGATGGACGTCTCGATCGGCGACGCCTGGGTGATCCGTGAGGGCTACGGTACGCATGGCTGGAAGGGCAAATCGGGCGGCGGCAGCGTCCACATCCCGTCCTTGTTCCTCGCCGGCCGCCTCAAGAGCGACACCCCGCTGCCGACGACCCCAGGCACCGGACGCCGCGGCGGTGGCGGCGCGATTCTGATTGAGGCGATGCCCTTTCCGGGTGTGAAGCCCAAGAGCAGCGTGGTCGGGACGGTGAAGCTGTCGTGGCAACATCCGCAGACCGGCGCCATCCACACGCAGACCAGCACCATCGACAAACAAGCGGCCAAGATTCAGATCGCTGATGGTGGCGTGTTCACCAACGGCACGGTGGAGAAGGGCTTTGTGATGCTCAACATCTTCGTCGGCTTTCAGCAGGCCTCGCAGCTCGCCGTCGACGGTGATCCGGGCGCGGCGATCGGCACGCTGCTCTCCCTGAAAGGCGCGGTGCAGAGCTGGTTGGACGACAAGAAGCAGGCGGGCGCGACCCCAGATCCCGACATCGTCGACGACCTGATCTACGTCGACCTGTTCCTGACGAACTTGAAGAAGCTGAAGAATCAGACGCCCGTCAGCAAGCCGCCGGAGCCCTGGCCTAAAGATTAGGGGCCTAAGGATTAGCGGTTAGAGTTCGTCACGAAACACGACCCCGTCGAAATCACGGGCCAAGAAGGGCATCAGCAGCCGCTCTGCGCGTGGGTGGTGGGCGGCATAGACCGAGCGCTCGCCCAGCTGCCGCGGCGGGAAGCGGGTCGGGTAGTAGTTACGCTCGCAGATGACGTGCGCCGCGCGCTGCCACAACGGGCCAATGGCCTGCAGCCGCGTCCGCGCGCTCGGCGTGATGCAGCTCGCGATCAGCGCATCTACCGCGGCATTGTCGTACTCCGAAACGTTGTCATCCACCGACGTCGGCGGCGAAAACCCCGTATTCTCGGCCGCTGAGGCGAGCTCGTCCGAGACGGGCATCGGGCGGCCGTCGATCCAAAGCGAGGCCTCGTCGCCCACCGCGAACGGGTCCACAGGGGTCGTGTGCAGCCACGTGTTGAAGTGAATGTGCGGGATGCCCCACGGGAAGGTGGAGAAGCCGTCGAGGCCGCTATACCCCGAGATGGCGATGGCTTGGCCGGCCTGCACAAAATCGCCCTCCGCCACCAACGCGCGGGCGAGGTGCACGCAGCACGTCATCAGCCCGCCGCCGTGGTCGATGGCGATCTTGAGGCCACCACGGTTGAACTCCCGAAACACGCGCCCGACCTGACCCGACGCCGGCGCCACCACCACCGTACCGCGCGGGATGCAGAGATCGGTGCCGTTGTGGCTGTCGTAGGTCTGCTTGCGGCCACGAAAGTCGCGCACTTGGGTCCGCAGCGTCGACCAACCGACGGCCTCAGGCGTAGGGGTGTGGTTGAAGAGGTTGGTGAGGATGACCTTGCGCGGCGCCGGCGCGCGACCGAGCCACAGGGGGACGCCGAGACGTGGGCTGAGCAGGGCGAGGCTGCTGGGGCCGGTCTTTGACGGCGGCACGTCCTCGGCGCCAAAGATGGCCATCGCGGTCTGGCGCGCGGCGAGGCCAAAGGGGCGCAGGCCCATGGATTCGATCAGGCCGGGTTTGCTGAGATTCGCCATGAGGCCTCGCGTCG
>CALENB010000450.1 GCA_937910235.1 uncultured Myxococcales bacterium | reverse complement strand
GCTCAACGCTCTCTGCACCAACTTGCGTCGCCCAGCACCAAGCCCGTGCACCGCAAAAGTCGCTTCAGATTGCCTCGCGGCCAGCAAATTGACCGCGCGGCTGCCGTCGTTCGCCTCCAACGGCGCTGTCCGCATGAGACCGGCAGCCCCTCGATCAGCACGGCGAACCACGTTCAAAAACGTGTATAGAATCATCCTGAAACTCACCCCTTCCCCAACCCCACCCGCAGCGCCACCACCCGCGCTTCCAACGCTGTGGCCGCCACCTCCAACCTCTTCCGCTGCCCATCCCGCAGCTTACTCAGATCCACCCGCTCCCACGCCGCCGTCCAACTCTCCACATCACCCACCAGCTTCTCCGCACGCGTCACCATCCGCCCCGGCACCGGCAGCCGCTCATCCCTCGCCACCTCCGCCACCTGCACCCCAGGCGTCGCCTCATCCGCGTCCATCGGCAGCCCAGCCCGCACCGCGCTCACCACATCCCGCAGCTGCTTCACCGACCAATCGCTCGCGATCGCCGCCCCGGCCACCTTCGCTCGCTCCGTCGGATCCCGCAGCCGCGCCAGCTCCAGCACCTGCGAGAGAAACAACCGCTCTGCCACCGCCGGCGGCAGCGTCCGCACCACGACGCTCGCCCGGATGCTGGTGCGCGCCTGCGCCTTCGACAGCCCATACCGCGCCAAGGCCTCTTCGCACTTCTCAAAAAACAGCTCAAACCGCGCGTCTTTGGTGGAATCACGGCTCGAGAACGCCACCGGGTCGCCGCCCCAGAAGTGCTGCAGCAGCACGTTGCCGACCTGCACCCGGAAAAACAGCAGATGCTCCCGCGCGAGCCGCTCCAGCTCGTCGAGGATGTCTTCGAATGGCGTGAGACCGGCAATGGCTAGGGGATTCGCAGAGAGGTCGTTCATGAAGACAGCTCCAGGTTGAGGGGAAGGACGCCGCATCGTGCCGTAGCGCTGCGCGAAAAACCACTCTTACGACGTCGTAAGAGTGGTTTTTCGCGGCTGTGATCTGTCTCATTTGGTGTGCGACCCTATGGTTTCGTCGGCGCCTCTCATAATACCGGCGCCAGCTCGGTTACGTCGGCTACGTCCATGCGCCATCGCTCACGGCCCTCAAACGTCCACGACTAGGCCTCGATCCGCTGGGCAACAGAGATCGCGACGCGCACCTCCGCCCCAGCCAAAGCACCTACCCCTCCTCCTCCCCAGGCCAAAACGCCACGAAGTAGTGATTGATCTCCTCGACATAACAAGGAAACCCCAGCTCCGCCGCCAGCGTCGCCGCGGCCTCGTAGTCCACCCATCCAACGTCGCCATACTCCGGGCGCTCCACCAGCGCGATCACCCCCGTCCAGTCGCTCTCCCCCTCATCATGCAAAGGCATAGCGACCACCGCCGGGTCATGAACTTCAGCGTCCTCTCCCACCCAGCACGCCGCAGCGATCGTGACCGCCGCCAACGCCGTCGCCGGCTTGCGAGCCAGCGCCGCAGGAATATCGACCGCCTCCCGTCCCGCCGCCGTCAGGACAAAACAATCGCTGTTGTCCACGTCGTCCCGCAACAAGCCACGCTTGACGAGCGCCCGGATGGTGCGCAAGCGCGGGCCTTCATCGTCATCCACCTCGCACGCGACGTCGGCCGCGTAGGCCATCGCCAACGCGCTGCGCTGGGGGGTTGAGAGCTTCATGGTGCCTCCTGTTTGATGTCGTACCTAAACGAACCTCACGGATCCTCACGCTCGTCGCGGCGTGCCGAGCGTCTCGTCGTTGCTACGGTCGACGGCGCAAAGATGCATCGGTATCCGGCGCGTATGAGACAGTCTACGTCGCATGTCGACCGGGAGCGCCTGAGGCGTCGCCCTCGACATCTCGCCTTAGCCGATCCAGCCTCCCGGCTGGCCAAGGCCGCCCATGCGCTCCGCGTCCTGCCGCGAGCGCGTCTAGGCCACCAACAACCCTGACCCTCGCGGCCGCGCAGGAGGCATTCAATCGATGGACGAGCAAGATTTGCTACGCAAGCTACAAGCGATCGAGGCCCTCTTTGCCGGCGCGACAACCGACGGCGAACGTGACGCGGCGGGCCGGGCGCGGGCGCGTCTGCGAGAGCGGCTGCGCGAGGCCGAGTCGGTTGAGGCGCCCATCGAATTCACGCTCACGATGCACGATCCGTGGTCGCGCAAGCTGCTCTTGGCGCTCCTGCGTAGCTATGGTCTCAAGCCTTATCAATATCGCCGTCAGCGTCGGCAGACCGTCATGGTAAAAGTGCCCAAACGCTTCATGGACAGCACCCTCTGGCCACAATTCGAACGTCTCGACACGGAGCTGCGGAGCTGGCTCGGTGAGGCCACGGATCGCATCATCGCGCAGGCGCTCGATCAGAAGTCGGAAGATGTGCAGGTTATCTCGCAAGGGCAGCTGCCGATGTAGCGGCGGGCGACGATTGTGACCTTGCGGCTGTACCGGGTTTTCGCCACGCCAAGGTCGCCGCCACCCGCCCCCACTCCGCCGTGCAGCGCCGCACCACGAAAAACTACGCTTCCGACGTCGGAAGCGTGACTTCTCGCGCTTGCGATCCACTGCGTCGCCCGCCCATCACCCAAGACACGTCAATCACGACCGGTCGCAATAGGACATAACCTGTCGTATCGATCCGCCACCCTCCCGCCAGCAACCCAGCCCCCACCACGCTGACGCAGCGCGAGGTCCACATGAACGACGCCACTCTGATGACCATGGTCCTTGAGGACCACTGCAAGGCCAATCTGCTCGATCACATCCGCTTCCGCGAGCTGCGGGTCACCGGCACCATTCCGGTCCTCATTGAGCGCCTCGTCACCGACACAGGCGGAGATATGGACGAGCTCCTGCGCAACGGCGGATGGGGCCTCGCCGGGTGGAACGAATTCCTAGAAGAGGTCGGCCTCTCGCGCCGACGCAGCTTCCAAGCCGTCGCCGACGAGCTGCGCGACGGCTATGCAGGCGATGATGACGACGATGAGTTTGATGACGACGATGAGTTTGATGACGACGACGAGTTCGACGACGACGATGGCCGCTCAGTGATGACCGAACCGCTGCTGGACCTGCTCACCCAACAACAGCTCAGCGCCCTCTGTGCGCACCACGACCTGAGCACCGGTGGCAGCCAAGACACCCTCACCCAGCGATTGATGGACGCGATCGATGGCGATCTCGACACCCTCCTCACCGGCAGCGGCTGGCTTCTCCGCGACTGGAACCGCCTCGCCGCAGACTACGATCTGCCGCAATCACGCAGCTACGACGCCTTCGTCGACCGTGTCTCCGAGTTCCTCGATGAGTTCGACGAAGACCTGCAGCTCGACGACGACAACGACACCAACAACGACTACCAGCACGACCCAGCCGTCGCCGCGCGCAGCCTCCGCCCCTACCAACGCGACGCCCACGCCGCGCTGATCCGCGCCCTCAACACCGCGCGTGAGCAATCCACCACCGGCGCCCTGCTGCACCTCGGCACCGGCGGCGGCAAGACGTTTGTCGCTAATGAGGTCGTCACCACCTGGCTCCAACAAAACGACGGCTATGTGCTCTGGATCACCAAAGACTGGTGGCTGCTCCGTCAAGCCGCACAGGCGCGGGCACAACGGGCTGTTGGCGCCGTCGATGCCCTCTTGCGCCTCGGCGGGACGGACAAAAAGCTGGCCGTTCGTGAGCTCGCGTCGGCCACCACGCCACCGAACCGCAGCGTCGTCTACACCACGCTCCACACCCACAACGCGCGGCTGGCCAACGGCCTCTTGCCGAAGCAACGGCCGAGCCTCGTGGTGTGGGATGAATGCCATTGGGCGGAGAGTTCATCGATCGGCACGAAGCTGCGTCGCTGGCTGGCGCACCGCACCGCGCCCGCGCCAATCCTCGGCCTCACCGCGACGCCGCGGCCCCAGAGCAAGCTGACGCTGGCCTACAGCAAGAGCTTCCACGCGCTCGTGAAGCTGCAATACCTCGCCGCGCCGGTGGTGGAGACGGTGGGCACCAAGATCAACTGGAAGCCGCAGCTCTCCATGGGTAGCCACGGTGATTTCCGCCCCAAGGATTTGGATCGACTCGCCAAGACCAAGAAGCGCAATGAGTTGATTTTGCGGCACTACAGTCAGCACGCGAAGAAGTACGGCAAGACGCTGGTGTTCGCTTGCGACATCAAACACGCCGACCGCCTCGCCAAGCTCGCCGGCAAACATGGCATCGGCGCGGCGGCGCTGCACAGCCACAACACCGACGCCCAAAACCAGGCGCACCTTGAGGGGTTTGTGGGCGGGACGTACGATCTGCTGATCAACGTCGCGAAGATGACCCACGGCGTCGACATCCCGGAGATTCAAACGATCTTTCTGTGTCGTCCGACCGCGAGCGACATGCTGTTCTCGCAGATGACCGGTCGTGGCGCGCGCATCATCGGCGGTGAGCGGCGCCACGCGACCTTCAACCTGGTGGAGTTCACCGACAACCTGTCGCGCTTCCGGGACTCGCTGGTGACGGCGAAGATCTACTTCGACGGCGCGCAGCAGTCCGACGTGGTTCACCCGGCGCCGGCCCGCGCGGCCCAAGCGCTTGAGCGCCACGAATTCGACCCGAAGGGGCAGTTTCGCAGCCTGAGCGCGGTGGTGACAGGGTCGTGGCCAGCGCTGGCGGGCGTGGTGTTTCGGGAGGGGCAGTCCTTTGGTGTCGAGGTTGAGCTGACCGCGACCGGCGAGATCCCTTCGCCGACGACCCCACGGTGGCAGGTGCCGGCGAAGCTCTTGCACGACGCCATCAAGGCCACGGTGCCCAGCCATACGCGGCCAGCACCACACCCGGAGTACGGTGTGGGCGACCACACGCGCTGGACCACGGAGTTCGACAGCACCGCCGGTTGGGAGATCGTGTCGCGCGTGCTCAGTGGCGAGGATGGCATCGACGAGCTCGCGCGGGTGCTCGGCGCGGTCACACAAGCGGCGCAGGGGTCTGGCACACGGGTGAGCCATCGCACAGGGCTGCACCTGCACCTGGGCTGGACCATCCCGGACGAGGCGCCCGCTGACACCGCCGCTCGCTTGGTGCACCTGCTGCAGTGGGTGCATGTGCTTGAGCCGTGGTTGGGCTCGCTGGTGGCGCCGTCTCGTGTCGCGGACTTTGATGGCGGGACCTACAGCCTGGGTGTGGCGAACCCCTACTGTCAGCCCGTGTCTTCGGTCTATCCGCTGGCGCAGTACACCCGGCAGCAACCGACCCTGGCGCAGCTGGAGGA
The DNA here is from genome assembly GCA_937910235.1 of uncultured Myxococcales bacterium. Classification (GTDB taxonomy): domain Bacteria; phylum Myxococcota_A; class UBA9042; order UBA9042; family UBA9042; genus UBA9042. The sequence goes on along the minus strand of CALENB010000450.1, from coordinate 48,513 downwards.
CTTCGTGGGGACAGATGACGCTGGGAAGTACGCAAGCGTGAACCTCACGACCTTCTGGCAGCACGAGGCGGTGGAGATTCGCTTGCACGGCGGCACGACCGACATCAAAAAGGTGGCGTGGTGGCTGAGCCTGTGGACGGCGATCCTGTGGTTGGCCGAGCGAGGCGCGCCGCAGCAACAGGCGTATGGCCGCCGGGAGTCGATTGTTCCGGACTTTACGCCGCTTGGTGAGGCGGCGACGCAGCTGCCGGTGCAAGGCAGGGCGGAGCTCGCGCAGTGGGCGGCGCGGCGGCAGCAGGAGGTCTTGGCGCTGTGGCGGGCGGATCCGCAGCTGCGGACGGTTGTGGGTTCTTGATTGTCCGCTGCGAGGCCGAGAGCGCGGGCCCTGGCGTGCCCCCGCGAATCTCGCAATCACCCTAGCTTCAGCAGCTACCATGCTAGCCATTGACGCCAAAAAACGACTAGCCTAGCTCACATGCCAGACATTGGATGATGTGTTGCGAGCCGATCAGCCCAAACCCAAGCGTGGCAGCCCAAACCCAAGCGTTGCAGCCGATCGTGAACCACCATCTCCGCCCCTCCCCACCGAGGCCACCTTCCATGCCCACCTTCAACCCCACCTACCACATCACCCCCCTCATGCTGCGCCAGCTCAAGGTCATCGAAGAGGCCCGCGGCTTCCTCCAAGCCGTCCGCGCCAGGAGCGACTGGGCGACCCGCCTGCGCCAAGAGACCCAAGTCCGCGACGCCCTCGCCAGCGTCCAGATCGAGGGCAGCTCGCTGACGTATCAGGCCGCCTTCGAGCTCGTCAACCATCCGCCCGCTCGCATGACCGACACCGCCCAAGAGTTCCTGAACTACCTGCGCACCTTTGATCTCATCGACGGGCTGCGCGGCGCGCGCGACTACACGGTGACCCGGCGTGACGTGCTCAACATTCACCGCGCCCTGGTCGATGGGGTCCGCGGTGGTCAACGCTACGCCGGACAGCTGCGACGCGAGCAGGTCAAGGTCGGCGACATCATCGACGGCGCCGAGACCATCCACCACGACCCGCCGCCGTGGCATGAGGTGGAGACTCACCTCGACGACCTGTTCGACTGGCTTGAGCGCAGCAAGACCTACCCGACCGCGGCGCGTGTCATCGCCGGCGCAGACGACGCGTGGGTGCATCCGGTCATCGCCGCCGGGATCGCACAACATCGGCTGGTGTGGGTGCACCCGTTCATCGACGGCAACGGCCGCACAGCGCGCATGATGACGACGATGCTCCTTTACCAGCGTGGCTACGATTTCAAATACTTGTTCGATCTTTCGAGCCATTACAACCACGACCGCGACCGCTACTACACCATGCTGCGCGAGGTCGATGAGACCGGCGACTACACCGACTGGCTGATGTACTTCATGGGCGGTTTTGCGCGGCAGATGTTCCTCATCAAACGCCGCGCGCTGGAGATGGCGGAGGGCGTGGTGGCGACGACCGACGGCGCTGAATCCGAGGACGCAGCCGAGTAATCCTCAGACTGCCGACACAAATTTCCGCAACGAACCTAAGCCAGTGAACCGAGTGCGACGAGAACTGTCGCCACGGTCCGCCACTCTCCCCTGCGTCGCCACCCAACTCCCTTGGCGACAAGCGGGGATTCAACCATGCCTAACCGCCCAAAGTGGCTCGAAGACCGCATGCGTCGCGCTGTGCGGCAGGTCCTGAAAACCTACAAGATCGAGGCCGTCTCGCGAACACCAGTCGCGCAAACCACCGGCATCGCCACCTACTCGGTCCATTCCGGTCGCAAGGCCTACGAGGTCGGCGTTAGCGACGCATGGCAACACGCGCCGACCTGCACCTGCCCGGACATGAAACGCGTCGGTGATGACCAGTGCCGCGGCTTCTGTAAACACGCCATCGCGGTGCTGCTGCATGAGTCGGACCACCGCCATCAGCTCATCGACCTGCTGTTCTGACTCGCTGCGCCGAGGATTCAGACAACGCGCGAACAGTTTCACGGGAAACACTCGCCCGCGCCAACCACGCGTCAACGCCGGAGCCCGACCATGCCCTCACCCAAACTGACCTCCGTGAAATCGCGTCCATCAGACGCCCGCCGTGGTCGCCACACGTTGGATCCCGACGGCTACGCCTACGACGACCTGCAGCCGATGGTGCAGACCTGCCTTGAGGCCGGCGTCGCCGTGTTGGTCCGCGGTCATCCAGGCGTCGGCAAGTCGACGCTCGCCGCCGAGATCGCCGTGAACATGAGGCTGCCGTTGGAGGACATCCGCCTCGCGCAGCGTGATCCGGCCGAGATCGGTGGGGTGTACTTCCCGAGCGCCGACCGCAGCGAGCTGTCGTTGCTGCCGCCGCCCTGGGTGCGTCGGGCTTGCCGTGAGCCGACGCTCATCTTCCTCGATGAGATCAACGCCGCGGTCACCCGGCTGCACCAAGCCGCGGCCTACCAGATCGTGTTGGAGCGGCGGGTGGGGCCGTTTCGTTTTCATCCTGGCACCGTCGTGCTCGCCGCCGGCAACCTGGAGGAGGACCGCGCCATCGTGACGCCGCTGTCGACCGCGCTGGCCAACCGGTTCGCCCACTTCACCCTGCGGGCCGACATCGCCACCTGGCTGCGCTGGGCGGAGCGCCGTGACGTAGCGCCGCAGATCATCGCCTACATGCGCGCCAACGAGGCGAGCGGGGTGGCGGTGCTCTACAACAACGACGGCGACGACGCCTTCGCGACGCCGCGCAGCTGGGCGATGGCGTCGGAGGTGCTCAGCCGCGGCGAGGGTGGCGCTTCGCGGCGGTTGGTGGCGTCGTGCATTGGCTTGAGCGCAGCGCAGCGGTTTTTCAGCTTTCTGCGGACGTACGAGCTCTTTCATCCGGAGCACGTCATCGAACGCGGCGCGGCGATGGATTTTACGAAGGGGGCCTGCGTCGAGGCGAGTTTTGCGATCGCGGCGGTCACGGCGCTCGGTCACTACCTCGTGCAGAACGAGGCCCGCTGGCAGCCCGCTTGGGCGCAGCATCTCGTGCAGTTTCTGCGGTCGCCGGGGCTCGATGTGGAGTATGCGTTCTTGCTGCTGCGGGATCTGCATGCCCGCACCGACATCACCGAACGGCTGAAGGTCGACGCTGACTACCGGCGGCTCGCGGGCGAGATCGTGTCGATGCACGCCACGATGTTGTCCTGATGGGCGACGCTGTCCTGATGGGTGACGCTGTCCTGATGGGTGACACTGTCCTGATGGGTGACGCTGTCCTGATGGGTGACGCGACGCCGCTGGTCGACGTCCCTGCGGAGCTGCACCGGCTGCGCGCGGCGCGGCTGCGACTCGCCGAGGCGCACCCCTTCTGGGGGCATCTGATCCTGCGTGTGCGCCTAGTGCCAGCGCCGCAGCTGCCGGCGATCGCGGCGACGGATTGCCTGCGACACATCTGGTTCAACCCCACCTACACGCAGCATCTGAGCGTCGCCCAGCTGGTCTTTGTGCTGTGCCATGAGGTCGGTCACCAGCTGTTTGAGTCCATGCCTCGTCGCGACGATCGGGATCCGACGCTGTGGAACTGCGCCACCGACTACGCCATCAACCGCATCGTGCACGCCGCCGCGCTGACCGAGCGAGCGGAGGACAGCATGCGATCGCCGAACGGCGCGTATCCGGATCTGGGCGTGGTGGAGATTCTGTTCGACAGTGCATTTGACGGCCTCACGGCCGAGGCCATCTATGAGCGGCTGCTGTGGAAACAACGACGCAATCTGCTGCGACTGGAGGGCGTCGTGCTGCGTTTTCAGCTGCCAGCGTCAACAACCGACGGCGGCGACGGCGCTGATTCCGGCACGGGAAACATGGAGGTGACTATCACGGGCCACAACGCTGGCGGTCTGGACGTGCACCTGCCGGTCGACCTCGACGCCGAGCAACAGGCGGAGCTGGCGGACCGGATCTCCAGCGCCGTCGCGGCCTACCACCGCGCCAACGACCACGACGCTGCGGGTCACCTGCCCGACGCGACGCTGCGTCAGATCAACGCCGCGCGCCGCAGCGTGGTGCCGTGGCAGCGTGTATTGCATCGCTACGCTGCCGACTGCTTGGGCCATGTCGAATACAGCCGCAGTCGGCCGAATCGGCGTTATCTGATCGACGACGTGGTGGTGCCGGGGCTGGTTCGGGAGGGGCCGTCACGGCTCGTCGTCGCGGTCGACACCTCCGCGTCCATGGACGACGAGACGCTCACGATGGCCTTCGCCGAGCTCGCCGCGCTCGCCACGTTGGTGCCCGAGGTCACGGTGCTGGTTGCAGACGCCGCGATTCAGACCGTGGTCGCGTGCCATGCGCTGCCGCAGTTCATCAAGGACCGTCAGCTGCGCGGCGGTGGCGGCACCGATCATCGGCCCGTGTTTGCGTGGCTGGCGCGACAGTCACAGCCGCCTGAGCTGTTCATTGGCGTGACCGATCTACGCAGCCGCTTTCCCACCCGTCGGCCCAGTTTTCCGGTGTTGTGGCTGGTGCCGCCTGGCCACGGAAAAGCGCCGTGGGGCGAGGTGTCTGTGGTGACGCCGAGGTTAGTTTTGGCCGCGCCCAATCGTTACTAGGGGGACGCCGCCAATCAAGGCCGCGTCAACGAAGGAGTCCGCAATGAACAAACCCACCCAAATCGAGATCACCCGCGACGTGGTCAAAGAGGACACGTCGGCGGTCAGAGTCGACAGCGACGCGGTCATGGATGACGTCGGCTACGCAAGTGACTTGGCCTACCTCGACCACGAGCTCGCCTGGATCGAAGCGCGCTGCCGCGGCGTCAACGCGCAGACGAAAGACGGCGGCGCTGAGAGACCTTGGCGGCAGCAGCAAGGGAACCCGCCGACCAACCCCAAACGCGGGCGGCTGAGCGGTCTGCGCCGCATCGAGACCCAGCTGCGCGCCGAGATCGACGTTCGCCTCGCCGCTCATCGCGCCGCGGTTCAGGCCGCGACCCGTGCGCCGCTCGCCCTCGACACGCTGTGTCGACGCTACAACCTCGACGACTTTGAGCGCACCATCCTGCTTTTGGCGGCGGCGCCGTGTTTCTCGCAGAGCTTCAGTGACCGATTCGGCGAGCTGGAGGGCAAGGAGTACGGCTCCGACCTCACCGTTGAGCTGATCTTCAACTTCTGTGGTCTCGAATTCGCCGAGCGCATCGAACGGCGCGTGTTCTTCTCGCCGACCGGGCGGCTGACACGCAACGATCTGGTCACCATCGAGTTTTCGAGCCGCTACAACACACCCAAAGATCTGCTGAACACGGACGTGACCATCACCACCCGCACGTTCGCGGCGATGCTTGGCGATGACCGCATCTCGGACGAGTTCATGGCGTTCTCAAGCCTTGAGGCGCCGATGGCGCGGCTGGGTCAGGTGGTGCTCAACGCGGCAGACAAGCAACGCATCTTGTCGGTGGTCGACCGCCATGACGCGTGGCTGGCGGCCCGGAAACAGTGGGGGATCGACGATCGCATCGCCTATGGCCGCGGCGCGCTGATGCTGTTTTACGGCGCCCCTGGCACCGGCAAAACCATGACGGCGCACGCCATCGCGCATCACCTCGGCAAGCGCGTGTTGAACGTCGATGTGCCGACGTTTGTGGGTTCCTCGGAGGCGCAGCGGTTCCTCCCAGCGCTGTTTCGCGAGGCGCGCATCCAGAACGCGCTGCTCTTCTTCGATGAGTGCGAGGTGCTGTTTGGCGACCGCCGCCATGGCAACGACCTGATGACGCTGCTGTTGACCGAAATAGAGCGCTTTGAGGGCGTCGCGATCTTGGCGACGAACCTGCCCGACCTGCTCGATGAAGCCCTGGACCGGCGCCTCTTGGTGAAGGTGAAGTTCCCGGAGCCCGATCGCAGCGCGCGGCTGGCGATCTGGCGGAACCTGCTACCCGAGACGGTGCCGCTGGCGGCCGATGTCGATCTCGTCGGGCTGGCCGATCGCTATGAGCTCACCGGCGGCACCATCAAGAACGCGGTGCTGATGGCGGTCGCGGCGGCCGTGCACACAGCGCCAGATGTGGCGTCGGCGCAGATCTCCATGGCCCACCTCAAGGCGGCAGCGCGCGATCAGCTGATCCGCCCGCGCGATGAGGACAGCGCGATGAGCCACCCAGATGTGCGGCTCGACGACGTGGTGCTCTCCACCATCCTGAGCGCCCAAGTCGCTGAGGTGGTCGGCGCCGCGCGCGATCAGCGCACCGTGCTCGACCAGTGGGGCATTGGTCGACGGCTGAGCCGCGGCAAGGGTGTGGTGGCGCTGCTGAGCGGCGTGCCCGGCACCGGCAAGACGCTGACGGCCGAGGCGATCGCCAGCGAGCTGGGCCGACCGCTGCTGGCGGTGGGGTCGTCGTCGTTTCTCAGCAAGTGGGTTGGCGAGACGGAGCGGCGGTTGGAGCAGCTGTTCAAGACGACGCGCGAGCGTGGCGCCGTGCTCTTCATCGATGAGTGTGACGCGGTGTTGGGTGTGCGTGATGGCGAACGCAACGGCGCGTGGTCGGTGTCGATGGTGACGACGCTGCTGAGGTTGCTCGAGCGCCACGAAGGCGTGACGCTGCTGGCGACGAACCGGCCAGACGCGCTGGACCCGGCGCTGATGCGGCGGTTGAGTCATCACCTGTGTTTCGAGCTGCCGCAGACGGCGGCGCGCGAGCTGATCTGGCGGGGGCTGCTGCCGGACTCGGTGCCGACCGAGGGACCGCTCGACCTGGCGCTGCTGGCGCGGTTGTTTCCGTTGTCTGGTGCGGCGATTCAGCGGGCTGTGTACACCGCAGCGTATCGGGCGGCGCATGCGGGGCGCGGCGTGGCGATGGGTGACTTGGCCAAGGCGGCGGCGGAGCTGGCGCCGGCGGTGAAGGTGCCTGCGGCGGGGGAGTTTGGTTTGGCTAGTTGAGGGTGGGGCGATGGCGTCCCGTGTCTGAGAGAGCGGAGCGGGGTGTGTCGACGGGCGCGAGAGCATGTCCCGCCGGCACGCCACCCGCGCTTGACGCCCAACCCCACCCTCAGCGACCCTCACACCACCAGCCCGACCGCAAGGACCCCGCCGTGCGCCACGCCCGCTTCGCCTCAAATCCCACGCGAATCGCGCTTCCAGCCCGGATCTCCGGCCTCCTCATCGCCCTCACCGTCCTGCTATCTCTATCCCTAACCGCATGCGGCCTCTCCGAAGTCGGCCCCGAACTCGGCAAACTCAAAGAGTTCAACGACAGCAAAGTCGTCAACGGCGACACAGGCACCTGCAAACTCGCCAACTGCCAAGCCCAAGACCGCTGCATCACGTGGGGATGCAGCAAGAAAGGCTGCCAACAGACCGGGATCGTCGTGTGCGACGACGGCATCGCGTGCACCAAGGACGCCTGCGACCAGACCACCGGCTGCAACTCGCTCTACGATGGCATCGCCTGCGAGGACGCCAATGTCTGCACAACCGACAGCTGTGACAAGAAGACCGGTTGCGTGTATCTCCCCCGCGACGCCAGCTGCACCGGCGGTCGCGTCTGCAGCAATGGCGTGTGTTCCTAGCCACCGCCTCACGCCGCGCCGCTCAGCTGCCGCCACCGAGCAGTAGCGCCTCCAGGTCCTCCACCGCCATGGGCCCCGTCTTCGTCGCCCCCGACAGCAGCGCGTCGGTCAGCGCGCGCTTGTCGTCGTGCAGCGCGTAGATCGACTCCTCCACCGTGGCGCGCGCCACGAGCCGATACACCGTCACCTGTTGCTCTTGCCCGATGCGGTGCGCGCGGTCGGTCGCTTGGTCTTCCACCGCCGGGTTCCACCACGGATCGAGGTGAAAGACGTAGCTCGCCGCCGTCAGGTTCAGCCCGGTGCCGCCGGCCTTGATCGACAGCAAGAACACGTCCGCCTCGCCGGCCTGAAACGCCTCCACAAGGGCGCGACGTTTCCCTGCAGGTGTTCGCCCGTCAAGCTGCAAGATCCGTGCGCCGTCGGCCTCCAGCACCGGTCGTACGAGATCCAACAAGCTTGTGAACTGGCTGAACACGAGGGCGCGGTGACCCTCACTGCGCAGCTCGTCGAGGCGTCTCCGCAGCTCCTCCAGCTTCGCCGAGGTGCCGTCGTAGGTCGGATCGAACAACCCCGGATGGCACGACAGCTGCCGCAACCGCGTCAGCGCCGCGAGCACCCGAAAACGCCGACCTTGGTCGCGATCTTCCGGGCTCGTAGGTTTCGCCAGCTCTGCGGCGGTGCTGGCGCGCAGCTGCTCGTAGCGCCGCCGCTCGGGCTTGGAGAGCTCGACCTCCACGAGCACGTCGGTGCGCGCCGGCAGGTCTTGTGCCACCTCGCTCTTGAGCCGTCGCAACAGAAATGGCGAGATCAGCGCCGCCAGCGCCGCCTTGGCCCGCTCGTCGCCGTCCCGCTCGATGGGCACTTGAAAGCGCTCGCGAAACCGCTTGTGTGGCCCGAGCAGCCCCGGAACCGCGGCGCGAAAGATGCTCCACAGCTCGCCGGTGTGGTTCTCCATGGGCGTGCCGGTCAGAGCCAAGCGGAAGTCGGCGTCGAGGGCGAAGATCGCCTTGGCGCGCCGAGTCGCCGGGTTCTTGATGGCTTGGGCCTCGTCCATCACCAGGGTGGTCCAGGTCGTCTCGCCGAGGCGCTTGAGCTGCAACACCGCGACATCCCAGCTCGTGACGACCACGACGTTGGCGCCGAGATCGTCGAGCACGGCGGCGTCAGCCTTGCCCCGGAGCGCGCGCATCTCCAACCCCGGCGCGAAGCGTGCGGCCTCGCGCAGCCAGTTGAAACCGAGCGAGGTCGGCGCCACCACCAGCGCCGGTCCCTGCGCGGCGCGGCGCAACAGCAGCGCGAGGGCTTGCACAGTCTTGCCGAGGCCCATGTCATCGGCCAGCACCGCCCCCGGCGCCCACATCGACAGCCGCGCGAGCCACGCGAAACCGGCTGATTGATAGGGTCGCAGCTCAGCGGTGAGGGTCGTCGGCACCTCGGGCTGCAGGGCTGCGGCGCCGCGGATCCGGTCGGCCATTCGCAGCCACTTCTGCGGCCCGTCGATCTGCGCGCCTTCGTCCTGCAACGCCATCAGCACCGGCGCGGCGAGCGGCGAGATCCCCGCGCCGTCATGGGTCAACGCGCTGAGACGCCGACGCAAGCCCGCCTCCATCCGCAGCCAGCCGTGACCATCGACCTGCACATAACGACGAGCGTCGCGCGCCGCATCCAGCAGCTGGTCGAGGGGCACAAGTACGCCACCGACCGCCATCGACGCCTTCACGCCGAACCAGTCCCGACCCGCTTCGACCTGCACCCTCAGATTACCCGCGGTGGCTTGGCCGAGCAGGCGCACCGGCTCGCTGTCCCACCGCACGGTGAGGCCGGCGTCCGCGGCGTGGCGCAGCCAAGCGATGAGATCCAGCGCCGTGTCGAGGTGGGCTACGTGTGTGCACCAGCGCGACGCGCCTTCCTCAAGGTCGTCGTTGGAGGAGGAAAACCAGGCGCTGTCGTCGTCCTCACGCCCGCCGTCGCCACCGCCGTCACCAACGCCGTCACCAACGCCGTCACCAACGCCCTGGGCCTCAGACTCGCCTTGGCGCGACGCCCGCACGACCCCGTCGAGCCGCTGCCACAAGGCCGTGGCCTCGGCGCGCTCGGTGCGGTGGTCCCGCTGGCAGTACACCGGGGCGCTCTCCTGCATGGCGTACCAAACCGAGGGCCCCTCCCCAGGCTCGGCCAACGCGCCGCCCGGCAGGGGCGCGACCCGCAACGCCACGCGCAAGGCGCCGCCATCAAACGCCAGCTCAACCACGGGCGCCGTCTCCGCCGCGACGCTGTCGCCCCGCACCTGCTCGGAGAACGTGACCTCGCCGGACTGCGCGAGCGGCATCAGCTTGCTGCGCAGCTCGGGTAGCGCGCTCGCAGCGAAGCGATGTTTCCCCCGCATCTCCAGCAACAGCCCAACTTGGGCGCGCTGGCTCGTGTGCAGCACCAGCGCTTCGCTCTCGTCGGGGTCCCACAGCAGCAGATCGCCAAAATGCAGGGACTCGATCTGCGCACGATCGAGCACCTCACACGCCAACTTCTCGCCGATGTACGCGCGCATCTCGGCCGTCTTGCCGATCTGGCCCAGCCGCAAGGTCACGTCGGCCCGCCGCACCTCGATCTGGCGCGCGGCGCCCTTCGCGGCGTAGAGCTTCGGGTGACCCACCATCAGCGCCAGCAGCTGATCTTGAAGCCTGCCCTCGGCCACATCGGTGTTGACCCAGGTCACCTGCGCCAGATCGCCCAGCGAGCCGATGAGGGCCAACAGCTGCTGATCCCGCGCATCGCCGCGCTGCTCCAGCCAATCTTGCGCTTCGTTCACAGCCCAGGCGCGCACCACCACGCCCTCGCCGGTCTTCTTGGCGCGGGCCAACCCCGGACTCAGTCGCCAACGCGCGCCGTCTTGGTGCAGCCGCCACACCGGCGTCGCCACCGCACCGTCGAGCCGCAGCGGGGGCGGTTCTTCGAGCCCTAACGCCCTCAGGTAACGCCTCGCTTTCCGGGTCGCGACAGGCACGTCGAGCTGCGCGGTGAGGGCGTCGACGATCGCCTGCGCCTCGCCCTGTTGCGGCCTGCCGAGCAGATCCAACACCACCTCTAGCGCGTCGATCTGAGACCGACAGACAAACCGGACCTCCCGCGGCATCTCGTCTTCGCAGTCACACGAGACGAGGGGCGCGCCGCGGTCGCGGATGAGGATGCCCACCCGCGGATTAGCCACACAGCCGTCCTTGGCAGGACGCATCAACGTCAGCTCCAAGCCGAGTGGATCGTCCATGACGGCGATGCGAGCGCCCGACTCAGCCAGCCCGAGGCTCGGTGCGATGCCCTGCATGCCCTGACGAACGTCGTCGATCTTGGTGAAAAACGCGGCTACTTTTCGATGATCTGGCTGCGTCCGCGCGGCCCGCTTCGCCGCCGACACAGCCAAGCTCTGTTGGGCCTCGGCCGCGCGCTGCCGTAGGTGCGTCATGCACAGCCGCTGGGCCTCGCCCGCATGGCGCACGTAGTAGCTGTGCGGGCGAGTGGTGAGGATCTCGCCAACCGTCGCGTCACCAAAATACCACCGCAGCTGGTCGTTCTTCAGGTCCGTGAGCTCCGCCAACGCCAGGACCAGCAGGTCGGCCGCGCCGTGCTGATGCGCCCACGCGGCGAGCGCGGCCTTGGTCATGTGCGCCGCGAGTCCATCCGCCCGCGCGCCTGCTGACACCACGGCCGCCGCTGCGGCTTGCTGCTCGAACAGAACGGCGTCGGCGAGCTCCGGCAGCGCGACGATGAGGCTGTTCTTGAGGTGGACCAGCTCGCGTTGACTCAGCAACCGCCGCAACGTCTGCTCACAAATCTCCGAGGTGAGGTCCCGCAGGCACGCCTCTGGCTGAGACCTCAGCGCCTGGCGTACCGCCGCTTGAACGGCCAGTGACACACCGAGGCTGTCGAGGACCAGATCAAGGTCCGCGTCCAGCGCGACCTCCAACCCTCGCCGTTGCGCGAAGTGAGCGACATCTATCAGGGTACGGACATCTAGGCGGGGCATGGGCGGCTCTCGTGTGTAGGACAATGAACCGAACCCTGACACCGCCGTAGGACAGCCTGTGTCGTACGTCACCCGACGGATTCACGCCTCGACACCAAATACGGTGCATGGACGCTCGAGTCCAGACCGGATGCGACACAGCCTGTCCGATCCATCCAGCAGTCTCTCCTCGCTCACCCACCCACAGCCGCAGCGGCGAAAGGTCTGGGATGGGTCGGTTTGTCTGTTCTCTGGTAGAAGGTCGCCGAAGGATCCCATCACTTGCCCTCAACGTGGCCACCACAGGCCACGTTGGACCGCAAATGGAGTTGTTTGTGTCGAGACCGCTCCTCTTTGTCGGCGACATCCATCTCGGTCGATCGCCGCATCGCCTCGCCGCCGCTGGCCTGGATCCGCGGCGTTTGGACCCTGCTGAGGCGTGGCGCCGGGTGCTGCGCTATGCGCTGGATCACGACGTGCAAGCGGTGGTGCTGGCCGGCGACGTCGTCGATCAAGACAAGGACCGGTTTGAAGCGTTTGGGCACCTCCACGCCGGCGTGGCGCGGCTTGTGGCGGCGGGGATCGCGGTGGTCGGTGTGGCGGGTAATCACGACTCGATCGCGCTGCCGCGGCTGGCGTCACGCATCGCCGCGTTCCAGCTGCTTGGCGCGGGCGGGCGTTGGCAACGTGTGGAGCTCGACGGCGTCGACCTCATCGGTTGGTCGTTCCCGGCGCGGCATCACCAACGCGATCCCCTCCATGAACCCGGGCTGGCGGAGGCCCTCGCCTCGCGGCGTGACGCGGCGTTGTGCCTCGGCGTGCTGCATACCGATCTTGACGGCGGCAACAGCCCGTACGCGCCGACAGGTCGGCTCGCCCTCGACGCGCAGCCGCTCGCAGGCTGGTTTCTCGGTCACATTCACCAACCAGACGACCTGGCCGTCGGGCGTCCTATCGGCTACCTCGGGTCGCTGGTAGGGCTCGATCGCGGCGAGACCGGACCGCGCGGGCCTTGGCTGATCACACCCACCTCAGCGACGCAGCTGACGGCTGAGCAGCTGCCCTTAGGACCCGTACATTGGACCTCCATGATGGTGGACGTGTCGAGGCTCGACCTGGCCGCGGCAGGGCATGACGTGTTGCACGACGCGCTGATGGCGCGCGTCAGCGCCGAAGCCGAGACCGACGCCTGGCTGATCGCCGGTGATTTCGCCGCGGTCGGCTGCACCATCACGTTCACCGGCCGAACCGACCAGCCGAGCGTGCTGGCGCGCTTCATCACCGAGCGTGAAGCTACGGAGCTGGTGTTTCCCGTCGCGGACATCCCTTGGGTGGTCGTCTCGATGCAGGTCGCCACGCAGCCCGCGCTCGACCTGGACGCGCTGGCCGCGGAACCGACGCCGCTTGGTCAGGTCGCCCGGCTCGTGTTAGCGCTCAACACCGACGGAGCCGCCGCGATGCCGCAGCTTGTGCAGGCCGAGCTGGCGAGCTTTGACCCGAGCCCGTGGTCGACGGACATGCAGCGGGCGCCGCTGCCCGATCCGGTGCTGACCACACGCGTCGCCGCGATGGCGTTGCTTGAGCAGCTCTTGCGTCAACGCGCCGCGCAAACCGACGTGTCGGTCGACCTATCGGGAGGCCGCTGATGTACGTCGAAGAGGTGGAGCTGCGCAGCTCGCCCGGGCTGCCGCGTCCGATTCATCTGCGCGGCCTTCGCCCAGGGTTGGTGCTGCTGGTCGGCCCCAACGCCAGCGGTAAATCAACCCTTGGCCGCCTTCTGCGCGGGACGTTATGGCCCAAACAAGCGCCCGCAGGGATGGATGCGCGCACCACGTGGCGGATCACGCCAGGGGGAGCGCCGCACGTCGCCACGTTGGTGTTTGGGCGCACCGGATGGGACGGCGAGGCGCTGCAGCCGGACGTGGACTCGTCCGCCAGCTGGCAGCTGACCCTGCAGGAGCTGCTGGCGACCTCGGCGACCTCCGACCAGGCGATCGCCGGCGCGATTCAACGCCAGCTCGACGGCGGCTACGATCTGGCCGCGCTCGAACCAACCAAAGCGCCGCGGCAGCGCCCGACGCCGGCAGAGCGCAAAGGCCTGCGCGACGCGTCGACACAGCTTCGAACCCTGCTCGACGCGACCGATGCGCTGCAAGACGACGAGGCGCGGCTCGTGGCCCTCAAACAGCGAGCCGCCGCCGCCGCCGCGGCCCCAGCGCGGCTCGTCCTGGTCGATGAAGCGCTGACGCGGCTCACGCTGCGGGGCCGACTGCTGGCGCTGCAGGACGCCCAGACGCAGCTCCCCGACAACCTCGCGGCGCTGCCAGACGACGCGGTGGAGAGCGTTGAGAAGCTGACGTTTGCGGCGCGTGTGCGGCGTCAGGCGGTGGATCGGCGCCGCGTTGAACACGACGAGGCGGTGCAGCTGACGGCGCGTTTGGCGTTTGCCAGCGGCGACCCCGGCGCGGCCCAGACGGAAGGTTGGGAGATCACGGCCGAGAACCTGCTCAGCGACGCGCAGCGGGTCGATACCCTGCGCGAGCAGCATGAGCTGGCGCGCTCGTCCGCCACGACGCTGGCCGGCCAGGTCTGGTCCGACGCGGCGCTGGTGTCCCTGCCGAGCCGCGTCGCCTTGGAGACGTTGTCGTCGGTCGCGGCCGACCTCGCCGCCGCCCGTGCGCACGCCAAGGGGTTGGCGGCGGCCCTCGAGTCGGCGACGCCGACGCCCCTGGATCGCCGCGCTCACGACGGTCTACGTGAGGCGCGGCGCCTACTGCAACGGTGGTTGACGAGCGAGCGTGAGGTGCACGTCGTCGCTGCGCTCACGCCGCCGACCCGCGTCACCCTCCTCCTGCTGCTCGCGGCCTGCTGTCTCGGTCTGGTCGGAGCGGGGCTCGCGATGGCCCTGTCGGCGTGGCTGGGGCTGCCGCTCGTCGGCCTAGGAATCGGGCTCGCAGGCGCCGCCATTGGGCTCTATGTCAGCCCTGGTTTGATCGCCAACAACCAGACGACCACCGGCGAGGCAGACGCGTCGAGCCAGGCCGCGCTGGCGATCGCCGCGCTTGAGCAGCAGTACCGCCGTGGCGGTCATCCGTCGCCGACCGCGTGGACCTTTGACGCCGTCGCGGCGGGCCTCGCGGAGCTAGAGGGTGCCCTGCGCGACGCAGACGACGCCGCCGCACAAGCCATCACGGCCCAGCAGCGGCGACACGAACACGACGCAGCGCAAACCGAGGTGGTGGCCCTGCAGCGCGACCTGGACGCCGCGGCGGCTGACTTCGGCTTGGCTGCGGACCTGCCGGCGCTCGCGCTGCACATTCAGGCCAGCCGCGTGATCAACCTCGCCGAGGCGCGCGTGGCGCAACAACAGCGCGCCGACGCGCTGACGGTCGCGGAGCGCGCGCTGCACATCGGCATCACCACGCTGCGCGCGGCGCTGTCCGCCCTGCAGATTGCGGACGTGGCGACCCTGGCCACGCCCGATGAGGTGCTGCGCGCCAGCCAGCGCGTCAGCAAGCGGCGCGAGGCTTGGCGGCTCGCGAACGAGCGCCGGCCGACCACCGCTGCGGAGCTGGCTGACGCGGAGGCCGCGCTCCGCACCGCCACGGCGGAGCACGACGCCTACCTCACGCGCTGTGGCGTGACGCGCGCGACGGTGGATCAGCTGCCGACGCGCACCGCGCAGAAGGCCCAGTGGCGGGCGCTGCAGGAGGAGGCGTCCGGTGTTGCGCAGCGCCTGAACGAGCTGGAGGAGAAGCTACCATTCGACCTCGAACTGGACAGTGAACAGCTTGAGATTACGCACCTGGAGCTGGCGCAGCTGGCCGACGAACTGGCCACGATTCAGCGCGAGATCAGCGACATCGAGCACAACATCCACAGCGCTACCGCGGGCCGCGCCGTGCACGACGCGCTGCGGACGCGCGACGTGGCCACCGACGCGCTCGTCCGCGCCCGCGACGCCGCCTACGCTGACCACACCACCGCAGCCCTGCTCGCCTGGCTGCGGCGGCAGCGGCGCCAAGAAGACACGCCGGCGTTGCTGGTTCGCGCCCGCGCTTGGTTTCTACGCTTCACCCGCAATCGCTATGAGCTGCAGATCGGCGCCGGCGACCGCTTTCTAGCCCTGGATATGGCCTCGCAGCGACAGCAGTCCTTGTCGGAGCTGTCGAGTGGCACCCGCGTGCAGCTGCTGCTGGCGGCGCGCCTCGCGTTCATCGAACACAGCGAACAAGGCGGCGATGCGCTGCCCTTATTTCTCGATGAGGTCCTCTCAACGACCGATCCAGCGCGCTTCGCGGCCATCGCGAGCGCCGTGTTGGAGCTAGCGAAGGCAGGGCGACAGGTCTTCTACGCGACGGCCGACCCCGGCGAAGCCCAGGCTTGGCGGCTGCATGCCGATCAGCACGGGTTCGAGGCGCCCCAGGTGTGTCTGCTCGGCGCTGGGGAGAGCGTCGACGCGTGGACGCCGCGACCGACCTTGCTGGAGGCCCCTGTGGCGCGTTCCTGGCCGCCGCCACCGGCGAGCACAGACCCGATCGCGCATGTCGCGGCGCTCAACCTGCCACGACCGACGCTGCATGACGACGCCGACACGTGGCCGCTGGCGTTGCTGCTGCGCGACCATCTCGACGCGGCGTGGCGCGCTGCCGAGCTGGGTATTCAGGTCGGTGGCAAGCTGCGGCTGCAGATGCAGGGCGTCCCGCTGCCGCTCGACGACACGCTGATCGGCCTCGCCCAGGCGCGACTGCAGGCGGTCCGCGCGACCCTCGACGCGCTGCAGATCGGGCGCGGCAAACCCGTGACTTGGACGGCGGTGCAGGACAGTAAGGCGATCTCAGCGAAGTTCGACACGGCCGTGCGTGTGGCGCTCGCCAAGCATCAAGATGCACCGGAGTCGTTCGTTCAGGCGGTCGCTACGATTCCGAAGTTTCGTGCGAACCAGGTCAAGAAACTGAGCGAATACCTCGAAGAGGTCGGCATCCTTGACCCAACCCCACCGCTGCCGCTTGACGAGGTGGTCGCGCGGGTGACCGTCGCCTGCGCCGACCAGCTCAGAGCCCGGCAACTGGGGCTAGTCGACGTCCCCGTGTGGGTCGCGCTGGTGGCCGAGGTGGTCGGCGTGGAAGTCTAAGTTCGCGTCGCCGTGATTGAACCAACCCTGGAGCGTCATGCCCTTGCACCTCTACCGCAGCAATCGCACCGAGCAGCTCATCGCGCAGCTGGCCAACAACCTCGCCGCGGCGAAATCCGACGACCCGTTCGTGGAGATCCCGATCGTCGTCGGCAGCCGCGGTATGGAGCGCTGGTTGCGCAACCAGATCGCGACCCACCGCGGTATCGCGACACGTCTGGCGTTCCCGTTCCCCCAGCCCGCCTTCGATGGCGGCGTCGCCTTGCTGCTCGGGGTGTCCGACCCGTCGCTCCCCTTCTGGGCCCGCGAGCAGGCCGACGGTGGCTGGCGCTCCGAGGCGCTGCCCTGGCGCGTCGTGACGGTGCTGCGAGACCTGCTGCGCGATCCCGCGACCGAGGTGCAGCAGACGCTGGCGCGCGTGACGCGCTACCTGCTTCCAGGCGATGAATCCGCGCTTTCTGAGCGTTTGCAGGGTCCGATCAGCGCGCGGGAGCACGCCTTTGCTGGCGAGGTCGCCCAGGCGATCGACGAGGTGCTGCGGCAGCGTCCAGACACGGCGCTGCTCTGGCGTGACGGCGATCCAGCCACTCTCTTGGCAGAGGACGACGGATGGCTGGCGTTGGTGTTGCGACGCCTGCTCGACGCTGAGGCGGCCGACGACACAGACGACAAACGGCATCCGATGTGGCGGCGACGGACCCTCGCCGAGTCGCAGAATGCCTCGGCGCGTCGGGCCACGGTCGGCGGCCCGCAGCCCACAATGCATGTCTTCGGCCTGTCGACGTTGCCGGCCGAGGAGGTGAAGACCCTCGCGTTGATCAGCGGCGCCGATGGCCTCGACGTGCACCTGTACATGCTGGCGCCCAGTCGGGCCTGGTTTGGCGACATGCCAACGCGCGAAGAGACCCGCACCAAGCTGCGCCAAGCGCGGCAGCAGACGACGTGGGCTGCGCTCTCCGCCGCGGAACAGCACGGCACGCTGCAGGCGATTCTCGACGCCGACGAGCAGAAGAACCGACTCCTTGCGGACCTCGGTCGGCCCAGTCGCGACGTCCAGGCTTTGCTTGAGGTGCATGCAGGCAACTACGAAGAGGCCGAGGGTGACAACGCCGATCACGATCTTTTTGCCTCGCCCGCGGCTGCCGATGCTGGTGTCCTCCACGGCCTGCAGGCCGACCTTCTGCACGCAGCGGCGCCACCTACGGACCCAGGCCACCGGCGTCGTCTGTCGGCCGACGATGCGAGCCTGTGTTTTCATCCGTGTCACGGTCCCCTGCGGCAGGTGGAGGTGTTGCGCGACCAGCTGCTGCACGCCTTTAGCCAAGACAAGACGCTGCAGCCACGCGATGTGCTGGTCATGACGCCCGACATCGCGACCTACGCGCCGTTGGTGGCCGCCGTTCTTGGCGACGAGGGGCAAGGCCTGATGCGGCTGGATCGCCAGGGCCGCGCCACCAGCAAGCTGCCCAAGATCCCCGTCGACATCGCAGACCTCGGCCTGCGCGCCACCAACGGCGTCGCCGACGTGCTGCTCAGCGTGCTGGAGTTAGCGACCGAGCGCGTGACCCTGACGGCGCTGCTGAACCTGTTGCAGCTGCCGCCCTTGCGCGAACGTTTCGGTCTCACCGGCGATGACTTTGCGGACCTGCAACGGATCCTGAGCGAATCCGGGCTCCGCTGGGGCATCGACGCCGCAGATCGGGCCGCCGCCGACCAGCCGCAGCTGCATCAGAACACCGTCGCGTTTGCGATGGAGCGCGTCGCGCTAGGTGCGCTTTTTCTCGATGAAACGGACCTGATAGACAACGAGGGTCGGGTCCTGGAGGTCAAGACGTCGGGCGATGTGGGAGCTGACGGAGCCAGCGCTGATTTTGTGCCGTTTGACGCGCTCAACGCGAGCTCCGTGGCTCGATTCGGTCAACTCTACAGCTGCATCGCGACGCTGCTGCACCACCGCGCGGTGGTGCAAACACCGGCCTCCGGCGCGGTCTGGAAGCAGCGTCTCAACGAGCTCATTCGTGGTCTAACGGCTACCACGGACACCACGGCTTGGTTGACCGGCCGCGTCACGACCGCCGTCGACGCGTTGTGTGACGCCGCCACCGGGGCCGTGCACGACACCCCGATCGCGCTCGCCGCCCTACGCACCGAGCTGCAGGGTCGTTTTGACGACCCGCGCCGGGGCGATCGCCCGATTCACGGCGGTGTGTCGGTCTGCGCGATGGAGCCGATGCGCAGCGTTCCGTTCCGCGTCGTCGTGCTGCTGGGCATGGATCAGGCGGTGTTTCCCCGACAGAGCCGGCGCCGGGCGTGGCATCCCATGGCGGCTACCCGCCGCATGGGAGAGCACGATCCCCGTGACGTTGACCGCCACCTGCTGCTCGAAGCGCTGCTGAGCGCGCGTGACCGAGTGTGGGTGTTCTGGACTGGGTTCGATCTGCACACCGACGAGGCGCTGCCCGAAGCGGTCGCGATCCGCGAGTTGGCCGAGGCGATCGACGCGACGCACCTGCCGCCGCTGGCTGACAGCGGCGAGCAGCTCGGTGAATCAGCGAGCGAATGGCTGACGCGACCCGGGACACTGCAGCCTTGGAGCGCGGATCGTTTTAGTTCAAATAAACCGCGCCCAACGATCCTTGGATTCGACCGCGCCATGTGCGATGCGGCGCAGAACCTGCAGAAGCTGCGACGCGGCGAGTCCATCAGCGACGCCGCGCGTGTGCAGCCGGGCGCCTTGAACGAAGCGCTGATGGACGAGGGCCAGCACGGGCCGCTGAGCGTCGACGTGACCACGCTGGCGCGGGCGCTGGCCAACCCCGCCAAGGTGCTGCTCACGGAGCGGTTCGGGTTGCGGCTGCAGGACGAGCAGATCACGTTGAGCGAGCGTGAGGCGCTGCAGCTCGACAGCCTGCAGAGATGGCAGCTACGCGACGAGAGCCTGCAGCTGGTCCTCGCGGGACAAGGCCCTGAAGCCGCGGATTTTCTGGCTCGGAGGTGGCGCGCGGAGGGCACGCTGCCGATCGGTCCGGCTGCTGTGGCAGCGGTGCAGGCACAGGTGCAGACCGTAACGACGATGATGGCGGCCGCGCTGGAGGCCATCTATGGCGTGGACGGCGCAGTGGGCCCCGCTGTGGATCGTGCTGTGGAGGCGGCGATGGGCGCCGCGCCGTTGCGGCTGGGGGCCCCGCTCACGCGCGTGGCGAGCCTGCACGACGACGAGCTTGGTACCTGGGGAGTTGTGCTGGACGACGCGATTGTTGTGCCCGACCCGAAACGCCCCAACGCGACGCTCTTGTTGGTGCCCACAGCGGGGTCGCTGAGCCTCAAGCGCGCGTTGACGGCGTGGCTGGCGATGCTGGTCACGGCCACGGCCGAGCCGGTGGGCAGCTTCTCCGGCGCGCTGCTCATCAGCAAAGGTAAGAACAAGAAGAACCCTGCGGAGCTGACTTGGTTCTCAACGCCTGTAGACGCAGAACAGCAGCTGCGAACCCTCCTGCGGCTGTGGCGACGCTGCCAGCGAGAGCCGGTCCCGCTGTTTGAGAAGACCTCCTGGGCGCTCGCCGCGGCGCTGGCCGATCAGGAAGACGACGCGACTTGGTTTGAGCTCGACGCCGCCGCGCGAATGGCGCTGCGGGTTACGGCGATGACCGCTTGGAGCTCGGGTTTTCAGCGTTTTGGCGACGACACCGACCGGTGGATCACAGCGGTCTGGGGAGAGCCTGACTTCGACGCGGCGCTGCCAGACTGGCCGAGCGAGCGACCAGACGCCGCGGATGACACGCCTCCGGCTGAACCGCCGTGGATTCAGGTTGTACGGCAAGTGCTCGTGCCGATCGTGGCCGGCACGTGCGCCTTCGACACACGACCTGAACCAGCCCCACACGGCGACGAAGCCGTCTCGCGAGGTGCCCGATGAGCGCGGCTTACACAGAGGGGCGCCTGCCTACAAGCACGGCGGAGCGCTCGCGACCGGTCGCGTCGAACTGGGAGCCGTGCGCGCCGATCGCGGCCATGGGGACGTGGCTGCTGGAGGCGAGCGCCGGCACCGGTAAGACGTGGCAGCTCTCCAGCCTAGTCGCGCGTTTGGTGGTCGAGGAGGAGACGCAGGTTCCGATTGAACGGATCCTTATCATCACCTTCACCAACGCCGCCACCGCCGAGCTCCGCGATCGCGTGCGCAGGCGGCTGGCCGAGGTGCGCGATGCGTTGACGGAGCTCGTCCGAGATCCCACCGGCAACGCCGACCTGCGCGCGCCGATCGCCGACGAGGACGACGGGCGTGACCGGGTGCTGCGGCACCTCTGCGTGGGCCCGAATCACGAGCCAGAGCTGACGACGGAGCGTCGAGAAGGTCGGCTGCTGAGGGCCAAAGTCGCGCTGTCGAGCTTCGACCTAGCGCCGATCTCCACGATTCACGGCTTCTGCCAACGCATGCTCGACACCCTGGCGTTCGAGAGCGGCCAAGACGCCGGTCTGGAGCTGATGGAAGACCTCGGCCCGCTGCGGGATCAGCTCGTCGCGGACGCCATCGCGCGGGTCCAGGCCACGGCGACCGCTGATGAGTGGGCGCAGTACGAAGGCGACTGGAAATGGCAGGAGAAGACCCTGAGGAAGGTGGCGGAGACGGCTTGCTCCGTGTCAGGACGGTGGATCGCGCCTCAGGTGGATGAGACGGCGATGCAGGCCGATCTGGTGGCCTCTAAGTCAGCCGAGTCGGAGCTCCGTGCGTTTTTTGAGAACGGACCTGGGCGAGATTTGGCCGATACGCTCATCGCCTACGTCACGGCCAACGCGAAGATGTACAGAGGTAGCCACAGCGCTGCCAAGCTACAGGAGCTGCGCGATTCGATCGCGGCGTGGCTTGATTCGGACGCGCCTGTCGATCAACTCGTCGCGCTGGCTGCGGCGTTTGGCGCCAAAGGGCAGAAGAAGGGGCTCAGCACCAGCAAGAAGATCAAGGCCGTAGCCCTCGCCGACAGCGATGGTCACGCCGCGCGGTTGGACGCCCTCATCGATGCGATCGGGACACTTCGAGCTCGTATCAATCCCCTTGCCGGCTTTGCGCACAAGGCGCGACGAGCGCTCAACGATGAGCTGGAACAGCGCCGTGCGATCACGTTCGACACGATGCTCACGCGACTCTCCCAGGCCATCGAGGTTGAGAAAGCCGCGCTGGGCGCCCGGCCGCTGCGCGACGCCATCCGCAAGCAGTTCGACGTCGCGCTGATCGATGAGTTCCAGGACACCGATGTCGCCCAGTGGACCGTGCTGCGGGAGGTGTTTCACCGCGCTGACGCGCGACGCTTGTTCCTCATCGGCGACCCAAAGCAGGCGATCTATCGCTTCCGCGGCGCTGATGTGTACGTCTACCTAGCGGCGAAGACGCTGGTCCCAACCTCGACGCGTGGCGGCGCGGGTGGTCAGTTCACCATGACCCGGAACTACCGCTCTGACGGCGACCTCGTCGCGGCGCTGAACCGGCTCTGGGGCACGGATCGGCGGTCTTTTGGCGCGCTCGAGATGGACTACGTGCAGGTCGACGTGCCCAGCAAACATCGCGGCAGGCGCCTGTCGAACGGAGGGGTGGTGCGGCGCCCAGACGGCACGCACGCTCAGCGTCAGCCGTTAGAGGTGCGTTGGCTCGACGGCGGCCCTGACCCGGAGCGCAGTGGGCAGCGGGTCCGGATCACTACGAAGGACGAAGGGCTGCTCGTGGCCGCGGAGTGCTGTGCTCGGGAGATCACCGGGTTGTTGACGTCCGGCGTGAGGCTCGGGGCGACGACCGACGACAAGGCCGCCGATCCGGGGACAGCCTCGCGGCTGGTCAGGCCGGGCGATATCGCCGTCCTGGTGCACAAACACAGGGATGGTCGGCTGGTGAAGTTAGCGCTGGCCAAGCTAGGCGTCATGGCGGTGACGGCCGGCCAAGGCTCCGTGTTTCAGAGCCCGGTCGCTGGTTGGCTGCTGCAGCTGCTCGACGCCCTGGCGCAGCCGAATTATGAGGGGTATTCGCGAGCCCTGGCGGTGAGTCCGCTCATCGGCTTTACGTTGCAGCAGCTGGCCCAAGCGCTGGAGGAGGCGGACGGCGGTGGGCTGGGTGATCGCAGGACGAATCTCAGCGCTGACGCGCCAGGTGTGGAGACCGAGGCAGCGGTGCAGTGGACCGTCCAGCCGTCGACCGACAGGCAGGCGGAGCTGCGCTGGGATCGCTGGCGACAGCAGGTCGAGATGTGGGCTGGCGGCTGGAGTAAGCAGCGTTTTGCTGGCGTTTTGCAGCGTATTGGCCGCGACCATCGCGTCGTCGAGCGGTTGCTCGGCTATGAAGACGGCGAGCGATTGGCGACGGACTTCAGGCACCTCTATGAGCTCTGCCACGTCGCCGAACAGCAGCATCACTTCGGTCCCGCTGGCCTGGCGGACTGGGTCCGAAAACAGCGCGCGACCGCTGAAAGATCGGGCCGTAATCCGACCAGCCAGCGGCTCGAGAGCGACGCCAAGTCGGTGCAGATCGTGACGACGTATTCTGCGAAGGGCTTGCAGTATCCCATCGTGATGTTGCCCTTCGCCTGGAGCGTGAGCGGCGGCTCGTACGCGTATGCGCCGATCGTCTACCACCCGCTGCCCACGGCGGCTGATGCCGACGACGACGCGCCATCGTCGGGGACGAACGCCGGCGACCATGCCGTCATGGACCTGCATCGCGACAAGTCGCCTGAACGCGGCGCCGCGAAATCGCGCGACGCCGTGGAGGACGCCGAAGAGCGCCTCCGAAAGTTCTACGTGGAGCTCACGCGCGCCGAGCATCATTGCGTCGTCTGGGCTGGTCCGGTCGGCCAGTCCTTCGCAAAGGCGCCGATCAACGCGTTGCTGCTGCGCGACTCTGGGTCGACGGGGCTGCCGTATGCGGATGTGTCGACGCTCTGTGGCGATTTGGCGAAGAAACCGGGCGAACAGCGCGACGACGCCAACGCGCAGGCCGCGTCACACCTCAACACCTACTTCAACGGCGGCGACGGCATCGGCTGGCGCTACGACAGCCGACCGGTCGACCGCGGCGCGAAGGTCGCGTCGAACTCCGAGGCGGTGGCGACCCTACAGCCCGTCCCGTACGACGGCCGCGATCGACTCCAAGGCGCGTGGCAGCGGGCGAGCTTCTCGTCGATGTTGGGGAGCTTCGGCGCGATCGATTTGGACACTGACGAGCCCAAAGAACGTCCAGAGATTACAGACGAAGCCATCGCAGGCGGCGCCGACGAATCGCAGGCAGACGGGCGCTCGGACGCGGGAGCTCCTAGCGGTGGCGAGCCGGACCAGCTGATGTGGCCGCGCGAGGCGGCCTCGACCGTGACCGTCGCGGCGTTGCCGCCGCTGCCGCTGGCGACGATGTGGGGCGGCAAACAGGTGGGTACGTGGGCTCACGCGGTGCTGGAGAACCTCGACTTCCAGCCCAGAGACGCGGCCGGATCGCCGGTCGAAGTGACCCCGACGGCGCTGCAACCGCAGCTGTCCGACGCGACGGAGCGGTCTCTGATGGCGGGCAATTGCCCCTACGTCCGGCGTGCGAGACCGGGTGAATCGCAGCGGCAGGGAGCGCTGGCGTTGGCGACCGAGCTCGGCGCGCAGCATGGTCATCGCCGCGCCGTGGACCACGAGCTCTTTGTGGCGGCGCTGCCGCAGATCTTGCGTACGCCGCTGTCCGTGCCCGGCCTCGGCGGCCACGTGGCGTTGGCGGCCGGCTATTGCCTTGAGCAGCTGCAAGACAAGGACCGCATCGACGAGCTGGCCTTCGATCTGTCCATGATGGGCGGCGACGACTGGCGACCCGAGGCTGACGGCCACGCGGGGCCACGACTCGACGCTGACGCGCTGAGGCAGGTGTTTGAGCTCCGCGCCACAGGTGGCCCCGCCAGTGACGCATGGGACGGCGCCGACTGGCTCGACGCCGTCTTGGCCCGCGTCGAGGCGAGCGAAGCTGACCACGCAGCCTGGGTACGTGACGCGGTTCCAGCGAGCGGCAACAGGCGGCGTGCGGAACCGCGGCGCAGCACGGTCTTGCCCCGTATCGCGGGGCTGCTGACTGGTTTCATCGACCTGACCTTTCGCGCGGTGTGCAGTGACGGCGAGGAGCGCTACTTCATCGCCGACTACAAGACCAACAAGATCACCTCACCCGGCGACCGCGAGATGCGGCGCGAGCACTACACGCGGCCCTGGTTAGCGACGGCCATGGCGCACAGCAACTACCACCTGCAGTCGCTCATCTACACCCTGGCGCTGCATCGCTTTCTCGGCGAACGGCTAGCGGGCTACGACGTCAACAGCGAGGCCAGCTACAACGCCCGTGTCGGCGGCCACCTCTACCTGTTTGTTCGCGGCATGGCCGGGCCTTTTCCTAGCGCCCTGAACTCAGGTGATGTGAACGCAAGTGATCCGACCTCGAATGACCTAGCGGATGTGCGCGGCGTCTACGCCGATCGCTGGCCGTGGCAGGTGATCCAAGCGTTCGACCGCGCGTTGGACCCGGACTTGTACCGCCGCCGCGCGCGGGCGACGCAGACAGAAGGAGCGGCGTGATGACGACCTCAACCAGCGTTTCCGGTGAAAAAGCGACAATAACCGACCGCACGCGGGTGCCAGCGCCGCCGTTCGCCCACGTCGTGCCGGCGTATCGCGGTCGACAGGTGCGCGTGAGCCAAGCGGCGCTCCTGACCAAGACCGCGCCCTTTCTGCTGGCGGGCGTGCTCCAGGCGTCCGACGTCGCGATCTTGGACGCGGCGGCGGAGCGTTTTCAGCTCGCCGATGACCCGGAGCTGGCCTTGGCGTTCGCCTTTGCGCTGGCGGCGCCGCGGCAAGGGCATCAAGGCGTGGAGTTGACGCAGCTGCGCGCGTGGCTGGGCGGTGGCCGCTACGAGGTCAAGGACGCCGACGGGGCGCCGATCGATCTCCTCGCTGCGTTGCCGCGCGATCTGGCGGCGTGGCAGGCGCGGGTACGGCGACACCCTGCCGTGGCCAACGCGACGCCCCGACCGACGGCGCCCTTCGTGTTTCAGACGACCGAGACCGGCGGTCCTGACGCCCGCACCGAGGGCATGTTGATGACCTGCCGCATGTGGCGCGAGCAGCGGCGTTTGGCGGATGTGCTGATCGGTATGGCCAACAGCGCGGTGGACTGGCGGCCCAGCGCCGAGGAGCTGGACCGACGACTGGCGGAGATCTACGACCAGGGCGACCAAGACGACCAAGCCCGGGACGCGGCGCGGCGCGTGGCGGAGGGGCGGCTCACGGTCATCACAGGTGGGCCAGGCACCGGCAAGACATTTGGCATCAAGCGCGTGCTGGCGATCCTGTTGGAGTCGGCCAAACGTGCCGGCAAGGACCTCGCCATCGAGCTGGCGGCGCCGACGGGCAAGGCCGCGGTGCGCATGGCGGAAGCGATGGCTGACGCGGGTGGACTCGCCGACTTCAGCCCCAACACGAGGCAGACCCTGCAAGGCCTCGAACCGCGGACCCTGCACAAACTCCTGGGGGTGTTACCACATAAACCACAAGGTTTCCGGCATGGAAAAGGCCATCGTTTGGGTGCAGACATTGTGGTGGTCGATGAGGCGTCGATGATCGATCTGCAGATGATGCGGCACCTCGTGGAGGCCATCGCCGACGGCAAGCGGTTGGTGTTGCTGGGCGACCGCGACCAGCTCGCCAGCGTCGACGCCGGCACGGTGCTGGCCGACTTGGTCAGCGGCGTCTTCGTCACCACCGCCACTGACAGCTTCGGACTGCGCGGACGCATCGCGCGCTTGACCCGGTCGTTTCGCTTCGAACAGGCCGCCTCGATCGCCTGTGTAGCCGACGATCTGCAGTCACGCGAGCCAGCGCGCGTCGAGGCGGCCGTCGCGCTGATGTGTGGCGATTCGCCCGAGAATCCGGCCTGGCGGGCGAAGATCGACGCCGATCCGAGGGATGACGTCAGTAGACCGCAGCGGATTCGGTCACTGACGCTGCTGCAGCCGCCCGCTGAGAAGAGGCCCCCCGGCAAAACGCCGCCTGAGAAGATAACCGACGCGCTCAGCACGTCGATCCTCCACGCGCTGCTCGGCCCCTACATCGACCCCGCCGTGGACAACTTGCAGCACAGCAACGGCCAGCCGCACCCTGAGCCGCAGCCCGGCTACGTCGCGCTGTTGTGCGATCGCATGGCGGCGCCATCGAGGAGCGCGGCGGGGTCCCTGACCGACCCGGTGTGGCACGAAGCGCTGCTCGACGCCTTGGCCCGCTATCGCGTGCTGACGGCGCATCGCAGAGGTCCGCGGGGCGTGACGGGGTTGAACACGTGGCTCGCGACGGAGATTCGTAACGTCCTAACGATCGGGCGAACGGGTGCAGACGGCGCGCCGATGACGCCGCGGGCACTTGAGAAATCCGGCAACCACTGGCTCGGCCAGCCGGTGATGGTGACGCGCAACAGCTACGAGGTGAACCTGCGCAACGGCGACATCGGCTTGGTGGTGATGCATCAGCCCGCGCAAGGCCCGCGAGCGCTGTGGTGCGCGTTCCCCGATCCCCGGCTGAAGACGGAGACGCGCCCTGGGGTTCGCTACGTCAGTCTGGCGCGATTGCCCGACCATGAGACGGCGCTGGCGATGACGGTGCACAAGAGCCAAGGTTCTCAGTTTGACCGGATCGCGCTGGTGCTGCCGGCGGAGAGCGGCTCGCCGATTCTGACGCGAGAGCTTGTCTACACTGGGATTACGCGCGCGAAGTGGCGGGTGGATTGGGTAGGCGACCGGGCGGTCTTGGCGGACGCGCTGCGCCGCGGCGTCGGACGGGCCTCAGGGCTGGGGCAGCTGCTGTGGTCGGAGATGGCCACCAACACCGACACACAAGCGCGCTAGGCATCGTGCGGCCCGGACCCACTCGCCTCTCAGTCGTCGTCGCCCAAGTTCGCAGTGCCGACACCGCTGACGCCGCCCACACCAGCGCCGCCTGAGACCTGGCCGTCGTCGTTGAGGTGAATGATCCCAGGGCCGACCGGGATGGAGATGTCGTTACCGTGCGGTCCCTTCTCGCCCGCGATCTGGACGCCACCAGCGACGTTTACGCCGCCGATCAAGGGCACATCACCAACGAGGTCCTTGACCTCCATGCCGGAGTCCGCGTTGACCGCGACGTTGCCGTCACCGTCGCCGTTGATGCTGCCGCCCATACCGTCTGGCGTGGCCGCCGCGACGCCCCAGTTCTGGTCACTGTCCACCGTCGCCGTCACGGAGCCGTTTGGCCCGGCGGCGGTCGCGTTAGCTTGCCACTCCCCGTCGGCGCCCGAGACTTCGGCCTTATTAGCGCCGTTGCTGACGGACGCGTTGAAGCCACCATCGCTGTCGCCGCCGGCCTTGAACTCTGTGCCATCCTTCGTCTTCAGCGAGACGTTGCCCTCAGTCTTGCCGGTCTCGGTGTTGTGGGTCACGCCCACCTTCGCCTTCTTGTAGCTGGCGTCGACGCCGACGTTACCCTCGTTGTCGGCGCTGAGCTTCACCGAGCCGTCGCCCTTCGAGACCTCGACGCTGCCCTTGACGGTGCCGTCGCTCGACGCCTCGACGCTGGCGCTCACGACGTCGCCTTCGACCTCGGCGCTCGCGGACGCGGTGCCGTCAACGACGTTGCCCTCCGCGCCAACCGTAACGCTGGTGCCGGCGACGGTCTGGGTCGTGAAGCTGCCGTCAATGTTGCCGCTCGCGTCCGCTGAGAGCGAGAAGTCGCCGACAGGGGTGGAGAACGTGACGCCGATGCCGCCGCCGCCGCCGCCGCCGGTGAAGACGTTGGGGCTGCCCTCGATCATCTGGCCGGTGCCGCCGCAATGTTTGTCGGAGTCGCCTTGGCGGTGGGCCTTCTTGCCGTTGATGAGGACGGTCGCCGAACCAGCTTTCGCTTTCCAGGTGTTGGGTCCGCAGCACGCCGCGTGGATACCGGGATCGCCGACCCGCACGGCGGGCAGGCCGTTGACGAAGACGTCTGGGGAACCGCCGACGGCTGGACCGATGCAGGGATGTGGACAGGCCGGGCAGCCGTGGCTGTCGGCCGGGACCATGGATTTATCGCCGAGTCGGGCTTGGGGTGGTCCTGCCATCGACGGCTCCTTCGAGGTTGGTTTTGCGGGCGTTTGGGTGTGAATCGACTGAAATCTGGGGCAGTCTCAGGCGTGCGCGGTGCGGGCGCAGGGTGCGATTGTTGTACGGTACCTGACGGGTCGTGCGGGGGAAAGCAGGCGCAGGCGGTTGCGGTGGATCGAGTGGGGTGTGGGGTCCCCGGTGGGTGTTTGGGCTGCGCGGGCGCGTGGTTCAGGTGGCCTCGGTGCGTGAGGCTCCCGCCCAGTATGGCTGGTTTGGGTGAGGTTGAGGCGTCATCGGCTTCGAGCGTGGACCACATCCAGAAAAAAGCGGAAGATTCTCCGAAACAACAGGCCTCCCTTGCAGCGCAAGGTCCAAAAAGGAAGAGTCCAGCGCCCAAGTGCCCGGCCGCCGCGCCACCCGAGGAGCTCCCAATGGCCCTGTCCTTTCCGCTGCGCAAACAACTCCACAGCCTCAAGCGCAGCGGCGCGACCTGGCAGCTCGCCGTGGTTCCAGGCCATGTCGATCTGGCGAACGGAGACCGCGCCTACGTCGCGCTGTGCGTACAGGGCGACGGCAAGATCCGCGCGATCTCTACCACCGATCACGAACCCGATCTCGGCACCTGGGAGCGACTCGTCGTGGAGGCCATATCGAAACCGCCGAAGCCGCTCTCCGCCCAGCGGCCTGCGGCGATTCGCCTGCTTGACGCGACCCAGGCAGTTGCGTTGGGCGACTCCCTGAGAGGCCTGAAGATCACCGTCGAGCACCACGGCGACATGAGCGCCATCGACCGGGCTGTCGAGGGCCTCACCGAACACCTGGGCCGAGGCGCGACCGGGCTGCCGGACAGTCAGCGCGATCTACGCACGCTCGCGGCTGCGTTCACAGCGCAGCGACCGTGGCGCGCCGCCTCGTCGGAGGAGGGGCTACAGCTGACGCTGACCGTGCCGGGCTGGCAACAGGCCGTGGCCGTCGTCATGGGCTCGGGCGGGGAGACCTACGGGCTCGCGCTGTACCGCACCATCGATGGTTTCGAGACCACGTACGCAGGTAGAGCGGTGCACCAGGGAGCCTCCGTCGAATCCCTGGCGCTGCTGCTCGACGATCGCGTCGACGCGCACTCGAGGACCCGCCGGCTGAAGCTCGAGCCGCCCATCTTCGTCTACAACCCGCCGCATCGTGAACCCGAGGCGCTCACCCAAGACCATCACGCCCGCGCGCTGCTGCTGGCCGGTCACGCCGTTCTCGCGTGGGTCACGGCCATGGCTGGGGGGTGGGATAGCGACGAAACGTTTGAGTTCAACGGGGTGCAGCTGCGACCGCTCGATCCGCTAGGTTGGGACGCCATGAGAGAGCCGGCGGCCCCCTCGCCAGCGAGACCTCTGCCAGAGGACGCCAAAGACCGCGCGATGGTGGTGCGGATGCGGGAGCTGCGCGAGATTGAGATGTTTCTCGAGGGCTCGGTAGAGGACGCCAGCGAGAGTCGGCCAGGGCTGCAGGACGCCCTGGATCTCGCCCGAGAGTTTGGCGATGAGTTGATGCCCCCAAACCAGCCGATGTGGGTGTGCGCGCTGCCGTGGCTAGCCCATGAGGTATACGACGAGGATGGCAGCCTCGCTGACGTCATGGGACGTCTCTCCGGCGACGACGACGTCGAGCGGTGGGTGGAGGCCAACCGACGCGCGGTGACCTCGGTGTGGCAGGTTCGCGCGACTCGGCCCGGCGTCGGCGTGTGGCTGCGCGATACGCAAACGGACGATGAGCGTTTTGTGGTCGACATAGATGCGAGCCACACGATGCAGCTGCATACGCTGCTATTTGCCCGCGTCGTCACGATCGAGGGCATCAGCGCGCTGGTGGGAGCGCACCCGGCGGCGCTGCAAGGACGCTATCGAGAGCCCTTCGCCGACCACCTCAAGCAGCTGCGCCACGACGCAGGCGCACGTTCGCAGGTCGCTGTGGACTTCTCATCGCTTGTGTTGCTCTTGAATTGGCATCAGCTGATCACGACAGCGCAGACGGCGTTCGCCGACGCGTCGGCGCAGCGCGCGCTCACCAACACAGACGGAGATCCGCTGCTTTTTGTCGAGGACTCGTTTTCGTGCGAGCCGGGCCAACATACCAAGGTCCGCGCCGCGCTGCGCTCGCTGACCGGCGCCCAGGCGCCTGAGCACGACCCGGATTCGGTGGTGTTCATGCGCGCGGCGCAGACGTCAGCGCTCGACGAGATCGTCTTTGGCAGCGCGCGGCTGCATGGCAAAGGCCTGACGCTCACCACGAACTCGGTGGTTCGGGCGGACGCGCTGCGCAAGTTGGTGGAAGGAAAGTGTGGCGCGTCCATTGGTTTCCGCGCCCGGACCTTGGCAGATCCGATGAGCGACGCGAATGAACCCGAGGCGGCGCCGGTTCAGGAGGTGCCGCCCGACGTGCAGCAGGCCATGCGCGAGATGCGGCTCACGTGGCTGCGGAGGTGGCCGGACGAGGCGCTGCCGGCGCTGGATGGTAAGAGCGCCCGAGAGGCGGCTCAGATCCCGGGGTTGCGGCGTCAGCTCGTCGCGCTGTTTGAGGGTGTCGAGGCGATGGAGGCGCGGCAGGAGCCGGCGCTCCGGCTCGATTTGGCCTCGTTGCGGGCGGAGCTTGGGTTGCCGGCTTTGCCGCAATAATTCGGTTTTCTCTGGTCACAAGCGGGCAGGTACGTGAACGCCAGCCTAGGTCGAGCCGACGTGCTCCCACCTACCCCGCCACAGCCTTCCCGCGCTCAAACAACACCGCCGGCATCGGCTGACGAAGCCGCCAAGTAATCGCGATCGGCCGGCTACCCTGATGACGTACATAGTCCACCAACCCCAGACAGGTAAACGGCGCCGCCACCCCGCGGCTATCCTTGCCGGTCTCGCGCACACAGAGCAGCACGTTCGAACCCTCAGCTTTGTGGTTGAGATAGCGCTGCCCGGTCGCAGATTCAACGCTGGTGACGCTCTGCGACTCCCAATGGAACAACACATCAGAGATCGGATAGTCGCGATAGCTCGTCGATGGCGAGAAGTGTTTCGCGTCCTTGTTGAGCGTCACAAACAGCACATCCAACGCGTTATCGCGGCTCCGCATCACCCCTTCCCGATGGCTCCACGGCTGCTCAGCCGTCAGGTCGCCGAGGGCAGCGCGGATCTCGTCGCGCGTGTAACGGGCGTGCACCCGCAATGGCACGGGCCGCAGCAAACTCAAGTCATGCGTCACGGTCATCGCGCGACTGCCTTGGAGTCTCAACAGCTCAGACAGTTCAAGGCGAACGGCGTCGTGCGACCACAGGTCATCCATCGATCGTTGCAGCGCGCGCCAGGCGGCGGCGTGACCGCGCAGACCGAAGTGCAACATCGTCACCAAACGCAGTTCGCGGGGTTCAAGCGCGCTGATCTGGGGCGGACGTGGCTGCTGGAGCAGCGTGACGTAGGCCGTGACGCGCGCCAGATCGTCGATGTGCAAGAGCGTCTGCAGGCGGGCGAGCAGCGCGGTGTCTTTGTCATTCGAGTTCGAATCAAACCCAGCGCCCCGGCGCAGCGCGGTGAACGTGCGCTTGGAGCGGTACAGATCTTCAGGCTCCAGCACGGTCTGCTCCAGAAACTCCGCCAGCGAGGTCTTCGGGCCCAGGCGCTGCAGCTCGGTGACTAGCTGTTGTTGGGTGGTCGGTAGACAAGCGCGAATGTGGGCGAGCACCCGCTGCCGCGCGACCCGGTCGAAGGTGATGTGACACCCCGCCGGCAGCCGCGCAAAACCCTCCGCGATGCCCTGTTCCAGCCCCTTGCGTGACGCGCCGGTGAGCGCGCGATACCGCAGATCGAAGCGAAATCGCCGATGCTGCAGACCGATGAAGTCGAGCACCGTGCAGCACGGCTTGTCGTCCGACAGTCGCAGGCCGCGGCCGAGCTGCTGCAGAAAAAGCGTCGCGCTGTGGGTCGGCCGGAGCATGAGCAGCGTGTCGACCTCGGGCACGTCGACGCCTTCGTTGTAGATGTCGACCGCAAACAGCACGTTCACCTCGCCCTTGCGGAGCTTGCGCAGCGCTGCGTCGCGGCTGTCGTGGTCGGTCGTGCCCAGCACCGCGAGCGAGGGGATGCCGGCTCTTGTGAAGGCCTCGGCCATGAACGTGGCGTGTTTTCTCGTCACACAAAAACCGATCGCGCGCATCGCTCCCAGGTCGAGAATCTGGGTTCTTAGGGCACGAAGGATCAACGCGACACGGCCGTGGTCTGCAGTGTAGACCCCCTCCAGCGCGGCGAGGTCGTAGCGGCCATTGCGCCAGAGCTCGTCGCCGCGCAGGTCGGTCTCGTCGTTGACGCCGAAGTAGTGAAAGGGGCACAGCAGCTGCTGGTCGAGCGCGTCCCAGATGCGCAGCTCAACCGCCGGTTTTCCGCCAAACCAGCGCAGAATATCGAGGCCGTCGGCCCGCTCGGGCGTGGCGGTCAGGCCGAGCAAGATCTGGGGTTCGATGTGATCGAGCAGGCGCGTGTAGCTCGCGGCGGCGGCGTGGTGAAACTCATCGATGATGACGACGTCAAAGTGGTCTGCTGGCAGCGCGGTCTGTGCGCGCAGGGACTGAATCGACGCGAAGACGTGCTGCCAGCGCACGGGTTTGTGGTTGGCGACGGCGAGCTCACCGAAGGTGCCGTCGCGCATGATTTGGCGGAAGGTGGCCAGCGCTTGCTGCAAGATCTCTTTGCGATGCGCGACGAACAGCAGCCGCGGCGGCGCGGCGTGCTGCCTTGCAATCGCGAGATAATCGAACGCGGCGAGCACGGTCTTTCCGGTACCCGTGGCGGCGACGACGAGGTTGGCGAAGCGGTGGTGCAGCGCGCGCTCGGCGGCGAGCTGCTCAAGCATGGCGCGCTGGTACGGATAGGGGCGAATCTCAAAAGGCGAGAGCAGCGAGGCGGCGACGCTGGCCCCTTGCTCACGACGAACGGCGAGATCGAACTGCGCGGCGTTGTCGGCCTGGGTGTAGGGCTCGAAACGATGCGACTCCCAGTAGGAATCAAACGTCGCGCGGAACTTGCTCAGCAGATGCGGCGACGCGGTCTCAGCGAGGCGGACGTTCCACTCAACGCCGTCGAGCATCGCGGCGCGGGAGAGGTTGCTGCTGCCGATGTAGGCCGTGGAATAGCCGGATTCGCGGTGGATCAGCCAGGCCTTGGCGTGCAGGCGCGTGGTCTTGGACTCGTAGGCGACGCGGATCTCGGCGCCGAGGGTCTCGAGGCGATCGAGCGCCGCGCGTTCGGTGCCGCCCATGTAGGTGCTCGTAAGGACCCGAAGCGTCCCGCCGCGCGCGGTCAGCGCCTGGAGCGGGCCGAGCAGCAGACGCAGACCGTGCCAGCGGATGAAGGCGCAGAGGAGATCGACACGATCGGCGGAGGCGAGCTCGGCGATAAGGGCTGGGCCGATGGCCTCGTCTCCTGAGGCGTTGGTCAGTAAAGCGCTCTCGGACAGGCGTGTGTGGGGTCTCAGCGGTGGCTCGGGCTGCAGCGGCGGGCGTTTTCGAACCAGCGCAGAGAGCTCCCGCGGCGGGGTGTGAACGTGCTCGGCGGGGAGCGACTTGGCGGTGGAACTGGGCGCGTGCTGCTGCATCACGACGAGCAGCGCGTTGGTCAGCGCGACCTGTTTTTCTGGGTCCTTGGGTAGCGCGCGGCCGAGGACTCGGGCGAGGTGGCTGGCGAGGACGGTTGGGAGTTGGTCGGCGGAGAGTGAGTCGGTGGTGGCGGACCAGCCGTCGACGGCGAGGTGATCGAGGGCGCGCTGCACCTCGCTCGTGAGCAGGCGCTCGTGGAGGCCTTCGGCGAGGGAGGGGGCGTCGGGTGGGTTGAGCATGGCGCCAGGTTGGCGGGTTGTGGGGGCGTGGGCAAGGGGGCCGCGCAGCCCCACCTGCTGGTCGGATGATTCGTCAGGTGGTGGCCGCTTAGTCTGTCGTTTGGGCATGCTTTGCCGGGTCACCACCGACCGATTGCGAGCCTGTGCCTGATGATGCTTTTCGACACACCCCGAGCGCACCTGAACGCCGAGCTGCTGCGTGTCCAGCATTGGCTACGGCGCTATCAATGGCGCCATGCCGCGCGCTACAAGCCCTCCAATCAGGGCTATTTGCACGCGTTCGTGACGGTCGAGGAGATGGCCCAGATCCTCGGCGCCGAGCCCGATGCCCGCATCGCACCGGACGATAATCTCGCGCTGCTCGACACGCAGGTACGCGAGCGGGTGGCGGCGTCCAGCGACGCCGGCTGCATCTTACCCCTCCAGCAGCTGCGCACGCGGCTGCGTCTCGACCAAGCCGGCTACGACCTCGCTATCGCGCTCATCGCGCCCGAGGTGTCGGTCGACATGCAGCGCGCGTACCGTCACGCCTACGCCGACTTCACGCAGAAACACGGCACCTGGCCTTTCTTTGTCGAGCTGCTCGCCGAGGCGGGCCATGGCCCTGCCGCGATCGAGCGGTGGCTGCGGCCTGACGGCGGGCTGCAGGGTGGCCTCGTCGACCTGGGCGCCGCGCTGGTCGAGGCCACGCAAGGCGCGCTGGAAGACGCGCCGCCCTCGCGCGTCACCGTCATGGCTGCGCCACGGTTGGTGTCGTGGGCGCTGCATGGCGACGCGGTGCAGCCACGCCTCTCACCGGCCCTGGAGCGTCGCACCGCGACCGACGAGCGCTTGGTGCTGCCCACCGACGTGCTCGGCAACCTCATGCAGGCGCTCACTTGGCTGCGGGGCGGCCCGCGGCGCCGACTGATGCTGATCGGTCCAGAGGGGGCAGGACGTCGGGCCCTCGTGACGCGCTTCGAAGGTGCGCTGGTGGCGCTCGACATGGCGCGACTGCCGGCCGATCAGCACGATCGCGAGCGGTTGTTGCGGGACGTGCGGCTCGAGGCGCGGCTCGCCGATACGCCCCTGTATCTGCGTCAACTCGACAGCCTGCCGGGCGAAGGGGCGACGGGCGCCGAATCGACGGTCCTCGACGACCTGCTCTTCAGCGACGAGCCGTTGATCCTGGGGGTTGAGCGCGGCATCCGAGGGTTGCGCGCGCGCCTGGGCCAGTCCGACGGCCAAGTCCTCGAGGTGCGTCTGCCGATGCCCACGGGTGCGGATCAGCGCGAGATCTGGCGTGTGGTCGCGCCGCCCGCCGAGAGGCTCGAGAGCGGCGTCGACTTCGAGCGATTGGTCGCTCACTACAGTCTCACCGGTGGCGCCATGCGTCATGCTGTGTCCGCTGCGAGCGCCCAGGTAGCTGGCAGCGCCGCGCCCGTTATCAGCGCCGAGGCCATGACGCAGGCGCTGCGCAATCAGCTGAGCCACGCCCTCGGTGACTTGGCGACGCGTGTATCGACCCAATTCCAACGCAAAGACCTCGTCGTCGAGCCGCGCGTGACCCAGCAGCTGAGCGAAATCGTCGCGCTCTTCCGAGACCGCGAGACCCTCATGACGCGCTGGGGTTTCGATCATAAGATGCCTTACGGTCGTGGGTTGACGGTGCTATTCGGAGGTCCTCCCGGCACCGGAAAGACCATGGCCGCCGGCGTGATGGCGGCTGAGCTCGGATTGGAGCTGTTCAAGGTCAACCTCGCGCAGGTGACGGACAAGTACATCGGCGAGACGGAGAAGAAGCTGGAGCGCATCTTCGATGAAGCGGGCCGTGGCCAGGCCATCCTGCTCTT
The DNA here is from genome assembly GCA_937910235.1 of uncultured Myxococcales bacterium. Taxonomy (GTDB): domain Bacteria; phylum Myxococcota_A; class UBA9042; order UBA9042; family UBA9042; genus UBA9042. Next base: position 12,043 of record CALENB010000450.1, on the reverse strand, counting down.
CGACGAGGCGGACAGTCTCTTTGCGCGCCGCACGGAGGTGGCGACGTCCACCGATCGGTACGCCAACGCCGGCGTGAACTATCTGCTCCAACGTATGGAGGCGTACGAAGGCATCACGGTGCTGACGACGAATCTGGAGGGCAACCTCGACCCGGCGTTTCAGCGTCGCATCCGATTCAAGCTGGCGTTTAGCGAGCCCAGCGCGGACCAGCGCCACGCCCTCTGGGAGTCGATGCTGCCCGCCGCGACGCACCGCCTCGACGACATCGACGTGGACGAGCTCGCCGAGGACTACCAGCTCGTCGGTGCCGACATTCTGGGTGTCATCTACAAAGCCTCCGCCCGTGCGGTGGCCACCGGCGTGTTGTTAGGACACGAACTTCTACTCGCAGCGGTGGAAGACCTTCATCGTGAGCGGGGCATCGTCGCGCGTCGTCGCCGCTCGCTGTTTGACGATCCCTAGCCGCCGCGCCCTCACCCTCGTTTGCGCCGTCCGTTCCGGCGCTGGCATCAGCCCTGCCTCACAGGAAATCTCATGAGTGACAAGAACAAGAACACGCCAAAAAATCAGGCGCCTCTTGAGAAACAGGCGCCAAAAACCGAGGCGCCGGTTGAGAAGACCGACGCCAAGGACAAGCTCGTTCAGAGCGATGTGAACAAGGCCGAAGGGCTCGATCGCGAAGAGAACAGCGACAACCAGCTTGAGGGGTTCGGCCCGCTGCTCGACAAGAAGAAGGTGGCGATCCAAGTCGAACCGCCCGCCAAGACGGAGCCCGGCAAGGAGGAGCCGATCGGCGAAAAGGAGGTCATCGAAGCGGGCGCGCAGGAGGAGGTGACCGCTGAGGTCGAGGTGCCCGCGGCGGAGGTGAAGGGGGGCGTGGGTGGACCCGAGACGATCGATCCAACGCTGGAGACCGTGGGGCTGATGGCGCAGCCGATCCAGCTGAGCGCGGGGCTGCCGCCGGTCGCGACCTTGCCGAGTTTGCAGGTGAAGGCGACGGCGGATCCGGCCCACGTGGCGAGCGCGGCGCTGGTGAAAGACGTGGCGAACGACATCGACGGCGGCCGTAGCGGTTTGAAGGCGCACATCCTCTCGCTCGGTAGCGATCTGAAGGTGACGGCCATCGAGCAACGCTCAAAAATGACGAACGCTGCGACGGAGCAGACCTTCGCCATTCAGCGTGCGGCGGCGGATGCGGGTTCGGAGGTCGCCAACGCCTTCATCAAGCAGAAGACGGCGGCCAAGCTGGTGGTCGGCAACGCCAAGATCACGGCCGCCCTGGATATCGACAGCAAGGTCTCCAAGCAGCGCGCTCAGTTGACGGCGCAGAAGGCGCGGATCACGCAGCTAAGTGTGTCGGTGCCCAAGGCGATTGGAGCGAAGTTCGATGCCTTAGGGCTCGAGTTCAAGCGCGCAGCTGCGGCCGCCATCGCGAGCGCCCACGCCAGCGGGAAGGCGACGCAGCAGGCGCTCCAGGTCGCCACGGCCGACAAGGCTGCAAATGACTATGAGAAGCGGAAAAACAAGGCTGCAGGCGACGCGGCGGTGTTGGCTGCAGAGGACGCGCAGGCTGCGATTGCGAAGACGCTAGAAGAGAACCTGGCGATGATCCCCGCGGTGCGCGACGGCTTTGTGGCGGCGGCGAAGAAATCAGTAGGCGAGATGGAGGCGCGTATCAACGCCGAGCTGGTGAAGGTCGACACGGCCAGCACGGAGTCGAAGAAGTCGCTGGAGGCCGGGATGTCCGGGCTGGAAGGTGCTTTTGTGACGGAGTGCGACACCATGGTCAGCAACGCCAAAGGGCAGATCGCGGTGGAGGCCGAGGCGCTGATCGCAGAGCTGGACGCTGGCGTGAAGGCGTATCAGCAGACCATCGAGACGAGCCTGGAAGCGACGCAGGCCCAGCTCACGGAGTCGGCCGCGTGGGCGGACAAGCAGTTCGCGGGCCTCTCTGAGCGTTTCGCGGAATGGACGCAGCTGGTGGACAGCGCCGACCGTGCGACGCTGAAGACCTTTCAATCCGACCTCGCCTCGGCGCAGGCGCAGACGCAGGCCCAGTTCTCCGACCATGTGCTCATCATCGCCGCGTCGCTGGTGCGCGAGACCAACAATGGCATCGACATGGTGCGCGAGCGGGGCGGCAACGCGACCAGCACGCTGACGCAGGTCGGAGCGCGCCTAGCTGGCGGCATCCCCCAGCTCACCGACGGGCTGGCGACGGCCGCCACGACTATCGCGGCGAAGGCGACACAGCCGCTGGACACCATCCTCGCGGAGACGGGCCCGTCGAGCGCGGCGATCGAGGCTGACCTGGCCGCGTTGGAGAAGGCACCGGAGACGGTCGGCGGCTTGACGCAGCAGCGGGCGCAGGAGTTCGGCGGCGCGGTGACGCAGATCGCCACGACGCTCCTCGACACAGAGACGGCGGGCGCTATCGCGACGGCGCAGGGCAAGGTCATCAAGAAGCCCGGACGCTGGACGTGGGCGCGGGTCCTCACGGCCATCGTCTCCGTAGTCGCCTCGGCGTTCACCATCGCGGGTCTGGTCGCGTGGGGCTTACCGGCGGCCGCGACCATCCTGCTCGCAGGCACGGCGTTCACCGCCATCGGTCAGGTCAAGCAGACGATTCAGGCCATTATGGCGGGCGAAAAGCTGACGTGGGCGAGTCGGGGCAAGGAGGCGGTGCTCAGCTTCGCGACCGGAATTCTGGCCTCGATGGGCGGCTTGATGATGGCCGCGGTGCCGCTGAGAGGGGTCCTCAGCATCATCGACCTCTCGCCGGTCTTCGTCGCGCTGAAGGGCTTCTTCTCGTGGGCGGCCGAGTCCCTCGTCGGCAAGATCGCGGTGCGATCGGTGCTGGGCATGCTGCCCCGCAAGATCGACGAGCTGATTCAATGGCTGGGCAGCAAGGGGCCGGTCAAGAAGAAGAAGGATCCCATGATGCTGGCGGCGGAAGACGAGGTCGAACAAACCTCGCTGGAAGCGCGGATCTCGCGTTCGGTCGCGGCGGACAACACGGCGGCGATCAAGGGTGGCAAGATGCTGCCGGGCTCGGGCACGGTGGCCACGATCGGTCACGTCATCAAGGGCACTATCGGAGGCTAACCCATGCACGACGTTACCGACCTGTGGTTCGATCCGATCGGGGAGCGCTACTTCGCCGGCGCCAACGATGGGGCCCTGCCGCCGGCTGGCGTGGTCACGCTGCGGCGGCTGGCGCACAGCGCGTCGGAGGAGGCGCGCGCTGTGCTGGTTGACGCCGACATCGACGGTCTCACCACCGTGAGCAATGACGACGCGACAACGGCGCTTAACGCCTACTTCGACACACTGGAGCAGCAGAGCGGGGAGGGCTTCATGGCGCTCTTTCCCGATGAGGCGGCCGTCGAGGGGTTGAACGTGAACCTGCTGCCTGAGGAGCCGGAGGCGATGCTCGAGACCGTCGGCGCCTGGCTGCTCGATCCAGCACGCGTTGGCGCCGCGCTGACGCAATTGAAGACGCTGACGCTGCGGCTAGCCAACGGACTAGAGCTGGTGGCCGGCGCCGAGGATGAGGCGCTGCAGGCCCGGATCTCCGGCGTGCGAGACCTCTCCAAGACCTTGGGCGAGATGTCGCACGAGCTGGGCCGACGGCGGATCTTTGGTGATGACCGCAAGATCAAGGCGTTGGTGAAGCAGCTCGAGGCGGCGGTGCCGGTGCTGACGCAGGAGCGGGAACAGCGCCGGGCGTATCGCGTGTTTCGCGCGCACTTGAAAGACATGCCCAACTGTCTGCGGGACGTGGATCCGGCTACAATTTTCCCGTAGACCGCTCCGATGCGAGACTTCGACACCCTCACCTACCTGCGCGCAGATCCGAGCTATACGCAACTCCGAGCCGCGCTGCTGGCCGGCTACCGGGAGGTGCGTAGGCTCGATGCCGCGCAGGAGCGCGCTATCGAGGACTCCTTCGCCCTGCGCCGGCTACACATCTGGTTGTGGGTGTTGGCTCGCATGGCAGACCACCCGACCTTTCGCGAACGTGCGCGCGGTATCACTGAACGGGCGGTGGCGAAAGTCCAAGGGATGCCGCCGCCGGCGCCAAGCCACTGCGGCACCCAACCACAGCCGCCTGCGTTGACTACCCCCCACCCCCACCCAGATCCGCCAACAACACCCCCAACATCTCCTCCTCCTCAACCCGCGCCCGCCCTGACATCACCTCACCCAAGCGCAGATCCCACGGCGTCTCCGGCAACACCACCGGTTGCACCACATTCTCCGCCACCGCCGCGAGGTAGCTCTCCGCATCAAAACGCCAAGGTATAGCACCGAGCCGCCGGATCACCGCGCCGCCGATTCGCAGGCCATCTTGGTCAAAGTCTGCCCGCGCCCAAACCCGGTCACCACACAGCGCCATCAACCGCCAAAAAGCGACGCTCGGTTGGCCCTCGGTCGCGACAAGCGCAGCGCTCCCGGCGCCGAGTCGCTCCGCGGCCATGCGCACGATGGCGGGGTTCTCACAAACAAAAACCGGCATGTCCGACACCAGCGTCGGCGTCGCCTGGACCAGCTGGTGCAGCGTGAGTCGCACCGGCATGCCAATGGCGGTCGATGCGTTCAGGAGGTCATCGACCAACCCCGTACCGGTGGCGCGGACGTTGAGCAGCAGGACCGTGGAGGTCAGGTCGTCGAGCGCCACGCCGAACTGCGCCCAGAGCTCGCGGCGAGCGAGGGTGGTCGTCGGGGGTTCGGTGTTCACTCGCAACGCTAAAGCGCCGAGAACAAGGCCTTCCAGCGGGGTTTGCGACAGCGCCTTGGTGCCACCAGCGTGTCGACTCGCAAACACCGGCATCGCCGTGCTCGCCGCCGGGAGGGCCTCCAGCACGGCCGTCGCGCGGTCCAGATCGGCCAGCGAATCCATCGTCAACAGACGCGTCACTCGGCCACGCTTCAGCCGCTCAAGCCACCGCACATACCAGCCCTCCGCGGCGAGCGGGCCGGCCAGGAGCCGATGGAAGGTCTCGTCCAGCTTGCGTTCGCGCTGCGCCGCCTCGAGCGGACGGTCTCGCAGCGGTCCGCCGGCGCGTTCCAACCACGCGCGCAGGCCTTGCCCGGTGGCGGCGAGCAGGCGCTCGTCGAGGTGGTGCAAGGAGACGGTCAGCGCTTTTCCGGAGAAGTGTTGGCCCAACAGCCCGCCGATGTGATCCCGCTCTTCCGGGCTCGGGTTCACCAGGCGCGTCTTTGCCATCGCGAGGGCGTCGGGCTCGCGCTCAAGCCGCTGCCGCGCTTGGCGGAAGAGGCGGTCGAACCCTGCGCCGAGCAGCGTCTCTGCGGCGCTCACGCGAGGCCGCCGTCGACCGTCTCGTGGCCATTCCACAAGATCGGCCAGGCGCTCACCGCGCGGGTGGCTTCGTCGTGGGCCAAGTCGTAGTGCATCACCGCAGGTAAGAACGGCTCGGTGACCCAGAGGTTGTGACCGGTGAGGAACCAATCCAGGTCGAACGCCGCGGCCAAGCGCAGCAGCTCCGGCGTGCCGGTCTCGTCGATCCCGGCAAAAGCTTCATCCAGCGCGATCAGTCGGGGGCAATCCGGCCGCGCGGTCTTAAAGTGCGCGTGCGCGGCGGCAAAGAGCGGCAGGTGCACGGTCGCCGCCTTCTCGCCGCCGGACAGCTTGCCGTGGCGTGCGGCGGTCAAGCGCTCTTCTTTGCCGTTGGCGTCCAGGAGCAGCAGGTCAAAACGATGCCAGACGCGGTAGTCCAGCGCGCGAACCAAGATCTCCATGTAGGTGCGATCGGGGTTGTCGCGTCGCTCCAGCTGCACCTCTTCAGACAGCAGCTCCCGCATCCGGCCGATCTTATCGGTCGAAAGTGAGGGATCGAACTTCAACAGCTCGAGCAGCTCTCGCCGCGTCGGATCCACATCCGGCAGGGCACGCCACCGGATGCCGAGGTGCTTGCCACTAGCGAGCCTGCAGGCGCGCATCGCCTGGTCCATCTGGCTGCACAGCGCCCGCGTCTCGGCGATTCGGTCCCGCAGCCGCCCGATGAGCGACTTGAGCAGATGCGCTTCGAACACCTTCTTCTCGCTCTCTTGCAGCAGGTCGCGCACACGCTCCAAACGCTCGGCGATGCGGCGCTGAAACGAGGCCACGTCTGATTCGCCGGTCTCATCAGCGATGCGCACGACGATGACGCCGTCCTCGTAGCGATGGCTGTGGTGGTAACGCGCGCCCAGGGCTTCATCCAGCCTGTCCAAGCTCGAGTGCAGGCGTGTCTCCGTCGCCTTGAGCTGCTCTGGTGTGCTCGACACGTGCTGCACAACGGCGGCGAGGCGCTGCGAAAAGGGGGCCTCATCCGCGCTGACGCCGAGAGTCTGGGCGATGGCGGTCGCTTGAAAGGGCGCCAGTCGCGCCATGGCGTCGGCGAGATCGCGCTGTCGCTCTGGCAGCTGCTCGCTGAAGAGCTCGGATTTGGTCACGCTGGTCGCGCACGCGACGACGGAGACCTCGCGGGCGTGGTTGGCGGCCTCGGCCTCGGCCTGCGCTTGGCGCCTAGCTTGCGTCGCGGTGGCGAGTTGGGACTGGATCTGCTTCAGCTCGGTGCCCAACCCAGCTTGTAGGGTCGCGTAGCGTTGCTGCTCGGCGTCAAACGCCGTCTGCGCTTGCTGCGTGGCCACGGCCTGCGCGTCGCGCTCATGCAGCGCGCTTTGGTGGCGTTCGCGCGCTTGCGTCGAGGCCTCTCGCCGCTCCAGGCAGCGCGCTAGGGAGTCGGCATAGGTGCGAAGCGCGCGTTGGGCGTCGTCGATGTGCTGCGCCAACGCCCGCAGCGCCTTGGCGTCCGCGGCGAGGCCATGCTGGGCGGCGACGGCGCGAAACGCGCGATTGGCTGTGTCGCGTTTGCGCTGCTGCGCATCTCGGCCGCTTTGGGCCTGCGCTTTGGCGGCGGCTTTGCTGGTCGCGACGGCCAAAGTCGTCTGCGCGCCCGAGCGGTGTTGCCGCACGTCAGCGTAGGACGGCAGAGACTGCCGCGCCTGCTTCAGCTCGGCGACGGCTGCGTCGAGCCGCTGTTCGTCCGCCCGGGCGGTGTCACGGGCCAGCGCCTCTGCGCTGCGCTCGCGCCCCAGGGCTTCAATGCGCAGCGCGCGGTGGTGCGCACGCGCGGTGGCGCCGATGTAGCGGGCGCGCGCCGGTTGGTGGGCGCCGGCCAACGGTCCGAGCGCGAACCCGCCATCGAGGCCGATATGCACGCCGGCGTCGACCATGGAGATACCGCGCAACAGGGCGGTGACGTGGTCGGTGGAGACGCCCGCCGACTCCTCCGGGACCAACACATCGGCCAAGGTTGAGGTGGCGAGCGACGGGCGCAAGCGCAGAAACGTGTCGTCATTCTCAGGCGCCTTTGCCTCACCGGGCTGCATCGCAATGTCGGGCGCAATGTCGGGCGCACTATCCGGCGCACTATCCGGCGCACTATCCGGCGCACTATCCGCCGCGACCCAGGCATCGAGCAACCCCGACGCCAGCAGCGCGCCCTCCAAGGTGGCCTGCTGCGCCAGTGGCATCCCCTCGGCGAAGCGAATCAGCCGCCACAACGGCGCCCCAATTCGACCCTCTCGCGACGCACGTCGCGACGCAGGCACAGGCGGGGCGTCGTCTTTCTCGGCCCGGATGCGCTGCATCTCGCCGTCGATCTCCGCGATGCGCGCCTGATGTGCTGCGGTGGCGTCTCTCCGGTCCTTGCGCGCCTCAACCAGCGCTTCATTGAAGCTGCGCCACGCCCCATCCACCACGCTGCGCACGTCTTGGGCGTCGCTCGCCGCGGTCGCGACCTGCAGCAGCTGCGTCAAGTCGATTCGCCCCTGCGGCTGGGGTGAGAGCTGACCGTGCCAGGCTTCAAGGGCCTGCAGGTAGGCAGCGACGGCCGCCTGGAGCGCCGCCGCCGCCGCGCGCTGATCCGCTTCTGCGGCCTCCAGGGCAGCGATGTGCTGTTGCAGCAGCTCCTCGGCGGTCGTCAAGTCGGCGTCCTCCCTCTCGACCAACGCAAGCGCCGCCAGCGCGCCATCTACTGAGGTCTTTGCGACGCGCAGGTCGATGCGCACGGCGTCGACGGCCACTGGCTTCGCGACCGCCACCTCGGCCAAACCGCAGTGGGTCGAGAGGGCGGCGCGGGCCTCATCCATCGCCTGTTCTGCGCGACGATTCCGATCCTCCGCCGTGCGCAAGACATCGCGCTCGCGGACGACCTGCTGATCGCGCTTTTCGAGTGATATCACGGCATTTTTACTGACCTGCGCCTTGGTGGCGAGGTGATCTTGGGCGTCCTGCAGCTGGCCTTGATTCTTGTAAGCGTCGTGCTGCTTGAGCGCGTCGATCCCCGACTGATGCACCGCGGCCCGGCTCGTCGCCGCGTCGGTGAGCGCCTGCTGGGCGACGATCGCCGCGCTGTGTCGTTCGATCTCGACCGCCAGCGTACGAAGCTGTGCGGTCGTCTCCCGCACGCGCTGCGACTTTTCTTCGACATCGACCAACCGCTGCTGCGCCCGCGCCCGCAGGTACGTTCGCCAGATCGTGACGAGGTCGGCCACGGCTTTGTCGGCGCGCTCAAGCTCCGAGAGGTCGCGCTGACTCGACTCCAAGTTGTCCAGCGCAGCCGCGCTCGAACGCAGCAGGCTCGGGTCCACGGTGCGCAGCCCCTCCGACAGCACGGTCGACAGCGAGTCGGGATCCAACTCCTTGGCCAGCTGCGGCCGACGCAAGGTGAGGATGAGCTCAATCATGGCGTCGTAGCGCTCGCCCTCGTAGCCAAACAACGCCTGATTAACGGCCTTGCGATGCGCCTCGCGGGTGTTGAAGCACTGCGTCTCGCCAAGCGTTCGGCGCATGGCCTTTCGGGTCATGGGCACGCGATCCTCGTCGAGTAGATGCAGCGTCTCGCCGACCACGTGCTGCGTCACGAAAAACCAAGTCTCCGGGCGCGAACGCTTGCTATCCGTCCGCAACCCGACACCCACGGTGACGACTTGTTCATCCTTGCGGAACTCCAGCCAACAGTAGCCGCGTCGTTGCTTGTCGCCGCCGTAGAGCAGGTTGCTCTGCATGGTCCGGTCCTTGCCGGAGAAAGGATCGAGACGCCGCGCGTCGATGCTGCCGTCGAGCACAAAGGGCACCAACAGCTCCAGGGCCTTGGTTTTGCCTGAGCCGTTCGGGCCGCGCAGGACCAGTCGGCCGTCGGCAAAATGGAACGCCTGCTCCTCGTAGTCCCACACACCGATGATGCCGGCTCGTGTCGGTTGGAAGCGGCTCATCAAAACCCCAGGGTGAGTTGGTCGACGTGCGCCGCGGCGGTCTGAATACGGACCTCGCGAAAGCGGGCCAGCGCTGGCATCAACACGATCCCGCCAGGGACGCTTCGCACCAAGTCGTGGGCCGTCAAGACGATCAGCGCGTCTCTCAGAAACGGACCGGGATGCGCTGCGTGCTGCTTCGTCAGATTGGCACGAAGCTCGGCCACGAGGGTCGTCGCGACCTCTCGGAGGGTGCGCTGTGCGACAAAAGGCCGTTGCTGTCGGGCGCGAAGCGGCGTAGCAGCTTGCCCGCCAAGCGCGACGGCGATGCGCGCGGCCAGCTCATCGGAGACCTCATCGCTATGCGGCGCGGCGAGCAAGGGCAGCGTTGGCGGTGGCGTCGCCGGCGCTGTGGACGCGAGGGCGCAGAGCTGCGCGGCCAACAGCAACGCGGCCTGATTTCCTGCGCCGCCAGCGGGAAAAGGCACGTCCGAGAATCGACGGCCTGGGTCGATCAGCGCCAGGCCCTCGCGGCGACGCTCGAGCAGGCCACCCGTGAGCTCCTCCAGGGTGGCACCAAGCTTGCCGGCCTCGCGTTTGAGGTAGGCGCGCTCATCGTCGCCGAGGTCTTGAAAATAGACTACAGGCTGCTCAAGCAAACGTCGCACGAGGTGCTGACGCCGCGCGCGTCGGGTCGGATCGCGGCCGAGATCGACGCGGTCTTGGTGCAGGAACTGGGGCTGGTCGTCGGCGCGACGCACGGCGACGGGAAACAGCCGGCGACACACGGTGCGGTCGATATCGTACAGCGCCTCGCCGCCCCCATCGCTCTTCTCCCAGGCCTCCCGCGAGCCGTCGGTCAGCTGCACGGCGCCGAGCTCTTCGAGGACACGCACGGCGTGACCCAGCGCGAGTCGGGCGTGGTGTTGATCGGGGTCAAAGGGCAGGTTCGGGATCGCCGCGGCGGCCGTCCGCACACGCGTGGCTAGGTCTGTGAGCGTCGTCTGCTTGCCCAGTCGCTCCAGCGCGGCGAGCACCAGCGCCACGAGCGCATAGCGCATGCGATCGAAGGCGCGGTCGCTCGGGGTCCGAAACACCGGCGAGTCGGAGAGCTTGTCGATGCGCCGAATAAGCGCGACGGAGGTGCGACTCACCTCGACGCGGTAGCCAGCGAGGTCACTGAACGAGGCCGCCAACGGTGCCGCGTAACGCCGTAGATTCCGCCACTCGCGCTCGCCGACCCGCTTCTCCGTCACGATGCCGTGACCAAGCAAGATCCGCGCGGCGCGCTGTAGATCACCGAGCTCGGAGCTGCGCACGTCCCTCATGCGGACACCTGCGCCTGAGCGGACGACTCGACCGTCAAGTCGAGCCCCTTGAGACACAGCACACCACGAACGGTCGGCACCCACGTGTCGCGATCGGCGTGGGTCAAGGTCATGCGCAAGCGGCCGCGCACCGTGTGGGCCGTTGTCGACGTCGCGGTGCGGGCGTGCAGCGCACGAGAGAGCAAGCGCAGCAGCACCTGCAGCTCTGCGGCGGCGAGCGGTTTGAGGTGGAGCAGCGAGTTCACCAGCGCGCCGGAGGCCGCCCGATCGACGTCTTGGCGCGCCTGCTGACGCCGTCGCAGGTGACGCGACGCGGCGGCGCGGTCCGCGATGGGTTGCGGCGGCCCCGGCGCTGACGTGCGCCCGCGCTTACGCAGCGTCGTGTCCACCGGCGCGGGCGGCGCATCCCACCAGCTCGTCGAGGGCTCCACGTCCTCATCAACGGTGAAGGTGCCAAAGTGACGCGCACGGGAGACCCCAGACGTGGCGCCCGCCAGCGCATGGGCGGTCGCGTCGTCGGGGCAGGCCATGAACCAACCGGCGAGCTCTTCGAGGCGCGACGCCCGGCTCACGCCACCGGCCGTCGCGTCAAACACACGGCGCAGCAGGGTGGTGAGGTCATGAATCGCGCGGGTGGTGCGCTCATCGAGTGACGCCGCTTGCGAGGGCCTGCCGGGCGTATCCTCAAACCAAGCCACGACACCAGCCAAATGCTGTTCGGCGCGCTCCCGGGCACGCTCCGGCCCAAACGCCGCGCCGCTGGCGGCCGCCGCTAGATCCAGCAATCGCGCGCGCTGCGGCAACAAGGCATGCACCGCCGCCGACAACAAGGGCCGATGCTCCGCCAAGGTGATGAGGAAGCCGTCTAGATGGCCTAATAGACGCTTTTTGTGGCTGATAAAGGCCTGCGGATCAGCCTCCCACGACAGCGCCAGCTGGCTGGTGGCGATGAGAAAGCGCTGCGCGTGGTCGGCGAGGTCCGTCAACATGCGATGCACCTCATCGAGGTGAAGCCCGACACGTTCAGCGTCCTGCTGCGCGACGGCGTCGGCGAGGCGCTTGAGCTCATCGAGCACCTTGGGCAACACGAGACGCCGCAGCTCCGCTTCGCCCGGTTGCGCAGCCATCACGTCATGCACGGCGCGCGTCGCCAGCCAGCCGAGTTCTGTCATCAGGTAAACCGAGCGACGCTGGCGATACTCGGCGATCGTACGAACCCGTTGGTCATCCTGAATGCGATCGAGCACGCCCCACGAGACGAGCTGGTCGAGCTTCTGCAGGGCGTCGTCTACGGACTCCAACCCATCGACACGCGCGACGACGCCGGTCGCGCCGAGCTGGAGCAGGGTCTGCTCGCGGGCGCTGTCGAAGGCCTTGAGGATCGCGAGGTAGACGTGGCGGTTTTCGGCCTGGGTGAAGGCGAAGAGCAGCAGGCGGCGATCGGTGAGGC
>CALENB010000449.1 GCA_937910235.1 uncultured Myxococcales bacterium | reverse complement strand
GGGTGTTCGCGAGACTGCCTGGTCTACCGTCATGGACGAAACGATGATCGAGGCCGACAATCCCACCCATTCACGCCCCCACTCGACACGCGCCGCTCGCTTGCCGCACCCTCCGAGGGGGGCACACCCCGGAGGCGCCGTTGAGCAGCGATCCCGACACCCTGGACGACCGCGACCGCGTGGAGACCGATGCCGACGAGCCGGCGGACGCGCTTGATGATGACCTAGTTGATGACGACGTGGTTGATGACGACGTGGTTGATGACGACGACGCAAAGGGGCCTCTCCTGCAGCTCCGGGAGAGCGTCGGCGAGTGCTACGGCATTGAGACCAGCTACCTGTCCGCAGCGCTGCTGATGATGCTCGCGCTGGTCCCGATCACGACTGGCTTGGCCTGGCACCGCAGCTGGTGCACGGGTGGTCAGGCCTTAGGGTTGACCGCGCTCGGGTGGGTCGTGGTGCCCGTGCTGGCGGTGATCTTCAGCGCGCTGTATGACGGCATCACGCACAAGACGGTGTCGTGGCCGTTGTCGATGCTCTCGCTCGCCGCGGTGTGGGTGGGGGCCGTGCACGTCGCGGGCGGCACGCCCACCGAGGGCGGCGTCCTGGCCGGGTTGCTGACGCTGGGGTTCGCGGTCAGCACGGTGGGATTTCGCGTCTGGTACCAGCGCCAACTGCAGGCCTTGGCGGTTCCCGCACACCTAGCAGAGGCGCTGGCTGCGCTCCCTGTAGAGCCGACGCCGCCTATGCTGAGCGACCTCGACGAAGCGGTGCGCGGCTTCATCGATGTGCGGGACACCGTTCGCGGACCGCTGAAGGGCGAGCCCGGCGTCGCGGGCGAGACGATGCTGGCAGACGCCGCCGTCGTCCTGACGGCAGCGCTCGAGCGAGCGCCCGCAGTGGATCGGCTGCTGACGCGCGCCACAGAGGGCGACACCGCCGACGAGGTCTGGTTCGCGGCTGACCAACAATGGCGCGCCCTCATCGACGAGCTCAACGGTACCGCGGAGGCCCTGCTCAGCTACGCGACGCTCCACGACGAAGCGAGCCGCCACGATCTCGCGGAGCACCAAGCCCATCTCAGCCGCCTCAAGGACGCACACACGGAGTTGGCCGATCGGCTTCCAGCGCCCACGCCGGGCGCCTGACCGCCGGACAACGAGCGCCACGACATGGGCGCCATCCGCTTCAAACCTTGGAAATCAAGGCGTGGCGTAGGGCTAGGGCTCACCGAGGTCCTCAACGCCAAAGGCCGAGAGGAGCCCCCGCTGGCCACTGTGCGTTAGCGGGAAGGGGGGCTGCTCGTCACAGCCGGAGCTGAAGTAGACCGTCGCGGTTTCCGCCTTGTTGCGGCCATGCCAAGAGAAGCTGCCGCGGCTGCCTGCGCTACTCATTCACCTAATTGCCCGCCGATCCGCCGTAGGGCACACCCGCGAGCGCCGCCATGTCGCGGTCGAAGGTCGTCAGATCAGCTACGCTGAAGTCCGCCAGATCGCTGTGGCCACAGGCGCGCGCCAGCACCGCCATCAGGTGGGCCGACGACTGAAAGAAGCGTTGCAGACGCCGCGCCGACAGCTCGATCTCCAGCCGACTGCGCAGGTGCGGTTTCTGCGTCGCGATGCCGACTGGGCAGTTGTTGGTGTGGCACGCGCGCATCCCCAAACAACCGATCGCTTGCAGCGCTGAGTTGCTGATCGCGACCAAATCAGCACCCAACGCGAGGGCTTTCACGAAGTCACTCTCAGTACGCAGCCCGCCCGTCGCGACGAGGGTCACGTCGCTGGCGCCACATGCGTCGAGATGGCGGCGCGCGCGCGGAATCGCCGCGATCGTAGGCACGCTGATGTTATTCTTGAAGATGATCGGCGCCGCGCCAGTGCCGCCGCCCCGCCCGTCGAGGATGATGTACTCGGCGCCGGCCGCTAGGCAGAAGTCGATGTCCGCCTCGATGTGCTGGGCGCTGATCTTGAAGCCGATCGGGATGCCGCCTGTGGCCTCGCGGACCTCGTCGGCGACACGGCGAAAATCCGCTGGCGTGATCAGGTCGGCGAACGTCGCGGGGCTCACGGCGGGCGTGCCAGGGACCAGCCCGCGCACTTCCGCGATGCGACCCTGCACTTTCTCACCGGGCAAGTGCCCTCCCGTGCCGGTCTTGGCGCCCTGCCCCGCCTTGAAGTGGAAGGCCTGACAGAGCGCGGCTTTGTCCAACGACCAGCCAAATCGCGCCGACGCGAGCTCGTAGAGATACCGCGAGTTGGCGGCCTGCTCCTCTGGCAACATGCCGCCCTCGCCCGAGCAGATGCCGGTCCCAGCCAGCTCCGCGCCGCGAGCCAGGGCGACCTTGGCCTCCTCGCTCAGCGCGCCAAAGCTCATGTCGCTCACAAACAGCGGGATGTCGAATTGAAGCGGCCGCTTGGCGCGCGGCCCCAGCACGACCGAGGTCTTGACGTCGGCGTCGTCCAGCAAGGGACGTCGCGCCAGCTGCGCGGTGACCAACTGGATGGCGTCCCACCGCGGCAACTCCGGGCCGGGCACACCCATCGCGCTGATCTCGCCGTGATGCCCCGTGCGGGTCAGACCGTCGCGTGCGAGCCGTTGAATGTAGCTATTATGCGGTTCTTCCGGCGTCCCGTGCGGATCTTGATAGACCCCCAGGTAGGCCTCGCGGTCGAAGGGCTGTGGGTGCGCTTGCGCCCAGGCTGTGATCTCGTCCGCGTCGACCCACACGGCGTCCGCGTCGATCCAGGCCGAGAAACGGTGCAGCGCTTCAGCGTTGTTGTAGGCGCTCACGCCGGTGTCGACGCGGTAATCCCAGCCGTGCACGCCGCAGATGAGGTTGTCGCCGTCCATGTGGCCGTCGGCCATGAGCGCGCCGCGGTGGAGACAGCGGCCGTAGAGCACGGACACCGTCTCGCCAACGCGGGTCACCACGAGATCGACGCCGGCGACCAGGGCGTGCGTCGGTTCACGATCGGCCAGCGCGCGCCAATCAGCGACGCGCTCGGGGTTTCGGACGGTTTCAATGGACATTGCAGACCTCTCAGGGTGGGGATGTGGCGCGTCCAGCGGCCGCTGACACGAGCCGTCGTTGCGCGGTTGGACGAGGACCGGCGCGCATAGTTACGCACAATGCTGACGAGGCGAAGCGCTCGCGGCGGATAACCACGGCCGCGGTCACAGCGTCGCCAGAGTCACCTCGAACTTGTCGTTCACAGCTTGCGCGTCAGTCGGGCGCTTCTTGAGCCGCAAGTTCTTGGTCTCCTGTGTGTCGTTGGACAGGTCGCAGCGCTCGTTGCCCCCGTCATGGAACGCGCTGTACGCAGCGCCATGACCACGAGAAGACCTTGATTAGTCGGCGACCCCGTTTGGGCGCGCAACCGGGACCGAACCAAGTGCGCACAAGCGCCATAGCAGTCGGCTCGGACATTTTTTTCATTTTGGGGGCGCGGCGCTCGTCGAGCCGCCGCCGATCACCTACGCAGGCCGCCGCGGCAACCACACCCGCGTTCGGTCGTACTCGGCGCTCCGGTCGGTGCGATAGCTCTGGTAGCCGACGCCCCGAGGGATCAAGCGCGTCTCGTGGCTCTCGCCCGGAAACGCGGCACGCAAGGC